>CAYXKM010000132.1:0-18680 GCA_964465665.1 uncultured Woeseiaceae bacterium
CTGGATCTCCTCCTTGATCTCGCAACCGTTGACATCGACTTGCACCCCGGCTGTCGTGCCGGGGCAACGGTCGTTGCGATCGAGCACGCCGTCACGGTCGGTATCGGGTTCGCAGCCGCGCGTATCGACGGTCACGCCGCGCATCGTTCCCGGGCAGTCGTCGTTGTGATCGGCCACGCCGTCACCATCACTGTCAAGCGGGCAACCGCTGGCATCGACAGAAACGCCGGCCGGCGTTCCGGGGCAGCGATCGCTGCTGTCGGCAACGCCATCGCCATCGCTGTCGGGATCGGCGACGACCGCTGCTGCCGCCGGCTTCGCGCCACCGAACGGGAACTGCAGGCCGAGGCTCAGGAACTGGTCAGTCAGGCGCGAATCGAGAAGATCATCCCAGCGATAACGGTATTCGGCGCGAAGTGCAGCCGGGGAATCGCCGAAGAGGTCGAGCATCAATCCGGCGCCCGCGGAAAAAGCGGTGCCGTTTTCGGTCGCGCCGGCCTCCGGATTGACCTCGAGGTAGCTGGCACCGGCGAACAAATACGGTGTGAGGCGGTTCTCGCGTCCGATCACGAGTTGCAGTTTGGCGCCGACGTCGATGTGTTCCTGGGCTGCGGGGCCGTCGAGATCGAAAAACCCGGCGTAGCCTTCGATGTTCCAGCTATCGTGGAATGCCCAGCCCATGCCGATTTCGCCGCCGGTCACACCGTCATCGACCAGACGGTCAACATCACCGTCGGAGTAGGAAGCCATGGCCGTGAAGTACTTTTGTCCGGTTTGGGCATCGGCAAGAACCGACGAATACGCAAAAGCCAGCAGCAGCGCCGGCAGTCTCAGTGATTTGATCATGGCATCGCTCCAGATGTAGCCGAACAACTTGGACCGAACGGCTCGACATCCGAAATTCTAGCCCCAAGTGGCCGTCACATCCACAAAACCGTCCGATTGGCCTTGTGCCCGGTACTCCACCAACACGCGGGGAAGGGTCAAAAGTCGGTGACAGTTACCCTGACTGCGGTGACAGTTACCCTATTTTCGCATTTTCGAACTTGGCCTTCGGACTCTGAGCTGCTTTCCGGTGAGCCTTTCCAGGTTCTCGATGAAATGCGGCTCGCCCGCCGGCCGGCCGGTTCGTGTATGAGCTCTTATTGCCTCAATAATGTTCGGTGCGTCGTGTTCCGCAAGGAAAGCGTGCCAATCGTGAATCTGATCGGTCACAGAAGTGCGGCTGACAAGATAGTCAGATTCGTTGAACAGATGTGCTCGTGCGCTGGACCAGGACCAGTCTCCAGCTTTGTCACAAAGCCCGGCGCGTACAGGATTCAGCTCGACATAGCGAAAAGTGGCAAGCAAATGAGGTTCGTCCATGACGCAAGAGTAGAATCGCTCCTGCCAAAGGTGCCCGCGCCAGTCATGAGCCGCATTGACCTGCAACGAATATTTTCTGTGTACAGTTCGGAACAACATCGCCAGACTGCTCTTGTGTTCCGGCACGGCGATCAGGTGCACATGGTTCGGCATCAGGCAATAACCCCAGATGTCGACACCGGCATCCGCTTTTCGATTCGCCATCAAGTCCAGGTAGGCCCGGTAGTCTGCTGGCTCAAAGAAAGTTTGCTGTCGCCGACATCCCCGTTGCGTGATGTGATGTGGATAGCCGGGTACTACGAGACGCGCCATCCTTGGCATTCCAAGTCCTTTACGTGATGCGCCAGATGGAATGGCCGAGATTCGCATATCGAATCGATTCAGGCTGCTGGCAATTCAATTCAATATGCCGAGTTATGGTTACTGTCACCAAAGTCAATGGTAAGTGTCACCAAAGTTACCAGGCGTAGATGTAAACCAGGCTGAAGGTGGAGTAATCGCCGCCGGAGGCGGTGACAACACCGGTGCTGACGCCCGCACGCAGTGCGTGCCCTCTCTTCAGTGGCTTGAACAGCGTGAAGCCCAGTCGGGAATTGCGTTGCAGGTCGGCTCTCTTGTCCGAGTCGACCGTCGTGCGGCCACCCATGTAGTAGTTCATGTCGAGCGAGAGCCACAGCCCTTCGCGCAGTCGCTTCACCAGGTGGAACTCGGTGGAGTATATCGGTTCCTGTTCGCGCGTTATGCCGAGAAACTCATCGTTGTCGCCGAAAAACCAGATGCCGAACTCCGCTTCGAGTAGCCAGGTCGGGTGCAATGGCCAGATGGCGCCAATGGCAGGCTTCACCGCCCAGCGGTTTGCACCGACATTCAGGAGTTTGTCGGGGTTGTATCTGCCGGTTGGAGCCTGAATCAGCAGGCTGGCACCGACGATGGTTTCCGGGTTGGCCGTCAGTTCGCGAAATCCGGCCAGATCCATCGTCGGCGCGCCACGGAGATTGATCGACATGCGGCCGCGCAAATCGCCGTAACCTGTCGGTTCAGCGCTGATAAATTCCCCGTTGACGAATCCCTCGGAAGTGCCGTTGCCATACGGAAGACTCAGTTGCGCATTCGAGGTCCGGCCAAACAAGCTGAACGTACGCTGATAGTTCACTTGCAGAAAATTCAGTTTCGAGTCCACACCGGTGACCGGCAGGGACGGATCGGTCACGACATCACCGGTCGAATACTGGTAGGCGACGCTCAACACGTTGGTGCCGTTCGGCGCCGGCCAGTAGGCCCGTGGCGCGAGTTCCTGCGCACGCGCAGGCACTGCCGCGATTACCACCAGCAGCGCAAGTAAAACGGGGTCAGACCACGATTTCTTTTGCATAACCATGAACTCAGCCGGTCACCAAATCGAGGTCTGACCCCGTTTTTCGTTGTTCCTGCTGCAGTCGCCACATCTTTGCATAGTAGCCGTTGGCAGCGAGCAGTTCCGCGTGCCGGCCGCGTTCGACGATGCGGCCGCGATCCATGACCAGGATCTGGTCTGCATTCATCACTGTCGAGAGTCGGTGTGCAATGATCAGCGTGGTGCGGCCGACCTGGATGCGAACGAGCACGGCCTGGATCGATTTCTCCGATTGCGAATCGAGCGCGGAGGTTGCCTCGTCGAAAATCAGTACGGCAGGATTCTTCAGCAACGCACGCGCTATCGCCACCCGCTGTTTCTCGCCACCCGACAGTTTCAAACCGCGCTCACCGACCTCGGCGTTGTAACCGTCCGGCAGGCTCATGATGAAATCGTGAATATGCGCAGCGCTGGCCGCCTCCTCGACCTCGCGTCGGCTCGCCTCGGTGCGTCCGTATTGTATGTTGTAGAAAATCGTGTCGTTGAACAGCACGGTATCCTGCGGAACGATGGCAATGGCGCTGCGCAGCGACTGCTGCGTGTAATCGCGAATATCGCGGCCGTCGATGCGAATGACGCCGGAATCGATGTCATAGAAGCGATACAAAAGCCGAGTGAGTGTCGATTTTCCGGATCCGGAATGACCGACGACGGCAATCGTGCCGCCGGCGGGGATCTCGAAAGTCACATCGTGCAGGATGCTGCGCCGCACATCGTAACCGAAGCTGACGTTGTCGAATCGAACAGCGGGTTGCGTGGCTACGAGTGGCACGGCGCCGGGACGATCCTGGACGTCCTGACGCTCATCGAGCAGTCCGAACAGGCGCTCCATGTTGGTGAGCGCCTGCTTGACTTCGCGATACACCATGCCAAGGAGAAACAGCGGCGCCGACAACTGCAACAGGTAGGCGTTCACCAGCACCAGGTCGCCGATGGTGAGGTTGCCGGCGGTGACTCCGGCAGCCGCCCGCCACATCATCGCGGTGACGCCGAGTGAAATGATGACGGTTTGCCCCAGATTGAGCACGGCGAGCGAGGTCTGCGATTTCACTGTCGCGTTCTCGAGATGCCGAAGATTTTCGTCGTATCGCGTGGCTTCGTGTGCTTCGTTATTGAAGTACTTGACCGTTTCGTAGTTCAGCAGTGAATCGACAGCGCGTTCGTTGGCGCGCGTATCGGCCTCGACCGCCGCGCGGTAAAAACGCGTGCGCCATTCGGTAATCGAAAAAGTCCAGAGCATGTAAGCGGCGAGAGTACCAAGGGTGATCAGCGCAAAGCCCCAGTCGTAGGCCCACACCAGGACGGTGGTCACCAGCAGGACTTCGAGAGCGGTCGGAAATATCGTGTACAAGGTCCAGTCGAGCAGATCGGCCACCGCACTGCCGCCGCGCTCGACATCGCGCGCGACTCCACCGGTCCGGCGCCCGAGATGGAACCGCAGGCTCAAGGCATGCAAGTGGCGGAACACACGCAAAGTGATTTCCCGCGAGGCGCGCGCCATGACGCGGGCGAACACTACCTGGCGCAATTCGGTGAACAGCGTGACTCCGATACGCGAAGCACCGTATGCGAGCAACAGGCCGACCGGCAGGAGTAACAGACTCGGCTCTACGTTCAGCTGGTCGACAATGCCTTTCAGCAGGAACGGCACGAGCAGGTTGGTGAGTTTCGCGGCCACAATGAGCAGCAATGCGAGCGAGATGCGGCCGATGTACGGTCGCAGGTACGGCAACATGTCGCCGATGACGTGCAGGTCACTGCGTGCACCGGTTGCGCGCGCGACCGGCTTCACGGAATCGCCGGGTAGCTCGTCGACAGCGGGTGATTCAGTTGTGCCGTGCGGGTCAGCCGCCAAACGCGTTGCTCACAATGTGTGGGTGCCGGGGCTGGCGCTGTCGTTCTGCTGGCTGGCCGCCGGGGTCAAAAGTCCGGAACAGCACTGTAGCGTCCGGCATGGCTCTTTGGCTAGCCGACAAAATAAGGGGGCGGCAGGCGCCGCCCCCTGTACCCCGTTCGGGTTACCGGTCTTTCAGGCAACCTTGACTGTGAACGGGGTGACGGCCTCCACTTTGGGGAGGATTATCTCGAGGATGCCATCCTTCAACTCGGCCTTTGCCTCGTCTCCCTTGATGGCCACGGGCAGATGCAAGGTCCTGTAGATTCGGCCGTAAGCCATTTCGTTGCGGAAGCAGGTATCGTCTTTCTCTTCTTCCTTGAATTTCCGGCTGGCGTCGATCGTCAGGCGATCGCCGGTGATCAGGACGTCCAGATCGTCCTTTTTAATGCCGGGCATTTCCGCTCGGACGACGAGTGCGTTGCCCTTGTCGACCATGTCGATCCTGGGAAAGCCCTCGAATACGCGCTCGAAATCCGCCGTCAGCGGACGTCGCCAACCATTGGCTTCGAACATGTCGTCCATCCAGCGGCGTGGCAGGAAATTCTCGAAGAATTCCTCCATGCTGTGGGTGAACGGCCTTACTGCCCGACCAACAGCCGATTCGCGTTCCTTTTTCGGACTGATGTCGCGTATCTTGGTCATTGCGCTCACCTCCATGCTTTTCCATCGTTTGCCGGAGAGAGTTCCGGCAAATGATAGTGTCTTCCGCAACGGAGGCAGTTCCTATCCGTAGAATTCCGCATGGCAATGGCGCGGAGAGGCGCCTAAAGTATTTTGGAAATTACACTACGGGGACAGTGCTTTCAGCACTTCGAGGGTGAGGTCCCAGGCGTCGAAGCCCTGGCGGCCATAATCGAGGCCGCGGCGCACGATCACAAGGTCGTGCGAGGGCACGACAATCACGTACTGGCCGCGGTTGCCGGCGGTACGATAGGCATCCTTCGGCACGTCAGTGCGATCGTCCGGAACAAGCCACCAGTGTCCGCCGTAAAAGTTCCCGGTCGCAGTGGTGGAGGCCGCCGGCGTCCGCGCGAACCGAATCCAGTCCTCCGAGATCAGCCGTTCACCGTCCCACATGCCGTTTTGCAGGTACAGGAGGCCAAACCGCGCCAGGTCACGCGCATTGGTATACACCTGGCTGCTGAGAATGAAGTCGTTGAAACGATCGGTACTGACCAGCGTGCTGCGCATGCCGATACGGTCGAGTAACGCCCGGCGCGGAAATTCGCGGTAGCTTTTGTCGGAGCCCAGAGCCCTTTTCATGGCGTAGATGGCGAGCAAAGTGTCGTAGTTTTCGTACTCGAATACACTGCCGGGCTGGCGCACCAGGCCGCGATTGCGCGCGCCGTCGACCGAACTCGAGCCTGCCCAGTACGCAAGACCGGAACCGGTGGCGTACTCCATGCCGAAACTGTCGACCGGTTCGAGTCCGCTCGACATGTTGAGTACGTGCCGCAGCGTGATTGCATTTCGCGGGTCGGATTCGCCGGCCGGCAACACTGGCAGCCATTCAATGCCCAGCGGTGCGTCGAGCACCAAGCGGCCGTCATCGACCAGCATGCCGATCAGTGTCGCCGCAATGCTCTTGGCCGTTGACCATGTTCGCGTGCGGGTGTGACGGTCGACGCCCTCGGCGTAGCGCTCGTGAATGATGTCGCCCTTGTAAACGACCAAAAGGCTCAGCGTGAACTGCTCCGGCGACTCGCGCTCGAACGCCCAGTCGGACGCGGCTTGCAAAGCGGCGGCGTCGACCGTCTCCGGCAAAGGCTGCTCTGCGACCCGGTCACCGTTTGGCCACGGGATCGTGTCGGCATTGCCCGCGGGCAATGGCAGCTCGAGTATCGGCAGCGAGTCGATATCGTCGAAAGTCTGCTCCGGCCCCATGACGATGCAACCAATGCCTGCACGATATGCCGCGCGGATCACCGGCCCGGATTCGCCGCCGCCGATTGCAACCGCTTTGCGCTCGACATCGACGAGGTAATCGCCGCCGGTCGCGGTGCCGACGGGCTCCGGCAGGTACCGCAGTTCCTGTGCGAATACCTGGTCGAGCGTGCGATGCGACGTGAAAAGCCCGTTGCACATCAGCACCGCCTGCACGCCATTGCGAATCATGGTGCGATTGGCGGTGAAGTAGTCAAACTCGGCTGCGGCTTGCGCGGTCGGCGTTATGCCTGTCAGGCATAGCAGCAAAGCAAGGCTACGGACGACTCGAAAGCTGCCAGGTATTGTCATGTTGTTGTCAAACCTCTCTGATTTCCGACTTTCCCGGATCGCCATTTGCGCAAATCTGAAGTATGGGGGATATGCAGACTGGCGGCCCGATGATAAGACTTTTTTGCCTAGGTAGAGATACGAATATCGGAAAGAAAGCGCATTCAGGATAATGAATTGTCTCTTAAAATGTACTTGACTGAGTAATGAACATGAACACCAATGCAATCCGCATACTGGCGGTAATCGACCCGACTCGAAACGATCAGTGGGCATTGAAAAAAGCGGTCTCCATCGCAAGAGCCCGGTCTGGCAGCAAAATCACCGCTTTTCTCGCCATTTTCTCCGACGCCCAGTGTGACGACCCGGAGCGCCTGCGGCTCGTCGAGCTCACGCGTCACAGGATGTGGTTGCAGCAGATTCTTGACACGTTTGCGAGCAAGGGTGTTGCTATCGAGCCACTGGTCGAATGGGATGCCGATTGGCGCGAAGCCGTCTGTCTCGCCGCGGAACGTGGCTCTTACGACCTGGTGATCAAGCAAGCCAGTGGACGACCATTGGCACTCGCCAGTTCCGATCGACACCTGATTCGTTCGTTACGTGGCAGCGATTTGTTGCTGGTCAAACACGACCCACTGGATGAGCTGAGAAAAGTGCTTGTTGCAGTGGATTTCAACGCTACCGATGCAAGCCACGCTGAACTGAACGAGGCCATCATCGCTCTCGGCAGGAGCCTGCGCGGCAGCAGCGAAAGCATCGAGCTGCACTCGATCAGTGCGTACCCGGAAGCGGACCGATTTGTGCATCCGCCGGATGTTGCCAAGATGCTCGGGATTGCACGATCGCAAGCGCATGTACGCCAGGGCAGTGCGGAGGAAGTCATTCCGCGCCTGGCCAACAGGATCGGCGCGGACCTGGTCATTGTCGGCAGCATCGGACGCAGCGGCCTGTCCGGCATTACCATCGGCAATACTGCCGAGAAAATTCTCGCCGATATCGAGGCGGACATCCTGGTAATCGTGCGGGAACTGGAAAGGGAACGCTCGGCAGCATAACGCCTAAGGAGCGATTGCGTTCCGCGGGGTATTGCCAACAGGGGTAGAATCCGGTCCTGACCTTCGCGCAAGGACCGGATTCCCATGCTGACCCTGCATCACCTCGAAAACTCTCGTTCACAACGCATACTCTGGTTACTCGAAGAACTGGGCGTCGATTACCGTTTGAAGCTCTACAAACGCGATCCGGTGACCAGTCTGGCGCCGCCCGAGTTGCAAGCGATCCATCCGCTCGGCAAGTCGCCGATCATCACGGACGGTGACACCGTTGTGGCCGAGTCCGGCGCGATTATCGAGTACCTCGTTGGCAAGTATGACAACGGCCGCCTGCGGCCGGCCGAGGGCACTCCGGAGCGGCTCGCATGGACTTACTGGCTGCACTATGCCGAGGGAAGTTTCATGCCGCTGATGATCGTGTCGCTGATCATGAGCCGGATCGAGAACGCGCCGATGCCGTTTTTCCTCAAACCCGTGGCCAAGGGCATTGCAGCCAAAGTGCGCAGCAACTACCTGGAACCGAACGTAAAACGCAACCAGGCATTCATGGAAGCGGCGCTCGGGAAGTCGACCTGGTTTTGCGGCAACACGATGACAGCAGCCGACATGCAAATGAGTTTTGCGGTCGAGGCTGCCGAGGTGCGCACGGATCTGACATCGCACTATCCAAATCTGCTGCGATTCCTGCAACGGATTCGCGCGCTGCCGGCCTACCAGCGGGCGCTGGAAAAGGGCGGGCCTTACTCACTACTTGGAAAATAGGACCGGGAATCAGAGCAGAATCCTCAAAAATTGTGCTCGAACCACGAACTTGTTGCTTCAATTCGGTCGAAATTCAGGACTCTGAATTGCCTTGGCGTATTCGATCAAAAAGTGTTCGGCGGCGACCTGTCGCATAGGGGGAAAAATGACTGGCTTCAACCGGCTGGGTAAGGTCATTCTGTTTGTGGTTTTGGCAACATTCGTTTTCGGATGCACGACCCTGCAGACCTTTCCAGTGACCGATCGAGAGTTGGTGCAGAATCAGCTGGACGTTGGTGACAACGTCAGTGTCAGGGGAAAGGACGGCTCGGAATTGACCTTCGCGATCGACTCGATAACTGACGATGGAATTGGCGGTGACGGATCCTTTGTCGCCTGGTCCGATGCTCAGCAAATTGAAGTGCGACAATTCAGCGCGGGGAAAACTATCGGGTTGGCAGCAGCCATAGCCGCCGCCGTAGTGGTCGTTGCAGGTGCCGGCGACTCGGATGGTGGCGTGTATTAACCGCGCCCTGATCCGGATTCAATCGTTTCCTATTCACCGACAATAGGAAACGCAAGCCGGAACTCGGCGCCGGGTTCCCTGTTGACGACGTCTACTTTGGCACGCATCAGGGCTGCGAGCTGGTGCACGATCGCAAGACCAATGCCCGTGCCGACGGTTTCGCGGGTGAGTTCCGATTCCGCGCGATAGAAAAGCTGGAAGATTTTCTTCATCTGGCCTTTCGGGATGCCATGCCCGTAGTCGCGGATGGTGAAAACGACGTTGCCGTCGCCCGTCGTCTGGCTGCCGATATCGATGACCTTGTTCGCGGCATTCCTTGAAAACTTGATTGCATTGTCCACCAGGTTGATGATGATTTGCGTGAAACAATCGTCATCGACCATCACCGACGATTTGTCGTCAACAGCGCCGCGAACCAGGTTCAGTGTAAATCCCGCTCGCCCGATCTGACTGCCGACTTTCGAATCGATCTGATCCATCAATTCGGCGATCGTTTTCCTTTTCAGCTCAAGCTGTGGTTCGGCTCGCGTGATTTTCGCAAGCTGCAGGACATTCGAGATCAGCCGGGTCAGCCTTTCCGATTCATCGTGTATGTACCCGTAATACTGCTTGCGCTTGTCCTCGGCTACCCACCCTTCCTTCAGCATCTCCCCGTACATGCGTATGGAGGTCAACGGGGTTTTCAGTTCGTGGCTGACGGCCGATACGAAATCCTGTTGCTGGCGCGCCAGCCGGATCTGGCCGAGCCCGAGGCGATAGACCAAATAAAAACCGGCCACAAAAACAATTGCGATGATGACCGACGTCCAACGCAGGACCTTCGCTCCCGGTCCGGCCGGCAAGCGGTTGACGGAGTAGATCAGGTCGAGTTGATCCAGCGGTGCGGAAAGCCGGCGTTGATACAGCAGCGTTCCCCGCAGTTCTTCGGAACTCACCGGGTAACTATCGGCCTCCGCACCGCGAACCATGCGGATGACTTCGGACTGGTAGCCGATCACGAGGTCCGACATGTCCGACAACGATGTGGCGCGAAACCTGTTTTCGATAGCGCTGGACAGGAACGATTCCGTATCGATCAGCAGTCCCTGGATCAGCCGCTCGCCGTTGCGCCAGACCTTGCGGAACAGCACAAGGTGGCCGCTGGAAAGCAGGCTGAACTCGTACGGGTCGATCTCGCTGGCAAACGTGCTGATGCGAACAGCACTGGCTGCGCCGATGCCAGCGCTTTCCGTCGCAGACTCGGCAGCGGCGGCCGGCACCGATGCCGGTAACTGTGGCAGTGCCGACTGCTCCAGCCGGCGTGCGCGGCCGGCGAGATTCGCCTCGGCATTTTCTTTCGCGGCGGCCGATACTGCGGTTTCGGGCTTTCGTTCCAGGCCTTCGCTCTTTTTCTGCAGGGAGGCATCTAGCTTCAGGTCGGCGACCTTGCCGTAGGCGGCAACCTGCTCCCGTGCATCCCTGTCGCTCTCATTGCCGGTCACCGCCATCGCGCCGGCGGCAGGAGACTGCGCTTGCGGCGCACTGTTCAGTTGATCGAAGACCTGCTGGCTGTAATCGTCCTTGCGTTTTCCTTCCTGTCGCTCGGCTTCGCCGGCCACAGCTGCTTCGGCCGGTGGGGCGTCGGATATCGCAGGGTCGCGAACCAGCCGGTTGTCGGCGAGAACCCGATGAATCTCGTCCGCCAGCGATCGCCGTTCCGCCAGTTCTTCTGGTGGAATGCCGAGTTTGTCCAGTGCAGTGTCCGCTGGCGGCAGCAGCGGCGTACGAAAGCTGCCGTCGGCATCGACCTGGAAATAACCGATGACACCCGGAATGTCCTGCGGCACCGGGTATTCGGCCAGCGGCGAGCGCTGCAGGAAATTGGCAGCGGGGTCGCCGCTCACCACCAGGAATGCAAAGTCGGCGAATCCGCGGGCCTCGGCGGTCCGGATGCGCTCGCCCAGATCCGCGTCGATACGCGCGGTCAGTTCCTCGGCCATGCCACGGTGCTGGTGGAAAGCTTCCCATTTGAGCTGGCCATAGGCTTGCCAGATCAGCGCCGCCGTCGGCACGGCGAGCACTAGGAACAGGAGCGCAACGAAAAGGCGCAGTCGCCGTACGTCAAACGCTTTGAGGAAGTTGTTGCTTGCCATGACAGTCAGAATCCGGGGAGTCGAACAGGCTGCGCATATCAGTGACCGGTGATCAGCCGGTAACCGGCGCCGCGCACGGTGAGGAGATGGACCGGCTCTTTCGGGTCGGGCTCGATCTTGCGCCGGAGCTTCGCGACATGGATGTCTACCGTACGTGTCTCGATGTCGAGGTTTCGTGCATAACCCCATACTTTTAATAGTAATTCCTCTCTAGGAACGGGGCGGCTCGAGTTCGCCGCGAGGTAGCTCAGGATATCGATCTCGCGCCGCGTGAAAGTCAGTGTTTCCGCACCGTGTGTGCCGGAAAGATTCTCCGTGTCGATGCTGAGTGTGCCGAGCTCCAGGGTCCGTAGCCGCGCCTCGCCGACGCCGCTACGCCGCAACACCGCCTCGATCCTGAGCAGCAACTGCTGAACGGAGAACGGCTTCCCGACGTAATCGTCGGCGCCGAGTTTCAGACCGTCGATGATGTCTTCATCGGAGGTCCTCGCTGTCAGCATGATCACGGGTTGCCGCCGGTCGTTTTCGCGAATGGCGTTGCAGATGGCGAAACCGTCCATGCCCGGCAACATGATGTCGAGCAGAATCAGGTCGAACTTGCCGGTCAGCGCTTTCTTAAGCCCTTCGGGTCCGGTCGCTGCCTCGTCGACCTCGTAGCCGTGATAAACGAGCACGTCGGCGAGGCCGGTGCGAATGGCTTCCTCGTCTTCCACGATCAGTATGCGGCTTTGTCGCTTCATCGTGACTTACGTTATCACTTACCTGATGCAGGCGCCGCGCGCGAATGTAAATTTTTTGTAAATCGCAGCCTTGAGGTTTTACCAAAGTCTGCCTGTGCAACCGGCCACTGTGTTCCTACGATGGATCCCGTCATCGGATAACCACGCAGGAGTCACACCATGGCATTTATCAATCGAATCTCGCGCCTTTTCAAAGCGGATTTTCATGCCGTGCTCGATCGCATCGAAGAGCCCGAACAGCTGCTGAAACAGGCGATTCGCGAAATGGACGACGAGCTCGCCGCCAGTGAGCAACGTATCCGGCAATGTGCGCACGAGCAGCAGATGCTGGCTTCGCGAAGAAGCGATCTGGGTGAAAAGCTGGTCGAGTTCGAAAAGGAACTGGACCTTTGCTTCGCATCCGGAAAGGACGATCTCGCACGCAGCATCGTCCGCAGGAAGCTCGAATCCCAGCGCCTGGTCAAGCGCCTGAACACTGACGAACAGTCGAACGAAAAGTTCCTCACCGAACAACGGGCGCAGCTCGAGGAAAATCGCGCCGCGCTCGCATCGCTGCGGCAGAAAGCCGAGATTTTCGCGCAGCGCTCCTCGCGCGATGAAAGGAGCACATACGGCGATGCGCCTTGGGCCACGCAGGAACTCGTGGTCAGCGACAACGAAATCGAAGTGGCGTTTCTGCGTGAGCTGGCCTCGAGGAGGGCGTCATGAAGCGGCCGGGATTCTTTCATGGCGTTGCGGCCGCAGCAGTGCTCGGATTCCTGGCATCGGCGTTCGTCGCGGTATTCATTCCGTTCATCGGTGTGGGCGCCGTATCACGGCTGGTCATTCCGGGCCTCGCGCTCGCCTATATTCTTTATTTGTTCAGCCGTAACGATGAGAGGACCGGTCGCGCAACGACCGTCGTGTTGTGGAGCGCAATGACGCTGGCAACCTGGTGGCTGGCGCCTCCCTTACCATTCTATTTGCTCATTCATGCCGGCGCCGTATGGCTGGTGCGATCGCTGTATTTTTACTCGGGCGTCATTCCCGCGCTCATGGACATGGCGTTGAGCGGCCTGAGCATCGTGACTTCGGTCTGGGCACTGTCGCGTACCGGCAGCGTTTTCCTCGGTACGTGGTGCTTTTTCCTGGTGCAAGCGTTGTTTGCAGCCATCCCGTCATCGATAGCCGCGAAGTCACGGGCTGGTGCGATCCCGCAAACCGGCAATGAGTTCGAACGTGCGCGACAACAGGCTGATGCCGCGCTGAAACAACTGATCACACAATGACATCCACTACCAAGAGGACAGGAACATGAAAACCGGACTGATAGGTATTGCGCTTTTTACCCTGACGCTCGGCGCGGTGCTGTACTACCCGTCGCTGAACGCCAGGCACCTGGTAGAGCAAACCGGCAACACGATTGACCGCGGGACCGTCACACAGAAACAGAAACCAATCGTCGATGTGGTATTCGTTCTGGACACGACCGGCAGCATGTCGGGGCTGATCGATGCGGCCAAGGAAAAGATCTGGTCGATCGCGACGACCATGTCGTCAGCACAGCCGACGCCGGAAATTCGCATCGGACTGGTCGGATATCGCGATCGCGGCGATGCCTACGTCACACGGATCATCGATCTTTCCAGCGATCTCGATTCGGTATACGCGGCGTTGATGGATTTCCAGGCGGACGGCGGCGGTGACGGACCGGAGAGTGTCAACAAGGCACTGTACGATGCCGTGCACGAGATGGCGTGGAGCCAGGCGGACCAGGCGTACCAGGTGATATTCCTGGTCGGCGATGCGCCGCCGCACATGGATTACCAGGGCGAAGTGCAGTACCCGGCAATTCTCGCCAGCGCGGCGGAGAAGGGCATCGTCGTCAACGCCATCCAGTGCGGCAACATGGCGGATACGATCCAGCCATGGACGCAGATCGCGAGCCTCGGACGCGGCAGTTACTTCCAGGTCGAGCAGGCCGGCAGCGCGGTGGCAATGACGACGCCTTACGACGAAGAGATTGCATCTCTGTCGGCAAAACTCGACGAAACCCGTTTGTACTACGGCACGACCGCGGAAAAGGAAAAGATGTCGGCGAAGATCGCGGCAACGGCGAAGCTGCACGAACGAGCATCCATGGCATCGCGCGCGGGGCGCGGTGCGTTCAACTCCGGTGAGGCCGGCAAGGAAAACTTCCTTGGTGACAACGAGCTGGTCGAAGCGGTGGCAAGCGGCAGCGTGAAGCTTGACGAACTCGACAAAGACGCGTTGCCGGAGGCGCTGAAACCTATGGCGCCGGAAGCGCAGGCCACCTATGTCGCGGAACTCGCGCAAGAGCGCAAGGAACTGGAAACCCGCGTGCGGGAACTCGCCGATGCGCGCAGCGACTTCATGAAAAAGAAAGTGGAAGAAGCCGGTGGCGCCCGGGATTCGCTGGACCAGAAGCTCTATGACACCGTGAGCCGGCAGGCGGAAGTCGCCGGTCTTGTGTACGAAGACGGTCCGGCTTACTGATGGCGGCAATGGGGTCAGGCCATCGTTCCTGAATTGGTGGTCTGACCCCGATCTCCTACTGGCGGCGGGCGAATCGGTCTCCGAAGAAATCGCCTTCGTTCCACACCGGCCGCTCGGGATCCGCCGAGATCTGCAATCCGATGCGAACATTGGCTCTCGCAAAACGCATGGCCGAGTCCCAGTCGATCGGCCGGCCGTCGTCGTCGCTCGGCCGGTGATAATGCATTGCCAGGTGTTCGCGAAACGTCGCCTCGCCATCGATGGCCGGATCGCGTGACGTGAAGCCGGGCACCAGGTACACGGCCGGAATGGCCTGGCGCACGAACGAGTATTGATCGCTGCGGATGAAAATCACTTCCTCGGGTATGGGGTCCGGCGTCAGCTCGAAATCCTCCGCCGCGATAGCTGGCCCGATGAGCGATTCGAGGGACGAGTGTTCGGCACCGAAAGCAATGATGTCGGCCAGAGGATAGAGAAACAGCGGCATGTCCAGGTTGACATTGGCGATCATCGCGTTCGTAGGCACCGTGGGATAGTGCGCGAAATAGTCGGAGCCGAGCAGCCCGCGCTCTTCTCCGGTCACAGCGACAAAAAGGATGGAGCGTGCCGGTCGCACCGGCAGGGCCGCAAATGCACGGGCCGCCTCGATCATCAGCGCCACGCCCATGGCATTGTCATAAAAGCCGTTATAGATATCATCGCCGTCGACCGGCGTACCGATGCCGACATGATCGAGATGAGCGGTATATACGATGTATTCGTCGGCAAGCTCTCGATCGCTGCCGCGAAGTACCCCCACGACATTCGCACTGCTGGCCTCCTCGTGGCGGGTCGACTGGCTCAAAGTGACTTCGATACCGAGTGCCGTTGACATAGGGCGTCCGTCGTCTGCGGCGTTCAGCGCGTCTTCGAAAGTGATCGGGGTTCCGGCAAACAGCTCGGTCGCTGTCGGCACGTTGATGACCGAATTGCCCTCGATCTGTTCATGGTAGTCGGCGACGTCGCCGGACAGATTGATCCAGGACATGCCGGGCTGTACGCCGGCGTTCAGGGTCAGACGCTCCCAGGGCACACGCTTCTGATCCACCCTGGAGCGCAGGCTGATATAACCGACAGCGCCGCGGCGTACCATCTCGTCGGTCTTGGTGCGGCCGGAGGAGTAGTAAGCGCGCTCGTTGTGCGGGAATGCGGCCGGCGCACCGCCGAACAGTGCCACGATCCTGCCTCCCACATCGATGCCGTCGTAGTCCGAATACTGGATTTCCGGCGCGTGCACGCCGTAACCGACGAATACGACCGGGGCCGTGACGGTCGATGTCTCACGCGCAGCATCGCCCGACATCACGAAATCGTCCTTCCACGCAAGCTCGGAGTTCCCGTCGTCCTTGTGCACGGTGATCGCGACCCGCTCGACGTCGATGCGATTCGCGGTGAGCGGCACGTTCTGGTACCAGCCATCCTCGCCGGCAGGTTCGAGCCCAAGGGTCGCAAATTGTTCGGCGACATAGGCCGCCGCTTCGTCGTACGCCGCGGTGCCGGTCATCCTTCCCTGACGGGTGTCGCTTGCTATGTAGTCCAGGTGGGCTTTCAGCGTGTCCGCGGTCATGGTTGCGAGTGCGGCGTCGATCTCGCCCGGGGTGGCATCGAGTGTTCCGGAGGGCGGCCGATCGTTACGCTCGCGATCGCAAGCGACCAGGGCGGCGGTCAGAACCAGCAGCAGGCCGGGCAGGGCTTTTGGCAGCATCGCAACATCCGGTAGTAAAAAGGGAGGAATCTTAGCATCCGGCTTTGCGCGTTGGCCGAGCTGCCTTACACTATGTCGCCGCTGATGCAGCGGCTTCACGAGTTCCGGGTCTTCGATATCAATAATTCCAAGGGGGCGATATGAACAGTTCCGCATCCATTCATCCGGCCGTCGATAACGGCATCATGCCGGCGCGCGCCGGGTTCCAGGGCGGCACACTCGTGTGTCATTGCAAAAAGGATCCGGTGGAAATCGAGGTCGCCAGTCAATCGGCGCATAACCACGTGTGCGGATGCACGCGCTGCTGGAAACCGGCGGGCGCCAGATTCTCCATGGTTGCCGTAGTGCCCCGGGCCAAGGTCAAAGTCGGTGCCAACCGCAAGAAACTGAAAGTCGTCGATGAAAGTGCGGTCATCAAGCGGCATGCCTGCCAAGTCTGCGGTGTGCACATGGTCAGTCGTATCGAGAACAAGCAGCATCCGTTTTTCGGCCTGGATTTCATTCATACTGAATTGTCGCCGCAGTCGGGATGGTCACCGCCGGAATTTGCGGCATTCGTGTCGTCCCTCATCGAATCCGGCGAGAAACCGGAAAACCTGGCAGCCATTCGCGCGCGGCTTAAGGAAATCGGGCTGGAACCCTACGACTGCCTGTCGCCGCCGTTGATGGATGCCATTGCAACACACATGGCAAAAGCAGCGAGCAAAGTGAAGAAAAGCGGCAAGAAGAAAAGCAAGAAGAAGAAAAAGGCAGCCAAACGCTAGAAAACGATAGTGTCGTTCCCACCGTCGCCCGGATCAAAAGGACAGCCGAATGAGTATTTCCATTTACGACCAGGTCATCGCCCCGTTGTCGAGAATGCTGAAGAACCTCGATACCGTGGTCAGCAAATCCGAGAAGTACGCCGCTGAGCACAATATCGAGGAAAAAACGCTGATCCAGGCCAGGTTGTTTCCCAACATGTTGCCATTCGTCTTCCAGATCCGCATCGCGACGGATACCGCCAAAGGCGCGGCGGCAAGATTGTCGGCAAATACCGTGCCGAAGTGGGCTGATGACGAGGAAACGTTTGCCGACGTGCATACGCGAATACGCAAGGCTATCGATTTTCTCGCAACGTTCAAGCCGGGGCAGTTCGAGGGTGCGGAGAAACGCAACATCGAATTGAAACTGGGCCAACGCGAAGTGAAGTTCACCGGGAGCGAATACATCACGGGCTTCGTAATTCCGAATTTCTACTTCCACGTGACCACGGCTTACGCCATCCTGCGGCACAACGGCGTGGACGTGGGCAAGAAAGACTATCTCGGCGATACAGCTTAACGGACTTAAACCGATACGCGACACGGTTCTGCCTGGCTGGCGACCGGCATCGACAGCCAGGTCCGGTCGCTGTTTCCATCCTCAAGGGGAATCATCCTGTGCAAAACCGGACTCTGAACCGGCGGCGGATGCTTGCATCCGTTCTTGCGGGCGCGGTCGTACCCTTCGCATCGGCCAGTGACGAGGCTCAAGAGTGCGATACGGATCTGCGCAACGCGCTTCTTTGGGCAGTTGCCTGGAAACAGTCCGCGGCGGAGTACCGTGCTTTGTGTTACCAGGCCTACAACGTCGCCCGCATGCAGCTCGACATCGCGCTTGCCGCGGAACATGACAAACCGCTGGCCGTGATCACTGACGTGGACGATACGATCCTGCATGCGGGGAGTTACTGGGGTCACCTGGTGGCCAACAACCGGGATTTTTTCGACGATGCAATCTGGGACAGCTGGATCCCGCAGAATCTGCTCACCGCGGTGCCCGGTTCTCTCGAGTTCCTGCAGTATTGCGAAGCAAGCGGCGTCGAGGCTTTTTTTGTCACGAGTCGTGACCAGGGTGAGCGCAGCTTCGAACTTGCGCTCGGCAATCTGCAGCACCTGAAATTTCCTTTCGCCGACCCGGAGCACCTCACGGTCGTTCGTGAATCCTCCGACAAGTCACCGGCACGGGCCCGGCTTGCGGCCTCGTACGAAATTGTCCTGCTGATCGGCGATAACCTGAACGACTACAAGCGCGATTACTACCTGACCGATATCGATCAGCGCATGGCGGTGATGGAACGGGACAGGGACGACTTCGGCCGAAAGTTCATCGTGTTGCCGAATCCCACCGACGGTCACTGGGTACGCGCCATATTCGGCGAATCCGAGCCGGCGCCGACGGAGGTCAACCGGCAAAAGCTCAAAGCGGCTGCCATGCGCCAGTCATGGGATGATCCGTAACAGTGACCGCGTTGCCGAAAACGGCCGCGGAGGATACGCGTGACGGCGTAATTTCGGCGCTGATCGCCTACCTGGTCTGGGGCGTGCTGCCGGTGTATTTCAAGCTGGTCGGCACGGTT
>CAYXKM010000133.1:0-6165 GCA_964465665.1 uncultured Woeseiaceae bacterium
GCTGCTATCGGATCGAACGGCCTTTTCTGCAGGGCCTGATCGCCGCCTGTGGCCACTCACCGATTTCAACACCCGATCGGCAAACTCGAAAAGGCCGACGCTTTTCAGCAGGGCCTTCGCCTTGCGTTTCAATTTGAAATGCACAAAGAAAAACATCCGAAGTCGCACGGTCCTCGAGTAGATGTGAATATTCCTGGTACGAAGGACGTTGTCGGTCCACCTGAGCTTGTTGGTAAGGAAGCTGCCGAGAAACTCATACCGCCGAATCTTGCCGGCAGTCAACAACTGCTCCAGCTCATAGGACTCGAGCACCGTTCCCGGCGACAGATGATCGTAAGACTGGTCATGAGCGATTATGAGCGATTGAAAGGAATCCCGATCGACAATGCCGAATGTGCTTGCAATCGGACTTCCGTCCAGCTCCAGAAAGCGCAGCTCGAAGCTTGAATCCTGCGCAAAAGTTTCAGCAAGACCCATGTAGAACAGGTAGTGCTCCCGATCCCTGTCAAGGTGCAAATCATTGGCATACTTCCAGCTTCGACCTTCGATATTGCAGTGACGGCGCATTGCCTGATCCAGATCCGGCCAACTGCTGACAACCACGATCCTCAGATTGCCTTGCTGTTCAAGATTGCGCCTGGCGCGTCGAACGTTACTCCGCATGCGGCGTGAGCGAGCCGCCAGGAACTGTTCCCAGTCGCCGTGCAAATCGATGTAAGGACAAAGGGTCTCCGAGGTCGCAACGTTGAATTCGCTCGATGCAAAGTGCCGCACGATCGCATCAAACTGCGTCCCGGGAGGCTGTTCGTCCAGATCTGCGCAATCCCAGCCCTCCCGATGTAGCCGAAGGTATTCCAGCACGGCGGATACGACGCTTTCCGGCTCCGCGCAATGAAGGATCTTCGGCCGATTCATTTCCATGTCCGCGCCGATGAACAGCAACTTTCGCACCACCTTTCCGTAAATCGGGAAGTACTCGATCATCATTGGTGCCAGTCCGATCACGACTTCGTCACGACGAACCACGAGAATGAACAGTTCGTTCCAGGTTCCGAAGGACTTCCACCATTGCCAGAGAAACCGATAGCTTTGCAGCACATTCGTATCGTCAGTCTTTGCCAGCAGGTCATCCCATTGCCTGCTCAATGACATCCACTGGCGTGGACTCGACAGCCGGGTGACTGTCAGCCCGCTGTCATGGGTCCACGCCGCCTCGGGTAACGGCTGCTCGCTCAGGTTGCCAAGCGCTACCTCCTGTTCGACGTCGAACCTCATCAATTGATAATCCAGACTCGAACCGGCCGACGATTCCTCCCTGGTTTTCAGCATCATTCCGTAGTGGCGAAAGACCCGCTGCAATTTGCGCCATTGCTCCAACGAACTTCTTGACGCGTGAGCTTCGACCGGGAGCCCGGACGCGTAGTTTGCCCACAAATTGAAAAGAACAGAGAAGATTCGCACAAGGTAGCGCTCGTAACCCGGCAGGATCCCACATTCCTTTATGTATACAACCTCTTCCATGCGCCCGTGGAAGATGCTTTCGGATTCGATGTAAACGAACATGTAAGCGACGAGGCGAGTATCGTCGTACATTCCGTAACTCAGGTTGCAAACCAGGTGCTCTTCCGTGTTTTGCAAGATTTCGCGAATTTCAGCAACGTCCTCCCGGTACTGCGGCGCGAAGAGGCGCTTCTGCAAGCGACAAATAGCGGCGGCGTCGCGTGAACCAAGCGGCCCGAAGTGAATCAGATCGGCCATTGGGATCGACGGACGAACGAAATTTTCGGTTGCCGCCTGGATTTCATGTAACGGAATCCTTTATGGCCGGCAAACTCAGATTGAACGTCGTTCCCCTCCCGACCTCCGACAGCACCGTAACCTGCCCCCCAAGGCTTCTGACGTACTCTCGCGCCTGGTACGCACCGATGCCCATACTCTGGCTTCCCTTGGTGCTGTCAAACGGGCGAAACAATCGCTCGCGGATGAACTCCATTGACATGCCGCATCCGGTGTCCTGTATCGAGACCGATGCCACGTCGTTGCTACACGTTGCAACTATTCTCACACTACCCGTTTTATCCGTTGCATCCTGTGCATTTCGGATCAGGTGTTCGATGACCGTGCAAAGCCGTTCCGGATCTGCGCGCACCACGATCTTCTCTTCAGCAGTCAACGTGGGTTCCGGCTGTCTGGGCGAGCTACCCTTGACCGCGTTACGCAGGACTTTACGCAGATCGACATTCTGACTGTTGCGTACCTTTGATCCGCTGGTCAATTGCTCCATGAGGCGCTTCATGCGCGCAACTGAATTCGCGATCGTGCTGATCGCATCGTCAACGAACTCGGGATTGTGCCGGTATTTCTCGGCATTCTTCACGACCAGTGATTGTTGCGCGATCAGATTATTCAGGTCATGCATTAAGAACGCAGTGAGCCTGTCATAGGTGCCGAATTGGCTGCTCTCGGCCAGGCGCCGGTCGGTCTCGGCCTGATTGATATGAGTCCCGACCTGGCGGCCAACCGTCCGCAGGAGATCGTGATCCTCGAAATTGAGCGGCGGAACCACCTTGGGTTTTCTCAGAACGATGAAGCCGAACAGCTTCGGGCCTTGCAGTAGAGGCACTATCAGCCACCAATCCCGCTGGTTCAGGAACAGATCCTCTATTTGCAGATCGCCATAACGTGACGGCTGGGCCCGAAATTCCATCAGGTCGATAACCCACTGGCGCGATTCAAGGAATCGGATCAGCGGCGACTGCTTTGATATGTTCGCAGCAACCGGAATAGCGAAGCGCCATGATCCGGTCGGCAAGTAAGTGTTCTCATCCTGTTCCTGAATCCACAGCGCCCCGCCGGGGCTGTTGACGATCTGCGCCACGGCGCGTATGGCCGTTGATTGAACGTTTTCCAGTCCGGACTCGGACAAGGTTGCGATGAATCTCAGCCATTCTCGCCTGTAGTCGTATTTGTAAGGCAGGAAAGTCTTGCGGACCGAAACCCGAAACCACGCGCGTATTGTCGGCGAAATTGTCAGTACCGCCGCAGCCACGAAGGAGGCGGCTATCAAAACGATGCCGGCCACTTCGCCCCAGGTGCCTGCGTATATTTTGACGAAATGGTAGCCGACAACCGCCAACGCCAGGTATACGGCAACCACCCCCAATGAGAACGTGTAGAAGACGATCCGGTTGGGATACTGCGAGTCAAAGGGCAGGGTGAGTTCCCGCTTGGCACCCAGGCTCAGCAACACGACGAACAGACCGTTGACGTAGCCCCTCGCTGCCCAAAATTCCGGGTTCGGACTGCCGCCGACAATGGTTTGCACGCATAGGCCGAATTCGAATGCGAAGATGCCGACGATGCCGATGCAGAAATACGAGAATCCCGAGCGATCGTCAGCGCTTGCACGCCGAAGAACCTGTTCGGCTATGCTGAGCATCGGAACCGAAAACAGCACACCCAGAATGACCACCGACGGCAACGCCCATGAACCGCCGGAAGCCAGGTAAGAATAAAGCAGAGGCGAAACGCTAACGGCGAGTATAGCGAACCCATATCGCGACCCGAAGCGCCGAATCGTCCCGAGTTCATCGACATCGCGCAGGATCGACAAGCCAACCGTTAGCCAGGCGACGTTTCGCAATAGCTCGGCGGCAAGCACCAATACTCGCGACACAGAGATTCCAGTCAAGTTGGCCGCAAGCACACCCGCCCACAAAGCGCTGCTGACGGAAGCAATGGCCACCAGACGATGCCTCCGACTGTCTTTACAGTGTGTCAGCACCTGAATCGTCAACACCAGGAACGCCATCAGCGCTGTGGCATAGCCGATCGCCGCGATGTCGTTGGTACTCATAAACCCCGGTCTTTCTGAGTGATAGTCAGGTCATACTATCCAGAAGCGACAATATCTCTCGGGTCTTTGCCTGCATCAATGCAGGATTGCCGCGGCTTTCCACGTTGAGCCGAATGACAGGCTCGGTGTTCGATGCACGCAAATTGAAGCGC
Organism: uncultured Woeseiaceae bacterium; assembly: GCA_964465665.1. Lineage (GTDB taxonomy): Bacteria > Pseudomonadota > Gammaproteobacteria > Steroidobacterales > Woeseiaceae > JAKEGN01. The sequence goes on from CAYXKM010000133.1 coordinate 4,009, forward strand.
CATTCCGGAAATTGCATGCTGATTCCGTCCATAGTATCTATGGCGATGGCGCCGGTTGAGTACCGGGCTGAAATCTTCTCGATGGCGACTTTCGTATCAGGAACCTCGCGATTAATTTCGCCGCTGGCCGGAAACTCCCGCATGCAATCATCGACCATGGTTGAAAGCGGCTTGTTTCGCTGTGAAACCAGCTGAGCAACCAGCAGCCAGGGAATCATGCCACTGTCGCAATAATAGAATTCCCGAAAGTAATGATGTGCGCTCATCTCACCGCCGTAGAGGGCATCATGCTCTCGCATGATCTCTTTGATGAAGGAGTGCCCGGACTTGCTTTGAACCGGCTTTCCGCCACCCGCCTTTACGATCTTCAAAGTATTCCAGGTAAGCCGCGGATCGAAGACGATCGCAGCACCGGGCTCTTTGGCCAGCATGCTTTCTGCCAGCAGACCGACTATGTAGTACCCCTCGACGAAACGCCCGTTCTCATCAAAAAAGAAACAACGGTCGAAATCACCATCCCACGCAATGCCGAGATCCGCGTTGCTCTCCTTGATGGCGGCGATAGTTGGTTGCCGATTCTCCTCCAGCATTGGGTTGGGCACGCCATTAGGGAAGTTACCGTCCGCGTTATGGTGAACTTTGACGAATTCGAAAGGAAGTCGTTTTTCCAGCAGATCGATGACTGCGCCGGCGCCGCCGTTTCCGGCATTGACAACAATTTTAAGCGGCTTCAATACCGCAAGATCAACGAAACCGAGTATGCACTGCAAATACGGCTCCGCTATATCGACCGACTTTCGCTGGCCCGGTTTGCGGACTACTTTGCGCTTGTCCTGCTCGGCAATGCGCCGAATATCGAACAGGCCGGTGTCGCCGCTGATGGGTTTCGATTGTTCGCGGACAAACTTGAGACCATTGTAGTCAGCCGGATTGTGACTGGCCGTGACCATAATTCCGCCGTCGGCACCCAGATGGCCGGTGGCAAAGTACACCATTTCCGTGCCGCCCACACCAATGTCGATAACCTCGACTCCGGCGTCCATAAGTCCTTTCGCGACAGCATTCGCAAGAGTTTCGCTTGACAATCGAATGTCGCGGCCGAGCACGATCCTGCCTGCACTCAGATACTCGGCCGTGGCATTGCCAATGCGATAAGCAACGTCCTCATTCAATTGCCCGGGTATGCGGCCCCGAACATCATAGGCTTTGAAGCAATCAATGGTTATTGGCATCGGGGCCCCGAAAACAGGTCTTGTGAAACATGCTGGCGAAGAAGTATCAAGTATTCGTGCCCTGGCGTCCGTAGTTGTCTTCCAGCCTGACGATATCATCTTCACCGAGATAGTCACCACATTGCACCTCGATGATATGCACCGGCTCCGTTCCGCGGTTCGCTATTCGGTGGACCGCACCGATCGGAATGTAAGTCGATTCATTGACCTTTAAGTCGAACTCCTTGTCATCGAGCGTAATACGCGCTACGCCTCGCACTGTCGTCCAGTGCTCAGCGCGACGGGCGTGCTTTTGCAGCGATAATACAGCACCGGGATTGACGATCAGGCGCTTGACTTGAAATCCGTCGTCACCATCTATGCTGTCATAGCTGCCCCAGGGCCTGAATACCTGTCGGTGGAGCTTGGTTTCCTCTCGCTTCCGACGCTTCAGGTCGTCTACCAGGTGCTTGACGTCCTGAGACTTGTCCATGCTTGCGACCAGGACAGCGTCCTTGTCTTCCACGACAACGATGCCGTCAAGCCCAACCGCCGCGACCAGTCTGCTCTTGCTGCTGACAAAGCTTTGCTTGCAATCGTATGAGACGACATCGCCGATTATCGTGTTGCCGTCGTCGTCCCGATTGCTGACTTCGTGCAGCGCCGCCCAGGAACCCACGTCGCTCCATCCGGCGTCAAGCGGAACCATCGCCGCACGGTCGGTCTTCTCCATTACGGCATAGTCGATCGAATCAGACGGGCATGATTTAAAGATTTCAGCGTCCGGGCGAATGAAGTCGGTATCCAATTTCGCAGCAGTCATGCACTTCTCGCAGGCATCGAGAATCTCAGGCGAAAATTTTGCCAACTCGCGCAGAAAAGTATCAGCCTGAAATAGAAAAATACCGCCGTTCCAGAAAAAACGTCCCGTCGCAAGCATTCGTGT
>CAYXKM010000134.1:0-24156 GCA_964465665.1 uncultured Woeseiaceae bacterium
CCCCGGGAACCGACCGCGAGGTCCAGCGGTACGACCAGGAACTCCCCGTCGACGCTGTCCCTAATGCCGGGCGCGCCTCCACGAATGCGGCCGTAGAGACTCCGGCGAAAAGTGAACATCGTAATCAGCGACAGGGCCGCAAAAACCATCCACTGCAGCCATTCGGGCATGTCGATTCCGGCGAGGCCGGCAAGGCCCACGAGCGCGGCCGAGAGGCCGAGGAAAACGAGATAGAACTGCGCATCGATCGCAATCATCTCCGCACCGAACAGCACGGCGCCAAGGATCAGCCAAGCCCACCAGGTCATGCCTGTTCTCCTTAACCGGGGATGGACAGACTATACAGCGCATCGGCCGGCGCTAGCTATGGAGCTGCATTGGACCCGGCCAGGCGCAAAACGTGCTGTTGCGCCATCTACCGATAGCTTCATTGCGGGCGCCGCTGCAGAATCCGCTTGCATGCCAGGCCATACAATCAGAAAAACAGGCTCCGACCCGGCACCGCCGGTCAACCGAGAGTTGCTCTTCGAGCTGATCAGCGGCTTGAGCGGCGTTGCGCTGGCGCTTTTCATGTGGGGCCACATGGTGCTCGTCGGCTCCATCCTGACCGGGGCGCGGGGATTCGACTGGCTCGCAGGCTGGCTCGAGGAATACTACATTGCCCAGCCGACGGTCATCGGAGTTATCGCGCTTTTTCTTATCCATGCAGTGTTTGCGGCGCGCAAGATTCCCGCGCAACTCAATGAACGGAAGAAGCTCAGGACGCTGGCAGCGGGCTTGCGTGACTCGGGCAAAGGCTGGCCAGAACTGCCCGGAGCACCGGCATTCGTGCCCCATCTCGAATCCATGCTGTGGATCTGGCAGGTCCGGACTGGCATGGTCCTCGTGGTGCTTGGCAGTTTTCACCTGATCCTGCTGGGTTTCGACGTACTGACACCGATGTTCGGCGATCGTACCGGCATCGAATCGGCCACAACCCTCGCGCGCGTACAGGGCGGTCTCTGGCCGTTGTATGCGCTGCTGCTCCTCTGCGTCGAATTTCACGCCAGCGTCGGCTTGTACCGGTTCGCGGTGAAATGGGGTGTCGGCAAACGACTGAAGCGTGTCACCCTGCACCGCATCGAACGATTCCTGTTCTGGTCGATCCTCGCATTCGGTGTGCTCACTCTTGCGGTGCTGGCGGGATGGCTCGATCCGCCCCTCGCTTTTCTGCTCGGCGATGCTGCATGAAAAACGAGAACCTGCACACAACGGACGTACTGGTCATCGGCGGCGGTCTCGCCGGCGAACGCTGCGCCATGGAAGCAGCTGCCCAGGGATTGCGCGTCACGATACTGTCGCTGGTGCCACCGCGGCGCAGCCACAGTTGTGCGGCACAGGGCGGCATGCAGGCCGCACTCGGCAATTGCGTGAAAGGTGAAGGCGACAATCCGGACTGGCATTTCCTGGATACGGTGCGCGGGTCCGACTGGGGCGCCGACCAGGAAGTCGCCCGTATTTTCGTTGAAGAAGCGCCGCGCGCGGTTCGCGAACTCGCACATTTCGGTGTGCCGTGGACCCGGGTGCGGCCAGGCGACAACACCTATTTCGTCAAGGGTGAAGCCGTCGTGATCCGTGAAGAAGAAAGGAATGCGGGCCTGCTCATGCATCGCGACTTCGGCGGCACGGCAAAGTGGCGGACCTGTTACGCGAGTGCCGGCACCGGCCACGCCGTGCTGTACGCCATCGATTCGGAAGTGATCCGCCTCGGGATCGACGTCTGGGACCGGTACGAAGCACTGACATTGATACACGAGAACGGGCGCTGCCGCGGTGCCGTCGCGCGTTCGCTGCGAACCGGCGTACTTACCGCGATACTCGCGACGGCAACAGTGATCGCAACAGGAGGCTACGGCCGCATCTACGGCAAGTACACGACCAATGCAACGATCAACTACGGGAGCGGCGCAGCGATCGCTCTGGCAACCGGCGTTGTACCGCTCGGCAACATGGAAGCGGTGCAATTTCACCCGACCGGCCTCTGGCCGAGCGGCATCCTGGTGACGGAAGGCTGTCGCGGCGACGGCGGTCACCTCCTGAACGCCGGTCTCGAGCGTTTCATGGTGCAGATGGAGCCGGAGAAACAGGAACTCGCCAGCCGCGATGTCGTATCGCGCCACATGATGGACCAGATCCAGGGCGGCAAAGCCGCGGACTCCGGTCACGGGCCGCACCTGTGGCTGGACCTGCGGCATCTCGGTGCGGAACACCTGAACGTGAAACTGCGCGAGGTCGTGGAGATCTGCCGCGATTTTGCCGGCATCGATCCATCGAGGAGTCTGATTCCGGTGCGCCCGACTCAACATTATTCGATGGGCGGAATACGCGTGAACAAGGACGGCCAGGCTTACGGCATGGCCGGCCTGTTTGCCGCCGGCGAAGCCGCCTGCTGGGACATGCACGGATTCAACCGGCTCGGCGGAAACAGCCTGTCGGAAACGATAGTTGCCGGTCGCATTGTCGGTCGCAACGTTGCAGCTTTTGCGAGCCGTGAGAAACCCGACTCCGGGACTGCGCTCGCGCAACGCATCCGGGATGCCTGTGATGCCGGCATCGCAGCCTGGCTCGCGCGGCGCGGCAATGGCCCACGCATTTATGACATCCACGCGCGCATGGCCGAAGTCATGATCAACAAGGTCGGCATCTTTCGTAACGGACCGGATCTCGCGCAGGCCGTGGATGAACTCGAGGATTGTCTGCACGACTGTGGCCGCGCCGTGCTGCGGTCACGAGCGCCAGGCATGAACCCGGAACTCAGCGACGCGCTGCGGCTCGAGGGAATGATCCGGCTCGCCATCGTGATTGCGGGCGGCGCGCTGGCGCGAACGGAAAGCCGTGGTGCGCACTTTCGTCGCGATTATCCGTTGCGTAACGACCAGGACTGGCTGAAGCGCACGCTCGTCCGCTGGCCGGCGCACAATGCAAAACCCCTATTCAGCTACGAACCGGTCGGCATGCTGGACCTCCCGCCGGGCCATCGCGGTTACGGCAAGGCGGAGTGGATTGAGCTCGACATATCGATCGAGCAGTACAACGCGCACGTGCAGGACGCGCAGGTTGCCGAGGGACGCCTTGCGAGTGAAGAAGCAACGGGATCGCGCATCAAATGGGGTTCGTGGAAAAATGTGAAGCAGGCAGCCGGAGCACATCGATGACTTCGACCGACAAAGCTCGGCGCCTCACCGTCGAGATATTCCGTTTCAACCCGCAGGATCCGCAATCGAAACCGCGGACCGAAACGTTCGAGATCGACGAAGTGCCGTACATGACCCTTTACATACTGCTGACACAGATTCGCGAACAACAGGACGCAAGCCTGCAGTTCGATTTTTCGTGCCGTTCCGCGGTTTGCGGCTCTTGCGGCATGCTGGTCAACGGTCGTCCCATGTTGGCCTGTCGCACCTTGACGGCCAGCCTGCCGCAGCATATTCGACTTTACCCGCTGCCGGTTTTCGAACTCATCGGCGATCTTTCGGTCGATACCGGTCGCTGGTTTCGCGACATGGTGCAACAGGTCGAAGGCTGGATTCACGAACAGCGGCCGTTCGATGCGGATGCCCAGGAAGAACGCATGAGCGATGAGGAGTCGCTCGCCATTTACGAGTCCGACCGTTGCATCGAATGCGGCTGTTGCGTTGCGTCTTGCGGGGTTGCCAACCTCAAACCCGGATTCGCAGGTCCCGCGGGCCTGAATCGTATGGCGAGATTCATGATGGACCCGCGCGATTCGCGTGACGATGACGCCTGGTTCGAGGTCGTATCGAGCGGCGATGGCGTGTTCGGCTGCATCGGCATGATGGCCTGCCATGACGTATGTCCGAAAGAGCTGCCGTTGCTCGAAGTTTACTCCTATCTACGGCGCAAGGTCCTCGCCGCGAAGCTCGGAAGAAAAGCCGGATCCGAATCGTAAATCTGCCGGTCGTCAGGTTTGGCGAACGATGAGTTCCGTTTGCATCGTCGATGACGGCACTTTTTCGCCATTGAGCAATCGGATCAGGCTCGACACCAGTTGCTTGCCGGCCTGGTGTATGTCCTGCTTGACCGTCGTGACCGGCGGACTGAAGTATGCGGCCGAGGGAATATCGTTGTAACCGACGATCGAAGCATCCTTTCCCACTTGCACACCGGCATCGCGGAATGCACAGACAAACGCCATCGCCGCAGTATCGCTGAACGCGAAAACGGCATCGGGCCGCGGATTATCGCCGGCGAGATATTTCGTAGCGGCAACGAATGCCGTTTCATAGGAAAAGTTGTTGAGTGACAGGGTGTCGATACGGATATCGCTGCCATGAGCCGTCGCTGCATGTTGCAGACCGTTGCGGCGCAACTGGATTTCACGAAACGACGTGTCGCCGAAAAACAGGAACCGGCGCCTTCCCTTGTCGATGAAATAGCGGCCCGCGAGTTGCCCGCCAAGAAAATTGTCGCTGCCGACAACGCAATAGCGTGTGCGCTTGCCCGGCGCGCCCCAGACAACCAGCGGTGCGCCGGAAGCTGCAAACGCTTCCAGCATGTCTTCGCGATGACCCTGGCCGAGCACGATAAAACCATCGGCACCTCGCGACAAAAGCATCTGCCGAAACGCGTCCGCATCGTTGTGGTCCGGTGCGCACAACAGCAGGTCCTGGTTGAGATCGCCTAGAGCCTGGGCGACCCCCGCCAGCAGCTCGAATATGAACGGATCGGAAATGTGATTCTGCTTGTGCGAATGGAAATCGAGCGAAACCGCAATGGTATTGGTGCGCTTGTGCCTCAATTTCTGCGCATTGCGATTGACGGCATAACCGTGTTTTCTCGCGACGGTCATTACATGCTCGCGCGTTTTGTCCTTTACAAGAGGACTGTTGCTCAACGCACGTGACACCGTCGGCTTCGACACTTTGGCGAGCCGCGCAATGTCGTCCATCGTGACCGTGCGTTTGTGTTTCATCGTGATGTCTCTGTAAGGCGAAAAACCGCTCCCGTACGCGGCGTATTATTTTCCGAAATCATCGGCTTTGTGTATTTCTCATCAAAGAGCGCTTTTGAAGTGGACGCGAGCCGGCGCACGCCTCGTATCGTAACTCTTTCTTATAGCAATAAATTATAGAGTTTCATGAAACGCATTTCAAAATTATTGAAATGCATTTCATTTGAGTGTAGGTTTAACGGGCAACACGCAATTCGCGGGGGGATCGATTCGAGCGTACATGTGTTGCGTGCAGCGGCTGCGCAAGATTGCGCCAACCTGCCTGCGATGACGCCGCCCCGCCCGGGAACACTTTTCAATCAAAGCTGTTGAATAAGGACGGTGCCATCATGACTACAGTAACTACCCTTTTTCGTGCTGGTTTATTCACTCGTTTCGCGCTCACAGCAGCCGCGATTGCCGTGCCGTTTTCCATGGCCGGCGCACAGGACGACACCACCGAGGCCCAACAGGACGACGCTATCGAGGAGGTCATCGTCACAGGTACCGCTGGCGGCGCCGAACTTCGCAAATTCGATGCAAGTTTCGCGATTACGACGACTTCAGCGGACGAGATCAGCATGTACCAGCCCGAGAGTACGGCGGACCTGCTGAAGCTCGTGCCGGGCGTATGGTCGGAAAGCTCGGGCGGCGTTTCCGGCGCCAACGTCATGGTGCGCGGCTTCCCCGGCGGCGGTGATGCGCCATTCCTGACCTTGCAAGTCAATGGCTCGCCGATTTATCCGCCACCGACGTTGTCGTTCCTCGAGAACACGACCCTGTTTCGTCTCGATGAAACGGTGCTTCGCATGGAAGCTCTGCGCGGTGGCCCGAACCCGGTGTTTTCCAACGGCCAACCCGGCCTGACCACGAACTTCATCCTGCGCGAAGGCAGCGAGATGACCGAGGGCATGGCCAAGTACACGACCTCGGATTACGACCTTCGCCGGTTTGACGGCTTCATCAGTGGCGAGGTGGCCGATCAGTTGTACTACATGATCGGCGGCTACGTCTCGAGTTCACCCGGCATACGGGATGCGCAGTTCAACTCGGACGAAGGCCACCAGTTTACGATCAATCTGACCAAGGACCTGGACAACGGCACGATCAACGTTTTTCATCGGAGCACCGATGACTTCGGAACATGGTACCTGCCGGTAGCATTGAACGTCCCGGGGATCGACGCTGAGTACAACCAGCTCGGCACCCTGAATCGCCAGCGACAAATCGCATTCGGGCCGAACGGCGAAACCAAATCGGTCAATCTCGGCGATGGCCGGGGTTGGGACGGTTCGATGAGTGGCGGATCGGTAAGTTTCGAAATCCTGGACGGCTGGGACCTGACGGATCGCGTCAGTTACACCGCCGGAAACGCGGATACGCTCGGCCTGGTGCCGGACGGCGGCGCCGTGCAGATCAGCGCCCTGCAGGCCAACCCGACACTCGATGCACGTGCGGTGATTACCGGACCCATCATGGGCAGCATCAGCGGCCGTGCGATTGCCGGGTCCGAGTACATACAACAATTCGGCGCCTGGGAAGTGCGCAAGGACATCGAGGCTTTCACCAATGATCTCAGCCTTGCGAAGGCATGGGACAGGGGTACCTTCACGGTCGGCTACTATGCGTCGAATGCCTCGGTGGAGGAGTGGTGGTCGCTGGGCAATTCGCGGTACGAAGTAGTCCAGGCCGGTGGCGAGGTCGTTACGGGAATCGCGTGCAACGATCCGGCCGTCGACAGTTGCGGATTCAACTACGATATTGACGCAACCGGCGATGCAACCACCAATGCCTTCTACGCCGCGACGACTTTCGATGTAATGGACCGGCTGACCGTCGATGTCGGCATCCGTGTCGAAAACTACCAGGTCAACTACTCCGTCGACGAGGGCCTCGACGGCCAGGTCACTCTCGCGATCGATTTCGATGAGACGGAAACATCGTGGACGGCCGCCGCCAACTACCTGTTCACCGATTCGCTCGGCGGATTCCTGCGCATCAATCAGGGCAGCAAAATGCCGGACTTCGATGCATTCCGGGACAACAGGGACGCCTTTGCCAACGGCAATGACCTGATCCAGGACATCGACCAGTACGAACTCGGCGTCAAATGGGTAACCGACTCGCTCAGCCTGTACGCGACGGCTTTCTTTACCGATGTAACCAACACGGCCTTCATCGCTTTGACCGGCGCCGGCGCCGGGCAACTGTCCACCCAGGAATCTACTGGCATAGAAATCGACGGTGTCTGGGCGAGCGATGGCGGATTAATGATCAATCTCAATGCGACAATCCTGGATTCCGAAATCACTGCGGGCGCCAATGAGGGCAACGAGACTGAGCGGCAGCCAGGCTGGCAGTTGCGCCTGACCCCAAGCTACACGTTCGAGTTCGGCGATGTCGAAGCTACCGCGTACGGCACCATCAGCGCAGTCGATGACCGCTGGGGCGAACGCGCGAACACGAATCTCCTTCAGGGATACGAGAAAGTCGATCTGGGCGTTTTGGTTCGAATCAACGAGGCATTCACCGTTCAGGTAGCAGCCGACAACATTACGGATGAGGACGCGTTGACGGAGAGCGACCCGCGCACCGCCACGGCGCCTAATGGCCGTTACATCATGCCGCGGACGTTCACGTTCAGCGTCGGCTACGAGTTCTGAATGCGGCATTAAGCCCCCGGCAAGCGTGCGGAGCGGACAGGACAACAGCATGGCCTGACCGCTCCGCACGCCAGCCACAAACCGAAAATCAGCAGGGATCGTTGCGCTAGCCGAGCAGGTATCATGGCGCCGGCGGTCCGGCATGAAACCGCGCGATCATCGCCAGACCCCGAACTGCGGACCAACGACATGAATTACTGGCTGGTCAGGATCTCCCTTTTCATCAACTACTTCGTCTTTGCGATCCTGTTGAACAGCGTCGGTACGGTGATTCTGCAAGTGCAGAATACTTATGGGGTCTCCGAATCCAACGCCAGTGTACTAGAGGCGTTCAAGGACCTGCCGATCGCCATCACCTCGTTTCTCGTTGCTTCCTTCATTACGCGAATTGGCTATCGGCGAAGCATGCAGATCGCCCTGGGCATGATCGGATTCTTCTGTTTGCTCATGCCACAACTTCCGGCATTCTGGATGACCAAGATGCTGTTCGCCGTTACCGGCATCGGCTTTGCGCTAACCAAGGTCTCGGTCTTTGCCGCGCTCGGCCTGGTTACCAATAACCGCAAAGACCATGCCAGCATGATGAACTTTATCGAATCTTTCTTCATGGTCGGCATCCTGTCAGGTTATTTCATTTTCAGTGCTTTCGTTGACGATGCCGATCCGTCGTCATCGGAATGGCTGAACGTCTACTACGTGCTGGCGATACTCTCGTTTGCCGCATTCGCACTGCTCGCAATCGCGCGGCTCGACGAAACCGGCGTACGCCCGTCGGAGACAAAATCGATGTCCGCCGATTTCGTGGACATGATCGCCCTGTGCGTGCGGCCGCTCGTGTTCGTGTTCGTCATCAGCGCATTCCTTTATGTACTGATCGAACAAAGCATCATGTCGTGGCTGCCGACTTTCAACAGCCGAATGCTGCACCTGTCCCCCTCCCTCAGCATCCAGATGGCAAGCATCCTCGCCGCCTCTACGGCACTCGGCAGGTTCACGGCGGGCGTGGTCCTGAGGCGTTTTGACTGGTTCACGGTGCTGACCGCAAGCCTCTTTGCGGCTGCAGGGCTGGTGCTGGTCAGCTTGCCACTCGCCAGCAATCTTAGTGGCGAGGAGGTGTCCAGCTGGCGCCATGCGCCTTTGGCCGCGTTCGTATTTCCGCTTATAGGGTTCTGCCTGGCACCGGTCTATCCGGCGATCAACTCGGTCATCCTGTCTGCTTTGCCGCTGCGGCAGCATGCGCCGATGGCCGGCCTGATCGTTGTTTTCTCGGCCCTCGGCGGCACTTCGGGGTCTCTCATTACAGGCTCGCTCTTCGAAGCTTTCGGCGGCACCACGGCATTCTATTTCTCGCTGGCCCCGATCGTCCTGCTGATGCTGGCGCTTTACCAGCTCAAAAAGCAGTCGACCCTGTCAGCGAGCGTTGCAAAGTAATCGAGATGTCCGATTCGCAAACCCCGCATGAGATCTACGGTGCGCTTTTCGAGGCCGTGCAGGCCGGACACCTTTTCGCAGATTCGAAAACCTTTGTTGACGCCGTGGCGCGGCGCACGCCTGCCGAAACTTTGCGGCTTTATTCGGAGCAACGTAACCAGCCGGGATTCGATCTGCAGGCTTTCGTGCGACAGAATTTCGACTTGCCTGGTGTTCAGCTCGAATCCACGGCCCTGGCTGCCAATGACGATGTACGTACACAGATCGGGAATTTATGGCCGAAACTTACTCGCGCCGCAGACCGAAAGGCGCAGTATTCCTCATTGATCGAACTGCCGAATGCTTATGTCGTGCCCGGCGGCCGCTTTCGCGAACTGTATTACTGGGACAGCTATTTCACGATGCTTGGTCTCGCCGCCTCCGGGAAAGTCCGGATGCTCGAGGACATGGTGGACAATTTTGCGTTTCTTGTCGATCGCATTGGTTTCATCCCTAACGGCACCAGAACTTATTACTGCACGCGGTCGCAGCCGCCTTTTTTCGTTTTGATGATCGAGCTGCTTGCGTCCGTATGCGGGGGCCAGACGGTATTCGACAAGTACTTTCCGCAGCTTGAGAAGGAATACGAATTCTGGATGGCCGGCGCAGCGGGATTGACCGCCGGGCAACCGGCCGTGCGCCGTGTTGTCAGGATCGACGACACGCTGCTCAACCGCTACTGGGACGACGCCGCGGAACCGCGCCAGGAAAGTTACGCCGAGGATATAGCGCTGGCGGCCGGTACGAAACGCAAACCGGCACAACTGTACCGGGACATACGCGCTGCCTGTGAATCGGGATGGGACTTCAGTTCGCGTTGGTTCGGCGAGGCGCGATCGATCGGCTCCATTCGCACTACAGAAATACTGCCGGTGGATCTCAATTCCATCATGCACCGTCTGGAGACCGTGCTGGGGAGAATCAGCGAGGGCGCCGGCGATCCGGTGGCTGCAAGACGCTACCGCGATCGTGCGGATGCGCGAAAACGGATGATCCAGTCGCTGTTCTTCGATGAACCCGCCGGCTTCTTCTTCGACCTCGATATCGGTGACAGTAAACCGACCGGAGTATTGTCGCTTGCTGCGGTATATCCGCTGTTTTTCGGGCTCGCGACCGGCGACCAGGCGAAACGGGTCGCGGCACGGCTGGACAAGGACTTTTTGCGGCCCGGTGGATGGGTGACGACGCCCACGTACACGGGGCAGCAGTGGGATTTACCGAACGGATGGGCGCCTTTGCACTGGATCGTGTTCGAAGGTCTACGGAATTACGGTTTTGACGAGCAGGCTCACGAAGGCGCGCGCCGCTGGATCGCGACCAACGTCGGCATGTACAGGAAGTCCGGGCGCTTCATGGAGAAATACAACGTAGTACAACCGGGACTTCCGGCAAGCGGTGGAGAATATGCAGTACAGGATGGCTTTGGCTGGACCAACGGCGTATTGCTGAGTTTGCTCGGGCACGTATCCGGCTGACGGGTCTGGTGCGAGTGTCGCCCACTACCCGCGGCGACGCCTGCGCTGCGACGCAGTCGATCGTGCAAGCTGACTTCCCGCTATAATAACATCGATGCGATCGATTCCTTTTGCTGTTTCCATGCTGCTGCTGGCATCCTGCGAGCGCACTGCAAATGTCGAAGCGGTCAACGCGCCTGCCAGTGCCGTCATCGAAACGCGTGAAGGGACAAGCGCAGCCGAACTGGCGGCGCCAACCAGGATTGTGATGCTTGGCACCGGCACGCCTGTTCCCGATGCGCATAGGGCCGGTGCGAGTGTTGCGGTCATACACAAAGGCGAGGCCTATCTTTTCGACATAGGCGCCGGCGCGGTTCGCAACGGCACCCGCGCGCGCTACCGGCACGATATTCCGTCGCTCTACCCCAGCCAGATCTGCTGCCTGTTCGTCACTCACATGCACAGTGACCACACCCTTGACTACGCGGAGCTGGTTTACACGCTGTGGTGGCGGCGGCCGGGGCAACTGCAGGTCTTCGGTCCTCCCGGCATGCAGGAAATGACCGATGGCATGCACGCCATGATGGCGCCGGACCTTCGAACGCGCATTTCGAGCTCACAACCCGTTGCTAATCGCGAAGGTTACAAGGTCGACGTCACCGAGCTTGCAAACGGCTTCGTTTTCGAACAGGACGGCCTGCGCATCGAAGCATTCGAAGTCGACCACGGCGACATCGAACCGGCTTTCGGTTATCGCATAGACACCAGCGACCGGTCCATCGTGATCTCCGGCGACACGACCATCAGCCAGCCGCTGCTGGAAATGTCCCGTGGTGTCGACGTGCTGATCCACGAGGTCATCAGCGACAGCGGTCTGTCGAAGAACAGTGAGGGATTCCAGGCCTATCACAAAGAGTCGCACACAAGCGCGTCGGAACTCGGGCGGCTGGCGAGCGAGGCGAGGCCAGGCCTGCTCGTGCTCTATCACGGGCTTTACTACGGCGTGCCGGAAGCGCGAATCGTCGAGGAAGTGAAGGCCACTTACGACGGCACAGTAGTGCTGGCAAACGATCTTGACGTTTACTAGCTACGGTACCGGTGTTCACTCATTTCACTTATTTGGCTTATGCGAGAATAAGTGAAATGAGTGAACACCGTCACCGCACGGCCCTTGTGGTTTGCTGCGTTTTGATATTTGGCTGTGCAACCGGCGCAGGGGATCCGGCTTATCGATATTACGTAGCCGGCAACCCGGACGATGTCGTCACCGATACCCGGGGGCTGCTCGTGCTGCAGGGTGGTGGCACTGACGTCGACATCAACTACGAGCGCATGGGCGAGTTCGCCGGCGGTGGTGATTTTCTTGTGCTGCGCGCATCGGGCGACAACGAATACAACGAATACATTTACAAACTCTGCAATTGCGACTCGGTCGAGACCATCGTGGTCGACAGCCGTGACGCGGCATACGAGCGTTTCGTATCCCGGAAAATCCGCCGCGCCGAAGCGTTGTTCATTGCCGGCGGCGACCAGTCGAACTACGTCCGCTTCTGGAAAGGTACTCCGGTCGAGGACGCGATTCATTTCGTTGCGGCGAAACCGGCTCCGATCGGCGGCACGAGCGCGGGTATGGCTATCATGGGTCAGTTCAGTTACTCGGCGATGTCGCCTGAAAGCCTCACGTCTGCTGCTGCGCTCGCGGATCCTTTTCACGTTGACCTGACCCTTGAAAGCGATTTTCTGAATTTTGCCAGCCTCGAGAACGTGATTACCGACCAGCACCTGATCGAACGCGACAGGATCGGCCGTACGGTGACGCTGCTCGCACGCCTTTTGCACGACGGTTGGACCACGAGCGCACGGGCGATGGCGGCCGACCGTGAAACCTCGGTACACCTCGATCCTGTGACTGGTCTTGCCGAAATTTTTGCGACACCAACACACATCACGCCGTATGTATACTTTATGAAAGCCTCGAGCACCGCAGCGGTCTGTCAGGCAGCATCGCCGCTGACCATGCACGGCATATCCGTTTACCGGGTCTCGCCGGGCGCTACGTTCGATTTGAGAACCTGGACGGGAACGGGAGGTCTCGCATACTCGTTCAGTGTCGAGGACGGTGTTTTGCTATCGTCCAGCGGCGAAATTTATTGAACCCGTTGCAGCATCACAGGACAACCACATGAGCGCTCCACATTCGATGATCCCTCGAAGAATTTCGCAGCTTCTGTTTGTCGTGCTGTGCGGCCTCGCGGCCTGCGCTTCGGACGAGAGCATACCGACTCGCAGTGCGACGGATGTCGCGCCGTACACGGTGGAACAGAATGTCGCGGTACCCATGCGTGATGGCGTCATACTGCGCGCCGACGTGTACAGGCCCTCGGACAACGGACCGTTCCCGGTACTGCTTTATCGCACACCGTATAACAAATCGGACGCTGCCCTCTCGTACAAAACCCACTTGCGCGCGGTCGAGCGAGGATACGCCGTCATCCTGCAGGACGTGCGCGGCCGGTACGCATCCGACGGATTCTTCGAGCCGTACCGCAACGAAGGCGCGGACGGATACGACTCGATCGAATGGGCCGCTGCCCAGCCCTGGTCGAACGGCGCCGTAGGCACTTTCGGCCTCTCCTATCCCGGCGCCGTGCAATGGTTGGCTGCGATCGAATCGCCTCCGCACCTGGTCGCGATCGCGCCGGCGATGACGTACTCGTCGCCGCGCAATTTCTTCTACATGAACGGCGCGTTCGATCTGTCCTGGCTGCCCTGGATCTACCAGTACATCGCACCGGATGCGCGCGCCCGCCTGGGATTGCACGGGATCACCCGCGACGCCGACGCCGAAGCGCAATGGGTGCATGTTGCCCATGAGTACGAATCGTTCCTTCCGCTCGCCGACCTGCCTTACCTCCGGCAGGAAGCACCGTATTATTTCGAGTGGTTGCGGCATCCGCCGGAAGATGAGTGGTGGGACTGGGCGGAAATCAGGACCCGCTACGACGACGTCAGCGCTGCCGTACTGAGTTTAAGCGGATGGCACGACGATTCCTACGGCACCGAGGGCGCAGCGACCAATTACAACGGGATCGTACGCGCGCGAAGTACGAACGAAGAATTGCGCAATCACCTGGTGCTTGGCCCGTGGAACCACGGCGTCGCGGCGACCGGTGCACGAAAAATCGGCGATCTCGATTTCGGCGCGGATGCCGCGATCGATTACGACGCAGTGTTGCTGCGTTTCTTCGATCAGCACCTGCGAGGTATCGACAACGGCCTGCTATCGGCGGCGCCGGTGCGTTATTTCGTGATGGGTGAGAACCGTTGGCGCGAGTCCGGAACATGGCCTCCGTCGGGCATCTCGGCCAGTGCGCTCTGTTTCGAAAACGACGCCGAATCGGATTCCGGAGCGCTTGGCGAATGCGGGCGGGCAACCGATGCAGCGTCCAGCCGCTTCATCGCCGATCCTTCAAAGCCGGTGCACGATCTGTACGACACCCGGGGAGCGCACGATTACCGGCCGTTACGCTCTCGGCCCGATGTGCTGGTTTTCGAAACTCCGGCTCTCGCCAGCAGCGTCACGATCGCCGGCAATGCGATCGCACGCGTGTTCGTGTCCTGCGATTGTCGGGACTTCGATCTTTGGGTGCGGATGCTGGACGTTTACCCGGATGGCCGCGCCATCAACCTCATGAGTCCTGGCGCCGACTCCTTGCGAGCCAGTTACCGCGACGCTGGGAACGGTCGGCAATTGCTCGAACCCGGCGCCGTTTACGAGTTGACGCTCGATGGCCTGCTGACGGCGAATCGGTTCGCGGCCGGACACAGGATTCAGCTGCAGATTTCAGCCTCGTTCGCACCACACTTGTCGCGAAACCTGCAAACAGGCGAATCCGAGGTCACGTCCGCCGAATCACGTCCCGCAAAAATCACGATACATCACAGTGCCGAATACCCGTCACGGCTGATAATTCCGGTACTGCAGACTACCGAATAGGACACCGGCACCGGCTTAGTCCGGGTCGAGGTACAAGGCAGTAATCGTGTCGATGACATTCTCCGGCTCGAAGTCGGCGCGGTTCGACAGCACGATCACTGTGAATCGAAGCTCGGGAATGCGTGCGATGTGCGAACGAAAGCCGACCCAGCTGCCTCCGTGGCGTAACCGTTTGTGGCCGGCGTATTCATCGATGCGCCAGCCGAAACCGTAATTGAGCGGTTCACCGTTATTGTTCGTCCCTGAGGTGAAAGCCAGCTCGTGTGTCTCCGCACTCGCCAGTTTCTCCGAGTACAGGGCCTGATCCCAGCGGACGAGATCATTGAGTGTGGAGAATATGCTGCCGGAACCGACGATCGCATTCAGCGGGCTGTCATTATTCAGCACGAATCCCCCGTCGGCCGGTTCATAACCGCGAGCGCGGTTTACAATTTCCGGCAAGGTGTGGTCGTGCACTCTTGAACCGTCCATGCCGAGCGGAGTGAAAATCCGCTGTTGCACGAATTCCGCGAAGCACATCCCTGATGCCGCTTCGACGATCGGCCCCAGCATGTCGTAACCGGCGTTGCTGTACTCGTAGCGCTCACCGGGGGAGAAATCCGCCCGAGCCATTTTTCCCAGCAACACAGCCGCATCATGGTTCGTCGGCATGCGGCCGGAGGTGTCGATGATGTCGTAGTAATCCGGAAGTCCGCCGATATGCAGCATCAGGTGGCGGATGGTCACGCCTTCGTATATCGCGAGTTCCGGCACGAACTTGCCAATCGGGTCGTCGTAAGCCAGCTTGCCCTCCTCTTCGAGCAGCATGATGGCAATAGCTGCAAACTGTTTGGAGACCGAAGCCAGGTCGAATGCAGTATCTGGCGTAATAGGCGCTTTCTTGTCGAGATCCGCGTAACCCCAGGCCCTCTCCAGCACCGTTTTGCCGTCGCGCACGACGGCAACGGCGACGCCCGGCTGCACACCGACGGCAAAGGACGAGAACAACGCATCGACCTTGTCCAGAGTCGGCTCGACCTCCGCGGTTGGTTGACCGCAACTTCCGAGCAACACGATCGCAACGACTGCAAGACAACGCCGTCGCCTCATGGCCTTAGAACCAGCAGGATTATCTGTGTAACCAGCATGATCACCTCCCATATCCTTGCAGATTGAGCTGAATTACGCCGCATGGTGAGCCCGTATTCGAACTGTCTTCGCCGCCATTTCACACCATGAACTTTGAACTTTGCCAGTGTTCCGCTGTTGGAGTATGCTGTTTTTTGGCAACACCAGTTTTGGTTTGCGCAGATTCCAACAAGATCCTGTCAGTCCGACATCGGGGGAATTCGGTAATGGTAAAGCAGCAGTCGGAAAGCATCGCGGCAACATCAGACGTTCAGTTCCACACAAACTCGCCGGAACGTAACTGGCAACTGCATACGCTGACGCCACTGGCAACGGCCGTAATCGGCGCGCTGTATCCCGGGGCTTCCGCTCTTGCACAATCATCTGAAGAAACCGAAAGCGAAGGCATCGAGGAAATCATCGTCACGGCGACCAAACGTGAGATAAGTCTGCAGGACGTGCCGCAGAGCATCACCGCATTCTCGAATGCCGACATCGAAAAAATGGTCTTCAAGAACATGGAAGACTATATGAAGGCCATACCGAGCGCATCGCTGGTCAACAGCATGCCGGGCCGCAACTCGCTGTCCATGCGCGGCATCACCACCGGCTCGGCAGAGTATCGCACCGACAGCCAGGTCGCGGTCTATCTCGACGAGCAGCCGGTGACGTCAATTTCACAGCAACCCGAAGTCCGGATGGTCGACATCGCACGTATCGAATCGCTTCCGGGACCGCAGGGCACACTATTCGGATCGAGCTCGCAATCCGGCACGCTGCGTATCATCACCAACAAACCGAACCATGACGGCTTTTCCGGCCAGGTAGATACGCTGGTAGCCACCACCGATGGCGGAGACGAAAGCTGGGATGTGAACGGTCACCTCAACATACCGCTGGTCGACGATAAGCTCGCGCTTCGCATTGTCGGTTTCGTATCGCATGACGGTGGCTATGTCGATAATGTCGTGGGAACGACGATCTCCGGTCTTCCGGGCGCTTACGGCAGCCCCGGCGACAATTCCGCCGTCGCCAAGGAAAACCAGAACGAATACGACATGAACGGTGGCCGCATCGCTGCTTTGTGGAACATCAGCGACCGCTGGACGGCCGACATAGGTTATATCCTGCAGAACAGTGAAGCAGATGGCACCTGGGAGTCCGATCCGTTTCTCGGCGATTACAAGATCACGCGGTTTTTTGAGGAGTACAGGGACGACGACTGGTGGCAGGCTTCGGTGACCTTCAAGGGCGATCTCGGGTTTGCGGAGTTCGTGTCGACGACCTCGTACTTCGAGCGCGATTCCTCCTACGAATGGGACAACATGCAGTACAACCAGTGGCAAACCAGCTACTACGGCGTCTACAACGGATTTGCGCCTTACGATTTCGAGTACGAATTCGGCTCGATTTTCAACTTCCAGGTGCAGGAACGCACCGCACAGGAGTTCCGCCTGACTTCGCTGGGCGACAGCAAGCTGCAGTGGATGGTCGGTGCATTTTATGACGATGTGTACGACGCCTGGGAATACGGCGCATGGATGCCGAACCTGATGGAGACCAATGGTTGGGCAGCGGCAAACTACTATGCCTGTTACTACAATGCGCAGGGCTATGACGTCGACTGCCCGCTGGCGCCGTCAATAAAGACCTACGTCAACAATTACAGCAAAACGATCAAACAGACCGCCGTATTCGGCGAAGTAACCTACAACCTGACGGATGCCTGGGCGGTAACCGCAGGCATGCGATGGTTCGAATACGACCGCAGCGATCACCAGGTCTACCAGGCGCCCGCCGGATTTCCGCCGGTCGGTTCCTACGGCGAGGGCGAGGGCGTTTTCGACAGTGAGGGCAATGACAGCGACACTGTGCTGAAATTCAGTACGCAGTACAACCTCGGCGACGATCGCATGGTGTACTTCACTTACAGCGAAGGCTTCCGCCTGGGCGGCAATAACAGTCCGAAAGCGGTCGCAACGGGTTCGATCCCGGAAACCTATGGATCGGATGCGCTGCAGAACTACGAGCTCGGCATGAAGAGCGAGTGGCTGGAGAACCGGTTGCAGCTGAACGTCGCCCTGTTCACGATGAGATGGTCCGATATTCAGCTTAATGCCGCTGTCGACGGACCGTGGTGGCTGCGCGGCACTTTCAACGGTGAAACCGGCGAGAGCAAAGGCGCCGAAATTTATGCCGAGTGGCAGGCAACCGACAACCTGACCTTCCAGGGAAGCGCTTTCTTCTCCAGGTCCGAATACACGAAGGATACTTTCGACCCGAGCGGCGACCTGTTCCTCCAGGACGGACAACCAATGCCGAATTCTCCGGAGGAGAAGTTCTGGCTAGCCGCCGAATACACGATTCCGGACATTGGTAATCTGAACAGTGACCTGTGGTTCCGCTATGACACGAGTTACCAAGCCGAGACCTGGGACAATCTCACCGCCGCGGTGGATAACGATCCGGAAGGCATCATACCGTCCTGGGCGACCAGCAATCTCCAGGTCGGCATGGACTTCGACAGTGGCTGGGAGCTCTCGGTAATGGCGCGCAATATCTGGAACGATACCGGCATCAATTCGCTGTTCTACAGCACGTATGCCTCTGACTGGTTTGAAGAGCTTCAAGGCGAACCCGAACCAAGATTCCGCAATGAGCGCACCCTGCAACGGCCGCGAACCATAAGCCTGAACGTGCGCAAGCGATTCTGACCACAAGCGCTGGCCGAAATCCGTGGTCAGACCACTATTGCTTCGCGAGCAGCGAGTAATGGTGGTCTGACTACGAGTTCAGCTCCCGTGAAATTTGTGACGACATCCGTCGTTCGCGGCAGCCAGCAGGGGCAAAGCCACGGCGGTGTGTACCTGATCGATCCGCAGAATCAGTCCGTCGTGCAGACCATCGACTGGAACCGGGCGGACATCGACTGGCAGGGCCGAGGCTGGGATCGCGGACTGCGCGGCATCGCATTCGATAAGGAAACGGCTTATATCGCAGCAAGCGATGAGCTGTTTGCGTACTCGCCCGACTTTCGCCACATCGGCTCTTGGCGAAACCGCTACCTGAAACACTGCCATGAAGTCGCCGTGCACGGGCGCAGCCTTTTCCTGACTTCCACCGGCTTCGACAGCATCCTGGCCTTCGACCTCGACAAGAAGGAATTCCACTGGGCGATGCAGGTGCAGCAGAAGGAATTCAACTTCAAGGGACTCGTTTTCGATCCGTGCACGAACGACGGCCCGCTGATGCTGAACAAGCTGCACATCAATAACGTGCATTGCAATGAGAACGGCATGTACATTTCCGGATTGCGCACAGGCGGCATGCTGCACTTCAACGGCAAGACCATCCTGATGTCCGCCGAGCTTCCACCGGGAGCACATAACGCCCGGCCATTCCGCGACGGCGTGCTGTTCAACGACAGTGAAGCGAATGCGTTGCGTTACTCCGGGCGTGGGACGGATGCCGAAGACCGCGTAATGCCGGTGCCGGTTTACGAGGTGGCGGATCTGACCCACGCCGACAGCGACAACAGCGGCATTGCGAGGCCCGGTTTTGCGCGCGGCCTGTGCGTCTTGTCGGACTCCGTGGTCGCCGGCGGTTCATCGCCGTCGACGATTACCTTGTACGATCTGCGGAAAAATTGTCGCCTATGGTCCGTCAACCTGACCATGGATGTGCGAAATGCGATTCATGGCCTGGCGCTCTGGCCGTACGATTAAGTCGCGAGCTGCTACAGCAGGATGGCAAGGCGGCGGCACGGCGGTGTGTGCCTCGAGCGAGATCGGGTTTCCGAGCGAGAGGCATACCCGGCGTGACGCCGCCGGCGCGACAACTATAAACCTGCTGTCCTCACCGTCTCCGGCAACTCGCGGATGATCTCGTCCAGCTCCTCCAGCCACACGCCGAGGTGCTTTTCGTAGCGACGCCATTTGCCCAGAGCGCCGCGATAAATGGGCTGGCGTACCTGCTCCGAGCTGGCGGTCTTTACCGCGCGATCTGTTTCGTAAAATCGCAGACATTGTTCCTCGAACGGCAATCCGCAAAACTCGAGTATTCGCCGGACCTGCGTTTCGAGGTCCAGAACGGTTTCCTCGTAATGCACATCGAGCACTTTTCCCGGCAGAGCCGCGTGCCAGTGCGTCATCACCGCGTGGTATTGCTTGTAATACTCGGCAATCTCGAACATGTCATAGGTAAAATTCTGGCCCTTGCCGAACAATTGCTTGTAGCCACCGAGAACGCTGTCCAGCGGATGCCTGCGCGCATTGATGATCTTCGCTTTCGGCAGGATCAGGTGAATCAGGCCGACGTGCGAATAGTTATTTGGCAGTTTGTCGGTGAAATACAGCCTGTCCGTCGATCGATGTCGCCGGCTCTCGTCCATGAACTGGCGTCCGTAAGCGGACCAGTCCTTGTTGCGCAAGTCTTTCACCGCCTCCGGGTACACGACTTTGTCGCGACGGTAACGGCCGATGGATCCAGCAATTTTCGGCAGGATCGGTAACTCGGACGTTCCCTCCACAAGGCTGTGGCTGGCAAGAATCTGTTCGATCAATGTCGATCCGGATCTCGGCAGACCGACAATGAATACCGGATCCGGTGCATCAAGGCCGTGACCACTGCGCTCCTGCAGGAATTCCCTGGTGAAAACGTCCACGATCTTAGACTGCCGTACCTCGAACTCCGTCGGATCGTACTGAACCTCGCCACGTTGCACCTGGTTCCCGGCATGATAGTGATGCCACGCCCGATCGAAGTCACCCAGGTCTTCGTAGGCCTTTCCCAGTGCAAAACGGAAATGAATTTCGGCGCTTTTCGAAATATCGTCGCGTTCGAGCTGCTTTTCCATCGCAGCGACCTCGCTGTCCTCGAACTCAAAGATCTTGAGGTTGGCCATGCTCCAGTAAACTTCGCCGAAGTCCGGCTTCGACCGGATAGCAGCACGATAGGCTTTCAGCGCGCCTGACTGATCGCCGAGCGTTTTCAGTACATGCGCGTAGCCCATCTGTATCCCCGGCGATTCGGCATCAAGCTCAACGGATTTCGCGTAGGCTTTCGCGCTGTCCTCGGTGTAGCTGGCTCGCGAATACGCATTGCCGAGTCCGCCCCAGGCTTCCGCACTGTCTGGCGCAAGCTGCGTAACCTGGCGAAACGTGTCAATCGCATCGAGGTACTTGCTCCTTTCCAGCAACACTGCACCGAGCAGTAACCACCCCGCCGTAAAATCCGGCGCTATCCGGGTCGCCTGACGCAGCAACGCCTCGGCGTCGTCGAGGTGGATCTTCCTGCCGAAGTAGGCACCGGCCAGGTAACGCATCGCGTCAACGTTTTGCGGATGCTCCTTGAGGACCGCTTTCAGTGAATCGACTGCGGCATCGAACAGGCCGGCCTGCAACTGCTTCACCGCATTCGCCACTGGCTCCTTGCTTTCGTCGAGCTCGAGATATTCCTGGAACTCCTCGTCCGCCTCCTTGCCTTTGCCAATGGCAGCGAGCGCCTGTCCCAGCTTCTTGTGTGCCAGCGGCAGCCTCGGCTCCAGTCTTATCGCGCCCTCGAACCACGGGATTGCTTCCGCATAGCGGCCCTGCATGGCAAAAATACTGCCAATGTCCTCGAGGAGTAACGGGGACTCGGGATCCAGAGCCAGCGCCAGACGAATCTGCTGGTCTGCTTCCTCCAGCCGGTTCTGCTTCATCAGCGCATGACCGAGCAAGCGCAGATGCTCCTTGCAGCCGGGATTCAGGATCAGGTAGTCGCGGCAGATTTCTTCCGCGCGCAAAGGCCGGTTCGCGCGCATCGCCGCGACGGCAGACGCTATGCTTTCATCCTTCCTGACCGATGCCTGGCGCATTGCTTTCAAGATTTGTCCAAACTTACTGTGCGGCCATTTTCACATACTTGTCGAACCAGCCGACGATCCTCGCATTGAAATCCTTCTCGTATTCTTCGTCCCAGTTACTGTGGTGCGTATCGGGATAGACGACGAGTTGCGTCGGGATGCCGCGTTGCTTCAACGACTGGTAGAAAAGTTCGGCGTTGAGTACCGGCACGTTCCAGTCCTCACGCCCGCCGAGGAAAATCGTCGGTGTTTGCACGCGACCGACCTGCAACAGCGGCGACATTCTCTCGTACAGGTCCCTGTTCTCCCAGGGCACGCCGAGCTCCCAGTTGTACCATTTCTGGTAAATGTCATGTCCATAGTTGGCAATGATCAGGCTGTGGCCGGCCCCGGACGCGGCGGCACGAAACCTCTCGGTACGGGTAATGACCACATTGGTCATGTAGCCGCCGTAGGAGTAGCCGAATACCGCAAGCCGGTCCGGGTCCGAGATTCCCAGGCTCGCTGCATGGTCGATGGCAGCAATGACATCGTCGTAATCGGTTACACCCCAGTTCTGATAGATGCCGCGAATGAATGCCTGCCCCTGACCGGTGGAGCCACGGGGATTCGGCTCGACTACCACGTAGCCGTTCGCCGCAAGAAATTGTGTCGGAAAATCGTAACCCCAGGCGAACTGGCCGACCGGCCCCCCGTGAATACCGAGCACGGTCGGGTAACGCCTGTCCTGCACGAAATCCGGCGGCATTGTTATGAATGCCTCTATGGGCGTGCCGTCCGGACTCAGGAATTCCACCTTGCTCTTTTTGCCCAGCGCCACGCGCCGGAAAAACTCTGCATTTGTTTCTGTAAGGCGTTTCGGCTTTTTGTTCTGCAGTACATAAATGTCTACCGCGTCGTTGACCGCATTCATGCTCGCCGCGACCGTGCCGGATTTCGCGACATCGAATGCACTGACGACATGTTCACCCTCGATCAGTGGTTCGATAGCCCCGCTGCTGACATTGACACGACTGAGGCTGACGCCGCCCGCATCGTCGTAATTGAAGTAAACCCAGCGGCCGTCCGCCGAAAAACGAAAAGAGCTTACCCAGCGATCGAGGGAGGCTGTCAGGATGCGCGGCTCGCCACCCGCTATCGGCACGACGGCGATGTGCTGTATGCCGTAAACACCGTCCTCTGCATCGATGTAGGCGATGTATTTTCCATCGGGGCTCCAGGCCGGCGACTGTTTCGTATGACTGTCGCCGGTGGCGCGAACGGGAGACGCGGTGTCGCCGACTCCGCTGGCGTCGATGCGCCAGATGTCAGTCCTGTAGCTGGCATCCGGATTTGCCTCGCGGTTAGAGACGAAAACAATGTCCCGGCCATCCGGCGACCAAGCAGCCTCGGACGCGCTGTAGTCGCCCGAGGTGGCCGGTATCAGCTTCCTGCTTACAAGTTCGTAAATCTGCAAATGACCGGGCGGATCGTCCGTGATGTAACCGTCGTCGGCGTCCTCCTTGAACTGCAGCCGATCCATGACCCAGGGTTTCCTGACTTTGCTGGCTGGCGCATCTGTCGAGGGCGACTGCACCGGTAGCAAGAGCCGCGATTCGTCCGGGGACAGGTTGATACTGTTCACGGCGAACTCGAGATCGGTGACCTGGGTCGCTTCGCCGGGCTCCTGCAACGCGAGTCTCCACAGCTGGCTCGAGCCCGAGCGGTCGGAAAGAAAGTACAGCGATTTGCCGTCCGCCGACCAGTGTGGTTCGGAGGCGCTGGATGCGCTTGCTGTCACCGGTCTCGCAGCGCCGAACCGCGTGGATACGAGGAAGATCCTCTCCGCGGACTCGTAAGCAATCCACTGCCCGTCGGGCGAAATCTTTGGCGAGCCAACATTGATGATCGCCCCGATGTCATCGATACCGACCGGCCGCTGCTGAGCGGAAACGGCGGCACCTTCGTCGGCAAATACCACGCCTTGCAGCAACACACTCAAGGCAAACAGGTGATACCAGTTAGACTTCATAACACCTCCGTCGATCGATGATCAGGTACCTTACAGGCGCCACACGGTGCCTGATAGTTCGGGTGCATAATATGGATTCACGGTCCACAGCCGCGCCACCGCGTGCTGAAATGAGTAACGGTGCCCAGTAGGAACCACCATGAAACGCAGAATCCCAGGCAGGATCGTTGTCGCGCTTCCTCTTGCGCTGTTGCTGGCGATGTCCTGCAACCGCGAAGCGGCTATTGTCACAACGCAAGCTGCAGACAGCCTGCTGATTCACAATGTGGTCATTGTTGACGGCGCGGGTTCGCCTGGAGTTCCCGGCGCCGTACGCATTCGCGAACAGCGTATCGAAGCGCTTGGGGCTTTGACGGCCGAACGCGGAGAATCGACGTTCGATGGCCGCGGCCTGGTATTGGCGCCCGGTTTCATCGATACCCACAGCCATGCCGATAGCGACATACTCGAACACAGTGAGGCCACTGCTGCTGTCAGCCAGGGAATTACGACCGTGGTGGTCGGCCAGGATGGCGGGTCTCTGTATCCGCTTGCCGACTTTTTCTCCGCTTTCGAAAGAACTCCGGCTACGGTGAATATCGCTTCCTACGCCGGCCACAACACCCTGCGCCGTGAGGTC
>CAYXKM010000135.1:0-8688 GCA_964465665.1 uncultured Woeseiaceae bacterium
CAGGCGCCGGTCAGCGTCGCATAGTCGATGAGCAACGCCGGCTTTTCGCGGCAGGCAAGGGTCAGTGTATCGGCCAGCGCCATGCGCCCCTCGGCGTCGGTGTGGATGGTCTGTATGGTTTTCCCGTTGGCCGCCGTTACAAGGTCCTGCGGTTTGTAGGCCGTTGGTCCGGTGCGGTTCTCGGTGATGGCCAGCCAGCAGTCCACAGCGAAAGGCAGATCAAGTGAAGAAATTGCCAGAAGGGTTCCTGTGGCTACCGCGCTGCCGCCCATGTCGATATGCATCTCCAGCATCGACTGGAACGGTTTCAGGTTGATGCCGCCGGTATCGAAAATGATGCCTTTTCCGACCAGGCAGAGCGCCGCTCGCGTCGCGTTCTTCCGTGGCCTGTATCGCAGGCGGACGATTGCAGCACTTTCATCGGCATTGCCTTGCGCAACTGCGAGGAATGCGCCGGCGCCGAGCTTTTTCAGCTCGGACACGCCGTACTTGCGGAACTGCCAGCGGTGCTTGTGCGAGAGCTCCTGCAGCAATCTGATATATTCATGCGCATCGAGCTTGTTGGGCGGCATGGCGGTGAGCCAGCGGGCGAGGTTGTTCCCATCGGCTTCGGCAACAGTCCGTCGCAGGTCGAGTCGGGCTTCGAGGCCGACGATCCGCAAGCTTTTTACGCCTGGCTTCACGTTCCCGGACTTGAATCGCGGCAGTGAGAACCCCGCCGCGAGCGTCGCAGCGCATGCTCGTTCCACGATCACTCGCTGATGCTCCGCATCAAACCCGTGCACCCAGATTCCGACGCTGGCCGCGTTCTCGGCCAATGCGGCGGCCAGCATTTTCCTGCAAAACGTGAGCTGTTCGAACGCATCACTGCTGCCATCGAGCAACCCCACGTGAAGTGCGGTTTGTCTTTTGTTGCCGAGACGGGTTGTGATTTCCGGCACGCTCCCGGATGGCCGCCGTCTGAGCAGTGCTTTGACCCTGCTCCCTTGGGGAACGGCTGACCAGGATTTTTCCGTCGGCTTCGACGGCAGTATCAACAGCAACTGGTCGATCGCGGCAAGAGCAGACGACGACGGTTGTCCGATCTGCTGGACGATCCTGATCTTACTCCGGGGAAATCTCTCCGCGAGCAGGCTTGGCATGGTGTTGTTAACCTTTTTCGATGCTCTTGGGTCATAATATGTAACCCAAGACTTCGCTCACGGAAGCGATGGGAAATCGTTCCAGAGGCGCAATTTGCGGTGATCCTAGCAGGACACCTCCGCGAATTCACGCGGCAAATCTTCGACATTCCGACGCAAGACGGGTTACAGACAACATATGAGCACTTTCAGCCGATTTGACGATACGGATCCGACCGAGACACGGGAATGGCTGGAATCGATCGATTCTGTGCTGACCCGTCACGGTCCCGAGCGGGCTCATTTTCTGTTGAACCACATGATCGACTATGCACGTCGCAGTGGTGCGTATCTTCCGTACAGTCCGAATACTGCCTATCTGAATACGATATCGGTCGGCAGGCAGCCTGAATACCCTGGCGACCGGTCCATTGAGCGGCGCATCGAGGCGTACATACGCTGGAATGCGATGGCCATGGTGGTGCAGGCCAATCGCAAGAGCACCGAATACGGCGGGCACATATCGTCCTATGCGTCGTCCGCCACATTGTATGAAGTGGGATTCAATCATTTCTGGCGTGCTCCGTCGGCGAATCGCGGCGGCGACATGATTTTCATACAGGGCCATTCGTCTCCGGGTATCTACGCCCGGGCATATCTCGAAGGCCGGCTCGGCGAAGGCCAGTTGAATCGTTTTCGCCAGGAAGTCGGCGGCGGCGGACTTTCATCGTATCCACACCCCTGGCTCATGCCGGAATTCTGGCAGTTTCCGACAGTGTCGATGGGCCTTGGGCCGATGATGGCCATTTACCAGGCGCGATTCATGCGCTATCTCGAGCATCGCGAAATGATCCCCGCCAGCGACCGCAAGGTATGGGCGTTTTTGGGCGACGGGGAAATGGATGAACCGGAGTCGATGGGCGCCATTACCATGCCGGTCCGCGAAGGCCTCGACAACCTGGTGTTTGTCGTCAATTGCAATTTGCAGCGGCTGGACGGCCCGGTGCGAGGCAACGGCAAGATCATCCAGGAACTCGAGGCCGCGTTCAGCGGCGCCGGCTGGAATGTCATCAAGGTCATCTGGGGATCGCGCTGGGATCCGCTGCTCGCCAGGGATCACGACGGGTCGTTGAAGCGGGTCATGGAGGAATGCGTCGACGGCGAATACCAGAACTTCAAATCGAAGGGCGGAGACTACGTGCGCGAGCATTTCTTCGGCAAGAGCCCGGCGACCGCAGCCATGGTTGCCAACATGTCCGACGAGGAAATCTGGAGACTGAACCGCGGCGGTCACGATTCGCAGAAGGTCTATGCGGCATACCACGCGGCAGTGCAGCACAAGGGTCAACCTACGATCATCCTCGCCAAAACCGTCAAAGGATTCGGCCTGGGAACCGCTGGCGAAGGCCAGAATATCGCGCACCAGCAGAAAAAGCTGGATGTCGATGCGCTCAAGGAATTCCGGGACCGGTTCAACATCCCGGTGTCGGACAAGGACATCGACAATGTTCCCTACTGCAAGCCGGCGCCCGACAGCGACGAGATCGAGTACTTGCTGGAAAGACGCAAAGCTCTCGGTGGGTTCCTCCCGCAACGCCGCACCCGATCGAAGTCCCTGACGATACCCGCGCTGGAGATATTCAAGTCACAACTCGAGGGCACCGGTGAGCGCGATGCATCGACGACCATGGCCTTCATACGCATACTGACAGCCCTGGTACGGGACAAGAATATCGGCAAGCACGTCGTGCCGATCGTCCCGGACGAAGCACGTACGTTCGGCATGGAAGGCATGTTCCGGCAGATCGGAATATATTCGTCGAAAGGTCAGTTGTATACGCCGCAGGATGCCGACCAGCTGATGTATTACCGCGAGGACAAGAAAGGACAGATACTCGAAGAAGGTATCAACGAAGCCGGCGCGTACTGTTCCTGGTTGGCTGCGGGTACGTCGTACAGCAATCACGACCTGCCGACCGTGCCGTTCTACATTTACTATTCGATGTTCGGTTTTCAGCGCATCGGCGATTTCATCTGGGCTGGCGGCGACCAGAAATCGCGCGGATTCCTCATCGGCGGCACTGCAGGTCGGACGACACTCGCCGGGGAAGGATTACAGCATCAGGACGGCCACAGCCTGGTTGCCGCGTCGACCGTACCGAACTGTGTCTCCTACGATCCAACTTACGCTTACGAGCTGGCGGTAATCATTCACGACGGATTGCGCAGGATGTTGAGCGAGCAGGAGAATATTTTCTACTACATTACCTGCATGAACGAGAACTACGTGCATCCGCCAATGCCGCCCGGCGTCGAGGACGGCATCCTGAGGGGTATGTATTTGCTGCACGTCGGTAGTCAGGGTCAGGTTCGTGTCCAGCTCATGGGGGCCGGAACCATACTCCGCGAGGTACTCGCCGCCGCGGAGCTGCTGCACAAGGATTTCGGCATCCCTTCGGATGTGTGGTCCGTGACGAGCTTCAACGAGTTGCGCCGGGAGGCGATGGGGATGGAGCGCTGGAACCAGTTACATCCTGAGAGTCCCGCGAAAAAGAGCTACCTCGAGAAATGCCTGCACAAGCGCAAGGGCCCGTATATCGCAGCTACGGACTACATGAAAATCGTTCCGGACCAGATTCGTCGCTGGGTTCCCGGGACCTTTGTCACGCTGGGCACCGACGGCTATGGCCGCAGCGATTCGCGTAGCGCATTGCGCAACCACTTTGAGGTGGACAAACGCTACATCGTTGTTACTGCGCTGAAAGCGATGGCTGACGATGGCATGCTGGACCAGAAAACTGTGACCAACGCAATCAAGAAATACAAAATCGATCCCTCGAAGCCTGATCCGGTCACACTCTAGAAGCCGGGACCTGCAGCGGAGTTAATCTTGTCCGAAACCATCGACATTACCGTTCCCGATCTTGGCGACTTCAAGGATGTCGAGGTCATCGAAGTGCTGGTTGCCGCCGGCGACACGGTCTCACGCGAAGACGGACTGATCACGCTCGAGACCGACAAAGCGACGATGGACGTGCCTGCGCCGCAGGATGGGGTGATCGAATCGATGCGGGTATCCAGCGGAAGCCGGGTATCTGCCGGAGATGTAATTGGACGGATGTCCGTCGCGACGGAGGATACGGTACACGTTGCTGCAGCGGAGAAGCCGGCCCGTGCCGCGCCGGTCCCGGCGGCCGCACCGGCTGAGAGTACCCCGGCCGCTCCGGTGGCGAAAACCGCTGCGTCGTCCGAGACAGCGGCGCCTGCGACACTGCCACCGATCAACGAAGCCGGCTTTGCGAAAGCGCACGCCAGTCCTTCGGCGCGGAAACTTGCCCGGGAACTGGGCGTCGACCTGGGACAGGTGCACGGCTCCGGGCCGAAACAACGCATCCTTCACGAAGATCTCAAAGCATTCGTCAAGTCGGTGATGACCGGCGGCGCTCCGCGACCTGGCGGAGGATTGCCGAAAGTGCCGGTGGTTAACTACTCGAAGTTCGGCCCGGTCGAAGCGAAACCACTGACACGCATCCAGAAGATATCCGGCCCGCGATTGCAGGCCAGCTGGATCAACCTGCCGCACGTAACACAGCACGATGCTGCCGACATCACCGAACTCGAAGCCCGGCGACAAGCTCTCAAAGGCCCGGCCAAGGCGCGGGGCATTTCGCTGACGCCGCTCGCTTTCATCATGAAAGCATGTATTGCAGCGCTCAAAGAATATCCGCGCATCAATGCGTCGTTGTCGGAGGATGGCGAGGCGCTCGTTTTCAAAAAGTATTATCACATCGGCTTTGCAGCGGATACAGAGAACGGACTGATGGTGCCCGTGATACGCAACGCGAACGGCATGGATGTGTACGAACTTGCACGACAGCTCGGCGAGCTTTCGGCGCTGGCGCGCGACGGAAAACTGAAAGCCGATCAGTTGCAGGGCGCCAGTTTCACGATTTCAAGTCTCGGCGGCATCGGCGGCACGGCATTCACGCCCATCGTCAATGCGCCCGAAGTCGCCATACTCGGGGTGTCGCGTTCCACGATGCAGCCGGTCTGGAACGGCAAGGAATTCGCTCCGCGGCTGATGCTGCCGCTGTCATTCTCCTACGACCACCGGGTCATCGACGGCGCCTACGCGGTACGTTTCACCACTTTCCTGGTCCAGGCACTCGCTGACGTCGACACGCTGCTCGAGGCCATTCCCTGATGGCCACGCGCATCGAACTGCGTGTCCCGGACCTGGGGGATTTTCAGCAGGTGGAAGTTATCGAAGTGCTGGTGAAAGTCGGCGACGAACTGGCCGTCGACGATCCCGTCATAACGCTGGAAACCGACAAGGCCTCGATGGATATTCCGGCTACGCAGCCAGGCAGGGTGGCGACCGTGCACGTCAAGGCGGGCGACAGGGTCTCAGCCAAAGACCTCATCGCTACGCTCGAGGCAGCAGAACAGAGTGCCGGGGTTGCCGAGCCCGAGGATTACACGAAAACCGTGGTCATCAATCCTCGAGATGCGGTGACACGGGTAACTGCAGCGGATGCTGTATCGCAGGAACCCTCGACGGAGGCGACTTACCGTACGGAGCTCGTGGTCATCGGCGCCGGACCTGGCGGGTACACGGCCGCATTTCGTGCCGCGGATCTCGGTATGCAGGTGCTGCTGGTCGAACGCTGGCCGGTACTCGGCGGCGTTTGCCTCAATGTCGGTTGCATCCCGTCCAAGACCCTGTTGCACGCGGCCAAGGTCATCGACGATGCGAGCGCGATGTCGGCGCACGGGATTCGATTCGCCCCGCCGGAGATCGACGCCACGGCGCTTCGGAAATGGAAGAACGAAGTGGTAGCGCGTCTGACCGGCGGTCTGAATCAACTTGCGAAGCAACGCAAGGTGCGCGTCGTTCGCGCGACTGCGAAATTCCAGTCGGCCAATCGGCTGATACTGGACAACGGGGAAAGCATCGAATTCGAAAAGTGCATTATTGCAGCCGGATCGGAAAGTGCCATGCTGCCAGGCTTGCCGCAGGATCCGCGCATCGTCGATTCCACCGGCGCGCTCGAGCTTGACCCGATTCCGAAGCGCCTGCTGGTTGTGGGCGGCGGCATTATCGGACTGGAAATGGCCTGCGTTTACAGTGCCCTCGGTAGTCGGGTCTCGGTGGTCGAACTGACGCCGGGTCTCATGCCGGGCACCGATCCTGACCTCGTACGACCTTTTCGCAAGTTCATCGATTCACGTTACGAAGCCATTATGCTGGAAACCCGAGTGACGGGAATGCGAGCGGTCAAATCCGGCATCGAAGTCAGCTTCGAGGGCAAGGGCGCTCCGGCCAGCGACACTTACGACAAGGTTCTGATAGCGGTCGGACGTCGCGCCAACGGCGACAAACTCGATGCTCACAGGGCCGGTGTGTCGGTCGATGCGCGCGGCATCGTCGCAGTGAACAGGCAGATGCAAACGAACGTACCGCACATATTTGCCATTGGTGACCTCGCGGGCGGGCCTATGCTCGCACACAAGGCCTCGCACGAAGCGAAAGTCGCCGCCGAAGTGGCCGCCGGGCACAAAAGCGCCTTCGATGCGCGCGCGATCCCGTCGGTTGCCTATACCGATCCGGAGATCGCCTGGGTCGGATTGACGGAACTCGACGCGAAACGCGACGAGGTCGATTACGAAAAGAAACAGATCCCCTGGGCGGCCAGTGCCCGGGCCCTGTCCCTGGGGCGGTCCGAAGGATTCACCAAGTTGCTTTTCGACAGAAATTCCGGACGCGTGCTTGGCGGTGCCATTGTCGGGCCGCATGCCGGCGATCTTATTTCGGAGATTGCGCTTGCGGTCGAAATGGGAGCCGACGCGGCGGACGTGTCGCTCACCATACACCCGCACCCGACGCTGTCGGAAACCATCGCGTTCGCGGCGGAAGCCTGGGAAGGCACGCTGACCGACCTGTACATGCCGAAGAAAACCTAGAAAACGTTGCCGGATTTATTTTTCAGCGGCATTGAAACGCGATCGACCTGACTCCGGGACATCAATCTTCCCGATCCCGCGCGGGTCCTCGCAGAAACTGCAGAACGACCCCGGTCATCGCGTCTTTTTCACAGCCCACGGCAACGTGGCCGCAGGCGCCGGTCAGCTCATGCAATTCCGCGCCGGCGAGCCCGGCAAATTCCCGTGAGGGTATCGGGTTGACCATGTGATCTTCCGGGGAGACGACGAACAGAAGGTCGGCCTCCACTGCGGCAGCCGCCGCTTCTGGCGAGCCGCCGAACCGGGCCGAGATATCGTGATGAATCATCGCCTGGAGTTGTGGAACACGATTCTGCAGGCCATACCGCCTTGCCGATTCCACAGACTGTTGCAGGTAGTCGTGATAGCCGGCAGCAGGAGTGTTGCCGGCGACATAGCTTGGTGTGTAGGCAGTGAGGTTGTCCAGGGCAGCGACGACACGGATCGTATTTTCATAATCGTCATCCGCGAGATGTTGTATCGCCCCGAGCTGAGCATTCCATAGCAGCAAATCGTAACTGGTCTGCCACGGTGTGCCGACGACCGATACGGCCTTGTCCATGAAAGCCGGATAGCGTACAGCCCATTCCAGCGCCTGCATTCCGCCCATCGAGATGCCGATGACGGCATGCAATCGGGGGATATTCAGGACCTCGATCAACAGGCGATGCTGCGCTTTGACCATGTCTTCGATGCGCAGCACCGGAAAGTCTGCTCCATGCTGCGATTCGCTGTTGCTGGGTGACGAGGACACACCATTGCCAAACGCGTCGACTGCAATGATGAAATACGACGTGGAATCGGCAATGAGGCCCGGACCGATGTAGCCGAATTTCAGAAGATCTTCTGTCGTTCCGGTGAACCAGCTCGGAAACAGGATTGCATTGGATCGGTCTTCGTTCAGCTGGCCGAACGTGCGGTAACCCAAACGACAATCGTGGATCGCTTCGCCGCTGGCCAGCGGACACTCGTCGAGTGCGGCAAATTGCAGATCGCCGTCTGCCATCCCCGGAACGGTGAGCATGACCTGGAGCGCGAGCACCATGGCCCATTTGCCTGTCCTGTTCATCGATGTGCGCTCCGTTGGCCGATATTGACGAGACTGTAACGGCTGTCGCCACAGGAAACAATTCGATCAACCGCGCGGAGCGAACTTCCGGGCGATCAGGTAATCGATGCTGAGCTTGCCTGCGCCGGAAAAAAACAATGCCAGCAACATGACAAAATAGGTAATGGCCCACTCCATGCCACTGTTGGAGATCACGTAGTTGCCGGTCTCGGTGAGCCACTCGTAATTGCCATGGTTCTGAAGCAGCTCTTTCGCCTTGTCGAGTCGTTCCATGGCGCCGTCAATGTTTGCATTGGCGAACGGACTATTCGGATCCGCCACGGCCTGCCAGCCGTTTTTCGCGTGCACCGAGAATGCCGCCACCAGCATGGTGATCATCAGCGGTATCGAAAACCATCGGGTGGCGAACCCGATCAGCAGAGCGACGGCTCCGACGACCTCGGCGCTGACCGCAAGCCACGCCATGGCCACCGGAAACGGCAGGCCCAGGCCCCA
>CAYXKM010000136.1:0-5437 GCA_964465665.1 uncultured Woeseiaceae bacterium
TTGCCGGTGGTGGACGGCGGCGGAAGGGCGGCCGCGTCAAAGCGACGCCATCGGTGAGAACCGAGGCCCGCCGCCTTGGCATCGATCTGGCCGACGTACCGGCAACGGGCAAGAACGGCCAGGTAACCAGTGCCGATGTTGCTCGCTTCCAGGGCAGCATGGCGAAAGCGCGACCGGCGCGGCCAAGCCCCACTCCCGGGCGATCGGAGTCCTTGCGCGGACCGCGACGCGCCATGGCGCAAAGCATGACGCAGCACCGCAATGAAGTTGCGCTGTGCACGATTTTTGATGATGCAGATATACATGAGTGGATAGCGAAGCGTGATTTCACCGCGCGAATTCTTCGCGCTACCGCGGCCGGGTGTGCTAAAGCTCCGGCCCTGAACGGCTTCTTCAATGCACAAAGCATGAATCACCAGCTTGAGTCGCGCGTGGACATCGCCCTGGCGGTGGACACGGACGACGGCCTGATCGTGCCGGTCATTCGGCATGTAGAGGAAATGACCCTCGATCAGATTCGCGACGAAGTCGCCAGGATGAAGAAAGCAACCCTTGACCGAAGCGTCGCGCCTCAGGACATGGTCAACTATACGATCACCGTGTCGAACTTCGGCATGCTTGCGGGAAGATACGCAACGCCGTTGATGGTGCCACCCACAGTTGCGATTCTCGGTACCGGCAAACTGCAACATGATGTCGTTGCCGTGATGGGTGGCATCGAAGTGCATCGCAGAATTCCGTTATCGCTGAGTTTTGATCATCGATGCATTACCGGTGGTGAGGCCTGCCGGTTTCTTGCGGCGGTAATCGACGATCTGGAAAAACCGCAGTAGTTCGTTATAGAGTTTCTGCCAACTCGTCCAAATCAGACCATTCGAGTCGGAGCGTCTGCAAGTGCCAGCACAAAAACACCGTCGCGTCAGCGACATGTCAAACACGATAGTCGACAACATCATCGCAGCAAGGCCGACTTCGGGCCTTCTTCGAAACCGTGAGAAGATCAATCAGTTCCTGGCGCAATATTTCGCCAATGTTCCTGTCGATGACATGACCGGAAAGTCGCCGAAGATCATGGGCTTGGCGGCCGTTTCGCACCTCGAGTTTGCCAGAACGCGCAAACCCGGAGAGGTGCGACTGAGAATTTTCAATCCTGTCGAAGCGAAGGACGGCTACGACTCGAAGTACACCATTGTCGAAATGATCAACGACGATATGCCGTTTCTGGTCGATTCGGTATCGGCGGCGATTGCCCACCAGGATCTGGCTGTACACATGACCATTCATCCGGTGCTTCGGGTACGTCGTGACGCTCGCGGCAAGTTGCTCGAAGTCCTCGAGCGCAATGCCGGCGACGGACAGGTCGAATCCTATGTCCGCTTTGCCGTCGACCGTGAACCGGACCTGCATCATCTCAAAGTGCTGGAGCAGGAAATCCTCAAGGTACTGTCGGACGTAAGATCCGCGGTTCGCGACTGGCCTGCCATGCGCGGAAAGATGCTCGATGCCAGCGCGTCGCTGAGCGACGGGCCCGAAGGAGCGGATTCCGAATTACGGCAGGAAAGCGAGGCACTGCTTCGCTGGATGGCAGATGACCACTTTACCTTTCTCGGGTACCGCGAATACCGACTTTTCAAGCGCGCAGACAGGCAATTCCTGCGGCCCGTCAAAGGTACCGGACTCGGCGTACTGACCAAGGATGAACGCGGAGGTGGCGCAATCGAACTCAGCAAGGAGATGCGCAAACTTACCCGGACCAAAGACTCGCTCATTATCACCAAAGCAAACTCGCGTTCGACGGTGCATCGGCCGAGCTATCTGGACTATATCGGCGTGAAGCTGTTCGACGCGAAGGGCAACGCCGTCGGCGAGAGACGTTTCCTCGGGCTGTTCACCTCCGTAACCTACAGCGAGAGTCCGCGGAACATTCCACTGTTGCACCTCAAGGTCAAGCGGGTGCTGGATCGTTCGCAGCTCGATCCGTCCGGCCACCGCGGCAAGGCACTTCTGCACATCCTGGAGTCGTTTCCGCGTGACGAACTGTTCCAGAGTTCCGTGCAGGACCTGGTACGTACGACCAATGGTATTCTCAATCTGCAGGACCGACGACGGGTCAAGTTCTTTGTGCGGCGTGATGCGTTCCGCCGGTTCTTTTCCTGCATCGTCTACATCCCGCGGGAAAAATACACGACGGCGGTTCGCCGGCGGGTCGAAGATATACTGCAGCGCGCATTCATGGGAGTTTCGGTCGACTCCAGCGTGCAGATTTCCGATTCGCCGCTTGCCCGGATGCATACGATCGTCAGGACAGGAACGTCAGACAAACCGCAGATAAGCATCAGGGAGATCGAGAGCAAGATTGCAGATGCCGTAGTCACATGGCGTGACAAGCTCCGCGCCCAGCTCAGCAATCAATACGGCGAAGCCGAAGGGCACGCGCTGTACCGGGAGTACGGCCAGAGTTTCAACCTCGCATACCAGGGAGATACGCCGCCGGTCGTTGCCTGTCTCGACATCAAGCGCATTGACGGCCTGGTAAAAGGCGAGCACGACAATACGCTTTTGTTGCACAAGGCGCCGGGGGCGGCCCCGGATCATCTGAACTTTCGGACCTTTTCCGGGAACGAGCCACTATTGCTGTCACGCGTCCTGCCGTTGCTCGAGGATAAGGGCGCTTTCGTTCTCAGCGAACGACCGTACAAACTGAACCTGCGCAAGGGCCAGCAGTTCTGGATTCAGGATTTCGAACTTCGGTTCAGTGGCGCCGACGAGCTCGACCTGGACTCCGTTGCGATCCGTTTCCAGGAAAGCTTCAAACAGGCGTGGCGGGGGATAACAGAAAACGACGGCTTTGACCGCCTGGTGATTGTAGCCGACCTCGACTGGCGCCAGGTATCGCTGGTTCGCTGTTACGCAAAGTACCTGCTGCAGCTCGGCATTCCGTTCAGCCAGAAATACATGGAAAACGTTCTGGCCGAACATGCTGGGCTTGCTAACAGTCTGGTTCGGCAATTCGAGCTGCAGTTCGATCCGTCGATTCCGAAAAAGGATCGCGACGTGCAGCTTGAATCCTGCGTTGCAGGCATTTCAAGAAAAATTGCACGCGCGAACAGCGTTGACGAGGATCGTATCCTTAGCGCATTTGCCGGCGTGATCGGCGCCACTCTGCGCAGCAACTATTATCAGCGCGAGATTGACGGCGGTCTAAAACCCTGTATTTCCATAAAACTCGATCCGCACCGAATTCCTGAATCACCGAAGCCACGGCCAAAATTCGAAATATTTGTGTATTCCCCTCGCGTTGAAGCCGTTCACTTGCGTGGCGGAGATATTGCCCGAGGCGGCATTCGCTGGTCCGACCGGCGCGAGGATTTTCGCACCGAAGTACTCGGACTGATGAAAGCGCAGGTCGTCAAGAACACGGTCATCGTGCCTACCGGGGCCAAAGGCGGATTCGTTCCCAAACGCATGCCGAAAGGCGATCGGGACGTCGTGCTCGCGGAAGCCATTGCCTGTTACAAGATCTTTGTCCGCGGCATGCTGGATATCACCGACAACGTGGTTGATGGCAAGGTCGTTCCCCCGAATAACGTGATACGCCGCGACGGCGATGATCCGTACCTGGTCGTTGCCGCAGACAAAGGCACGGCGACATTCTCCGATATCGCCAACAGCGTGTCGGTGGAATACGGGTTCTGGCTCGACGATGCATTCGCATCCGGCGGTTCTGCGGGCTATGACCACAAAAAAATGGGCATTACTGCCCGTGGCGCCTGGGAGGCGGTAAAACGCCATTTCCGGGAACAAGGCATCGACGTCCAGCAGGAGCCGTTCACGGTCGCCGGTATCGGTGATATGAGCGGTGACGTTTTCGGCAACGGCATGTTGCAGTCCACAATGATCAAGCTGGTCGCTGCCTTCAACCACGAGCATATCTTTCTCGACCCGCAGCCGGACATGCAGGCCGGTTTGGATGAACGCAAGCGGCTTTTCGCGCTGCCGCGCTCCACCTGGGCTGATTACGACGAAAAACTGATCTCTAAAGGCGGGGGCATATACTCGCGACAGGCGAAGCAGATCAAACTCAGCCGGGAAGCCAAGGCATTGCTCGGTATCGAGACAACGGCCGTGCAGCCGAACGAACTCATTCGCGCCATCCTGCGAATGCCGGTTGACCTGCTGTGGAACGGCGGTATCGGCACTTACGTCAAGTCGAGCACCGAGGGACACCTCGAGGTCGGGGATCGTGGCAACGACTACGTGCGTGTCAATGCCAATCAGTTGCGATGCAAGGTTATCGGCGAAGGCGGCAATCTCGGCCTGACGCAACGCGCACGTATCGAGTACAGCCTCAACGGCGGTCGCGTCAACACGGATTTCATCGACAATTCGGGTGGCGTCGACAGCTCCGATCGTGAAGTCAATATCAAAATTCTCCTGAGCGCCGCGACCAAGGAGAAAGGTCTCACGCGGGCTCAGCGCAATCGGCTGCTTGCGCAAATGACGGATGAAGTTGCCGCATTTGTCCTGCGAAACAATTACCTGCAGACGCAGGCGATCAGCATGATGGAAGCCCGTGCCAGCGAAAGGCTGGACGAATCGGCGCGCCTTATTCAAAACCTCGAAAAATCCGGCTTGCTGGATCGCGCCCTGGAGTTTCTCCCTGATGAAGCGGAAATCGAGGAGCGTCGGGAGAAGAAACAGGGGCTTACGCGCCCCGAAATCGCGGTAATTCTCAGTTACGCGAAGATCGACCTCTACAACGGCCTGGCGGAATCTCCCCAGTCACTTGAGGATTTCCTGACCACAGATCCGCAACGCTATTTCCCGGCAGTACTGAGGCGTCGATATGGTGATCTGATACCAGGCCACCGGCTCAGCCGTGAAATCCTCGCGACCCTGATCGCGAACAATATCGTCAACCGTATGGGCCCGTCGTTCGTCAAACGCGTGCAACTCGATACCGGCGCGGATGTCGTGGCTATCGCCCGCGCGTATGTCGTCGCCCGCGAAGTCTGCAGCGCAAGTGAAATCTGGCGCACGATCGAATCGCTGGACAACCAGATACCGGCAACCGTTCAGCAGGAGTTGATGTTCGAGGTCAGCCGGATCCTGCGGCATGCCTGCTACTGGCTGCTGTGGCGCTACGGCGACGCGCTTGACATCGTCGCAGCGGTACGACACCTGAATCCCGGAATGACGACCGTCTATTCGCGCGTCCAGAGTTTCGTTTCGAATGTGTCAAAGGAGCGGCTGAAGTCTTTGGCCGACGAGCATATGCGCCGCGGCACGCCGGAAAAACTTGCGTGCATCTTCTGCCCGTCATACCTCATGTTCTGGCCGATAAATAAAGTCTTCGGATGCCGGGCGAGGTTGGTCATCGAGACTGTCAGTTGCTCGTAGTATGTCAGAACTGACCTTTTCCTATCCCGTAGTGTGG
>CAYXKM010000137.1:0-3059 GCA_964465665.1 uncultured Woeseiaceae bacterium
TACAGCATCACCGGCGCGCCGCGCGTTTTCAACGACAAGGTCGTGATCGGCAACGGCGGCGCGGAATTCGGCGTGCGCGGTTATGTCTCTGCCTACGATGCGAGCACGGGTGATCTCGCATGGCGTTTTCACACCGTTCCCGGCGACCCGTCCAAACCGTTCGAATCGAAAGCGATGCAGGATGCCGCCGGAACCTGGAAGGGTGAGTGGTGGAAAATGGGCGGCGGCGGAACAGTCTGGGATGCAATAGTTTTCGATCCGGCGCTCGGCCTCGTCTACATCGGCGTCGGCAACGGTTCGCCCTGGAACCAGGCCATTCGCAGCCCCGGTGGCGGCGACAACCTGTTCCTGTCATCGATCGTTGCGCTGAATGCCGACAGCGGCGAGTACGTCTGGCACTACCAGACGAC
This sequence comes from uncultured Woeseiaceae bacterium, assembly GCA_964465665.1. Lineage (GTDB taxonomy): Bacteria > Pseudomonadota > Gammaproteobacteria > Steroidobacterales > Woeseiaceae > JAKEGN01. The sequence continues at coordinate 411 of CAYXKM010000137.1, forward strand.
GCCCGGCGAAACCTGGGATTACACGGCGACACAACCGCTCATCCTCGCCGACCTCGAAATCGAGGGCACGGTGCGCAAAGTCATCCTGCAGGCGCCGAAGAACGGCTTCTTCTACGTGCTTGATCGCGCGACCGGCGAATTCATTTCGGCGAAGCCATTCGCGACCGTGACCTGGGCGAGCGGCATAGATCCGGAGACCGGGCGGCCGATCGAAAACCCGGAAGCCCGCTACAGCGGGCCCGCACCCTCGTTCGTTGCGCCCGGACCGGGCGGTGCGCACAGCTGGCAGCCGATGGCATACAACCCGCAAACCGGGCTGGTCTACATTCCCGTGCAGGACGCGGCGTTCCCGTATTTCGCGGACAACAACTACGAACGCACGAATCTGGGCTTCAACACCGGTGTCGATTTCAACAGCGCCAGCATGCCGCAAATTCCGGAAGTCAAAGCGCAGATCATGAGCAGCGTCAAAGGTTTTCTGCTGGCCTGGGATCCGGTCGCGCAGGCCGCGGCCTGGCGCGTCGAATACCCGGGTCCGTCGAACGGTGGTGTGCTGACTACTGCCGGCAATCTCGTTGTCCAGGGCACCGCCGGAGGCGAGGTTGTCGTTTACCGCGCCGACAACGGTCAGAAGCTGTGGTCGACCGCGGCCCGGACGGGTGTACTCGCGGGTCCTGTGTCCTACGAAGCCGGCGGCGAGCAATACATTACGGTCGCCGCCGGATGGGGCGGCGTTTTCTCGCTGGCCCCGGGAGAAATCGGCCTGATGTCCGGACGGGTCGGGAATATCAGCCGCATCCTGGCCTTCAAACTCGGTGGCAACGCGGAACTGCCGCCGGCCGCCCCGCTGCCCGAGCTGACATTCGATCCGCCCGAACTCGAAGCCGACGACGAGACCGTGGCCCGCGGCAAGTTCCTCTACCACCGGCACTGCGTCGTATGCCACGGCGATGCCGCCGTGAGCGGCGGTTTGTTGCCGGATCTGCGGGCCAGTCCGACGATTAACGACTCACAGGCATTTGCCACCATCGTGCTGGAGGGCGTGCGCGGCTCGCTCGGCATGGTGTCGTTCGCGGCCGAACTCGATGGTGAGGACGCCGAAACCGTTCGTGCATACCTTATCGCCCGGGCGCACGAAAGCCTGGCGCTGGCCGGCGCCGATGCGCCCTGAGCGCGGACTCCTGTCGCGAGCCGAGGCGGGGAGCTGAGTGTAATGCTCATCGCGCGCCGAAACTCACGATCTGTAAAGCCGGAGCTCTATCACTGGGAACCCAATGCAAACTCGGGCAAGCCCATCATTGCCCTGCTCGAAAAAGGCGTTGCATTCGAGAGTCGCTACACGGACATGCTCGAGTTCGATCATCACAAGGCCGCGTACCTGTCGATCAATCCTGACGGGACCATCCCGACGCTCGTGCACGGTGACGCGGTGCTCACCGAATCGACCGAAATGGGCGAATACATCGATGCTGCATTCGAAGGCCCGCCTCTTCGCCCCGAGAGTGCCGAGGAGCGCTGGCGGATGCGCTGGTGGGGCAAGTTCCTCGACGGTTATTTCGGTCCGTCGCTCAGCATGATCGGCTGGAGCGTGTTCGTCGGCCCGGCCGTGCGCAACAAGGATCCGGAAGAACTCAAGCGCAATATCGAAAGAATCCCGCTGAAAGAACGGCGCGATGCGTGGACCAAAGCCATCTACAACACTTTCGGCGAGGCCGAACTCGCCGAATCCGGGCGGAGGGTGCAGCACGGTATTGCCGTTTTCGAGTCTGGCCTCCGGCAGCGACCCTGGTTCGCCGGTAATTCCTATTCACTGGCGGACATCAATGCCTTCTGCATGACCTATGCCTTGCCACTGATGCAGGCGGAATTCGTCAATGCCGCGAAAACGCCGAAGCTGATCGACTGGCTGCGTCGCGTGTACGCGAGGCCCGCCATCGCAGAGGCTTTCAAACTGGGACGAACGCCGATGGCGGCGCGCGCCATGGACGTCCGCAAACTCATCGGTGACGGCAATGCTTGAGCTCTATCACTGGGAGCCCGTCGGGCATTGCGCACGGGTGCTGATCTGCCTGCACGAAATTGGTGACAGTTACCGCAGTCACTACGTCGACGCAATGAAGTTCGAACAGTACTCGGCCGAATTCCTGAAGCTGAACCCGCTGGGGCAGTTGCCGGTGCTGACGAGCGACGGCGTCGCCATGTCGGAATCGACGCTCCTCAACGAATACCTGGCCGAATCCCATCCCGAATCGAACCTGTTGCCTGCCGATCCCATCGACCGCTACAACGTGCAGGTCTGGTCGAAGTTCGTCGATTACAACCTGGCGTCGTCACTCGGAACGCTCGGTTGCCGCAAGTATCTCGTGCCGGTACTCAGGGCCTTCGATCAGGCCGAACTGAAACGGAAAATTGCGGCGATCCCGCTGCCGGAACGGAAGGGCGGTTGGGAGCGCGCCGCGGTCAACGATTACGACGATGAGCTCATCGCCAATGCCGAGCGAAAAGTGAAACTCGTGGTCGATCGCATGGAGGCGGCTCTTGCAGAGAGCCACTGGCTGGTCGGAGGAAACTACTCGATCGCCGACATCAATGCGTTTCCGATGATCAGCGGGCTCCGCGCGGCGGCCCCGCACATTGTCAACGAGAACG
>CAYXKM010000138.1:0-16733 GCA_964465665.1 uncultured Woeseiaceae bacterium
GCCGAACGCATGGAAATGCCGGAGGACAAGGTGCGAAAGGTTCTTAAGATTGCAAAGGAGCCTATTTCGATGGAGACACCGATCGGCGACGACGAAGACTCGCACCTCGGCGATTTCATCGAGGACCAGACCGTGCATTCACCGGTGGACTCGGCGACCTCGGAAGGTCTGAAAGAGACGACGCACGCCGTACTTGCCGGCCTGACACCACGCGAAGCCAAGGTGCTGCGCATGCGATTCGGCATAGACATGAATACCGACCATACCCTGGAAGAGGTTGGCAAGCAGTTTGACGTGACCCGTGAACGCATCCGGCAGATTGAGGCCAAGGCATTGCGAAAACTGCGTCACCCGACGCGCTCGGATCAGCTGCGCAGTTTTCTTGTGGATGACTGACGCAAGGAACCGCTTGCAGAACGTCAGACCTTAATTTCAGGGCCTGTAGCTCAGTTGGTTAGAGCAGGAGACTCATAATCTCTTGGTCCCTGGTTCGAGTCCAGGCGGGCCCACCATTTTTTCTCATGACGTCATATCCGCTCCTGGCGCCCTGATGTTGCCGGCAGATACCTGCAAATTTCAACGGAATCAGTATTCGCAAGTCCGCGTACACCCGTTTTTCCTGCAAATAACGCATCCGTTTAGTGCCATGCCACTCCTTCCATAGCATTACAATTCCAACGACGCTGAACTCCGCATCGCGAGACACCGCCAATGCTCGAGAAATTCGAACGCTATCCGCTGACCTTCGGCCCCACACCGATCGAAAAGCTGAACCGCCTTTCGGTGCACCTGGGCGGCGCGGTCGACATCTTCGCCAAACGCGAGGACTGCAATTCCGGCCTTGCTTTCGGCGGCAACAAGATCCGCAAACTGGAATACATCATTCCCGACGCTATCGCCGCCGGTGCCGATACGCTGGTCACTATCGGCGGTGTGCAATCGAATCACACGCGCCAGGTTGCTGCGGTAGCGGCCAAAATCGGCATGAAATGCCGCCTCGTGCAGGAGAGCTGGGTGCCGTTCCAAGACGCCGTTTACGACCGGGTCGGCAATATCCTGATGTCGCGCGTGATGGGTGCCGAAGTCGAACTGGTCGATGCCGGATTTGACATCGGCATTCGAGAGTCCTGGGAGAACGCGCTCGAGGACGTAAAGGATCGCGGTGGCGTGCCCTACCCGATCCCGGCCGGCGCCTCGGTGCACAAGTTCGGCGGACTCGGGTTTGTCGGCTTCGCAGAGGAGTTACGCCAGCAGGAAGAGGACCTTGGGTTCCGCTTCGACTACATAGTTGTCTGCTCGGTTACGGGCTCGACGCATGCGGGGATGGTTGTGGGCTTCGCGAAGGACGGCCGCGCGAGGAACGTCATCGGCATCGACGCCTCCGGCACCCCCGAAAAAACTCACGCCCAGATACTTGATATTGCTCGAAAAACCGCGGATCTGGTCAAGCTCGGCCAGACTATCAGCGCCGCAGACGTCGTGCTGATTCGCGACTACGCGTATCCGCTTTACGGCGTGCCCTCGAACGAAACCAACGAGGCCATCCGCTTGTGCGCACGCCTCGAAGGCATGATGACCGACCCCGTGTACGAAGGTAAGTCGATGCAGGGAATGATCGACCTGGTGAAGAAAGGCTATTTTCCGGCCGGCTCGAAAATCCTGTACGCACACCTGGGCGGTGTGCCGGCGATCAACGCGTACAGCTACATTTATCGCAATGGATAGCTAAGAGTCGCCTGCAGTGCAGTCTCCTACAGGCGCTGCCGATTCAGCCAGGCGCCCATGGCGCCGAGTGCTTCCGGGACCAGCGCACGGCCGAGGCCGAGGCGGAAATAATTCTTCGGCACATCGCCGATCTCCGAGCGATAGAGGCTGGATGGCAATAGCAGCACACCGGCCTCTTCGACAAGGCGCTTCGTGAACTCCTCGACGCCATCTCTGCCCTTGTAACGCACGAAGCAGACGCAACCACCGTCCGGCGGTGCGAAATCGAACATATCAGGGTGGGCACCGAAGAATTTTCTCGCCGCAACGATGTTTCGCCGGATCAGCCCGACGTTGCGCTCGAGTATCGGTTGTTTCGCGTTGAGCGCGATCCGGGCAAGTACTTCCGACGGCGCGGAATTACAGATCGAAAGGTAGTGCTTGTACCGCTCCATGCGTACGAGCAATTCGCGATCGCGGCAGGCAATCCAGCCGATGCGCAGGCCCGGCAGGCCGTACGCTTTTGACATGACGTTCAGCGACAAGCCCTTTTCGTAAGCATCGGCAGCCTGCACGATCCGTCGCGATGCATCCGTTTCAACACCGCGGTAGACCTCGTCACTGAATAGCCAGACGCCCTTCTCACGGCACAGTTCGACCAGAGCTTGCATGGTCTTCTGAGAGGGAATCGCACCGGTGGGATTGTTCGGAAAATTGATCGAGACCAGCCGGGTGTTCGGCCGGATCGCATCCCGCAAACGATCGAGGTCCAGCGCCCAGCCCCGCTTCTCGTCGAGTGCGACACCGCTCACTTCGCAAATCGACAACGGCACGGTTTCCGCCGACTGGTAGTTTGGCGTCAGCACGATCGCGTGGTCGCCCGACTCGAGCAAGACCTGCATGGCGATAAAGATCCCCTCGCCCGCGCCGGCGAAGCAGAGGGTGTCATCTGCACTTATCGACTCGTAGGTTTCAGCAATTGCTTGCCGCAACGCCGGTGAGCCAAAAGTTTCGGTGTAACCCAGATGCAGATTGTCGAATGAGCGTCGGTCCTCAGCGGATGCGAGTGACAACAGGTCGGCAATCGTCCGGCTTTCCGCGTCCGAACCGGTCAGGTTGTAACGGGCATTGAACTCCCACTTCGAGAAATGCACCTCGAGTGCGAAGTCCCGCATCGCTGTTGCCACGCTCAGTGCGCCAGCGGATCCGGACGGACCTGAAAATGCACGACCAGCGGTTTCGTGCCCTTGCCCCCTTCCATCAGCCACGGCGTACGGTCCCCGCTCGGCACCCAGATGCCGCGGCCTTTCCAGCCGGCATCGGCGTCGTCGATGCGGCCTTCGAATCCTTTGGTGTAGAAACCCATCGGGTACGGGATGCGGAGTGTCACGAATGTGCCGTCAACGAGCGCGTGCACGCCGTCGAACAGGTTACCGGTGGCAATCGGCACGTTTTTGCCGAGGCCCAGCGTATTGTGCTGGTCCACCCATGTGTAGTAACTCGATTCGACACTGAAGCCGGGTAATTCACTGAACGAAGGTCCCGGCAGGTCGTGAAAAGTCCAGCCCTCCGGGCAATGCTGGCCGGTTGCCGCCGGTCCGTTCAGCGGGCCTTTGCATTTACGCCGGTCGAATTCGCCGAGATGACCGCTGCCAAGCGACACCCAGATGACACCGTTGCCGTCGATGTCAGCGCCGCGCACGCCGAATCCGGGCAACGACACTTCGTACAGTTCGGAAAGCGTGGTTTGCGGCGGGTTGTCGCCCGGCAACATGCGCACGATCGAGCCGGGATAGGAGAACGCGTTCGAACCCCACACCGAATCGTCGATCGGGCTCGGCATGACCGCGTAAAAGCCTTTCGGCACGCGCATGTCGAATTCTGGATTCTGTTCCTCGCCGGGCTCGGTCCATTGATCCTGTTTGCCGTTACCGTTGGTATCCAGAATCACCGGCGCCCAGCCCTGCGAGGCCGCGGCGTCGCCAGTCCCCAGGAATTTTTTCGTATCGAGCCAGCCGACAACATTGCGGTCGCCGCTGGTCCACAAGGTATTGTTTTCGTCGTAAGCGAATTGCAGGTGATGCGTGCTGAAACAGGTGTCGATGAAGGTGTATTGCATGTTCTGCGGATCGATCATCGCCAGGTGACGCGACGTTTGCTCGGTCGGGAAGAGCTGTGCAGACGGATGATCCGAGCCCTTGCGGCAGAAATCCGGGTTGGCCGGCGCGCGGATCCTTGCGGTGAGCCACACCCGCCCCTCCTGGTCCAGCATCGGGTTGTGTATGTTCGCCTTGCTGTCCCAGATCGCCTCGTCGCCCCAGTAAGGCGACGGTGCGATGACCGGATCGTCGTTCGTTGTCGGCGTATCCTCATCGCGCACCGGCACGTGAAAAATCGCCGCCGTGTTATTTGCGGGATTCAGAATCGGCATCGCGTCAGTGCTGAGTTCCGGTGCACCGAACAACGGACCGTACGGGTTGACGGTCGGGTTGCGCCGGTCGGTGCCGGAGAGGTCGTGCATGTAGGCCTTCTCGTTCGACCAGTCACGCACCGTCGCCACCACGTTCCGCTCGATGCCGGCCGGGCGCTGCGGATGGCTGGCCGGCAGCTCGCCCGCGGCGATGCTATCGGTCCAGTCGGCGAAGTACTTGATCGGCACACCTTTGAGCAATTCGGTGGCCAGCCGGATCATATTGCCTCCCGCCTGGCCGGAGGATATGCGCCGCGCCCAGGCCTGTTGCGCGGATTCGATGCCGGCCAGCGCGGGCGGCAGGGTACGGGTCGAGGCCTGCCCCATCTGGTGGCAGCCGACACAACCCATGTTCTTGATCCACATCAGGTAATTGTTCATGCCACCGGGGATTTCCGCGACTTCTTCCGGGCCAGGCAAATCCAGCATGGCGTACCAGTAGGCTGCCGGGTACACGGCCGCTGCGGCGGCCGCATCGGCAGCGACGGTTGCGATGAGGTCTATGCGATCGCCGGGCGCTGCCGGTACCTTCGCCGAATCCGCAAGACCGTAGCCGCGCACCCACAATTGATATTCCGCCGCGGGCAGGTCCGGCACGACGTAACGTCCTTCGTCATCCGTAACCACGATGCGCGCGAATCGCGTACCCAGTGCGTCCGTTTCAGCGATGACCCAGACGCCGGCCTCGACGCCGGCGCTGCTGCGAACCACACCGGCGATGTCGTCAGCATCGATCGGAATGGTTACAGTGTCAGTTGTTTCCGGCTGCCGCTCACAACCGCAAAGAATTGCTGCAAGGATTGCCGGGCCCATTCCTAACTGTTTCATGGATTGTCCACCTTGGTCGGAGCCAGTCGGTACCTCTGCCTGTTGGTTCTGCAGACCTTTGAATTGATCGAATCGAATTGACCTGGCTTCATTGAAATTTGGCGGACCTCAGCTGCTTCGCTTTGACAAAGCAAGACCGACGCTCGCGCCGAACAGGAACACCGCCGTCAGGCGATTGCGCAGATGGCCGAAGCGCGCAAGCCCGCGGCGCGCCGATGAGGCAAATACCGCCCACAGCATGTCGCCGCAAACCAGCACGGCAAGGTAAACCGCCGCTACCAGCAGTATCTCGGCGGTCGTGTTTCCGGCGCCACTGACGAATTGCGGCAGAAAAGCCGCAGTGAACAGCAACACCTTGGGATTCACGATCGCGAGCAGCAGGCCGTGGCGGAAGACTTTCGGCTTCAACTCCGGCTGCATCCCGCTCAGGTCGCTTGCCGGCTGTCGCCAGGTGATCACGGCGAGGTACAGAAGGTAGATGACGCCGAGCCACTTGATCCACAGCAGAGCCGATGCCGCAGCATGGATGACAGCCGTCAGGCCAGCCGAGACCAGTACCAGTTGCAGCGCAATGCCGACTGTTGTGCCGAGCACCGTCACGATGCCGGCGCGCAGGCCGTGCTGCAAAGTGTTGGCGACGATCAGTGCTACGTTCGGCCCCGGTATCAGGACCAGCACAAAGGTTGCGATGACGAGTGCAGCGATATTGTCCATGTGGTCCTGCTACCGTGGCCGGCCCGGGCGGCGCCAGTGCTGGATCAGCAAGAAGCCGAAAAGCATTCCGCCCAGGTGCGCAAAGTTTGCCACGCCGGGCGCGCGTCCGCTCACGCCGAGATACAGCTCGAAAACACCGGCGAGTATCACCAGGTATTTGGCTTTCATCGGGATGGGCGGAATAAGCAGCATGACCATGCGGTTCGGGAACGCCATGCCAAACGCCAGCAGGATGCCGAAAACCCCGCCGGAGGCGCCGACGGTGTTGTACTGGCCGTTCTGCAGGTACGCAACCAGGAGTTGCACGAGGCCGGCACCGACCACACAGGTCAGGTAATACGTAATGAAGCGCCGCGGCCCCATCAGGACCTCGATCTCGCGGCCGAACATCCACAGCATCAGCATGTTGAAGACGACATGCCCGATGCTGCCGTGCAGAAATCCGTAGGTCACGATTTGCCAGGGATAGAAATCCCCGCGCACCGCCCCGAACGGCCACAGCGAGAAAAAATACTCGAGGTAATACGGTGGAAATTGCTGCAACGCGAACAGCAGGCCGTTCGTAATCAGCAATACGAAAATGACGCTGGGGATGGTGCCGCTGTCTGTGGGCCGCCGCCGATAGATTTGCTGGTTCAAATCGAACTACTTTTAATCCGGTTGAATAAAGATCATGGCCGGGCACGGTGGTGTACGCAAATCGCCAGGCAGAAAAAGTGCCGGGTACGGAAATTCTACCAGCCCCCGCCACCTCCGCCGCCACCCCCGCCGCCGGAGGACCCGCCCCCGCCGCCACCCGATGAGGAACCCGGCGGCGTTGCCGAAGAACTGATGGCCGTATCCAGGCTGCCGGACAGGCGCGACATGTTGGAGCCGATGCTCGCGCTGTTCCAGCTGCCGGTGTACCAGGACGGTTGATACCCGCTTTGGGACGGGCCCTGTATGGCGGCGAGGACCTCGGTAAATTTCTCGGCCCATTTTTGTTCCACGCCCATCGCCAACGCGAACGGCAGGTAGCTCTCGAACAGCTGCGGCGTTTTCTCCGGCGGATTCCGCAGGTTCATTTCGTCCTTCTCGGCGATCTCGAGGTAATCGCGAAAACCCAGCATTTCATCGAGCAGCTTTCTTCCGAGCCCGGTCGGCCGTTTCATGATCGCGGCAAAGAAGAAGATTGTAATCGCCATTAAGACAATGATGCCGATGACAAACGGCGTAGGACCTTTGCCGACGTTTAGTGCAACAATCGATGCGATGACGGCGATAAGGATACCGGGGAGGCTCAGCAACCCGTTGGTGCGAAAATAGCGCCCGGCATAATCGCGCTTGAGCGCACGGCTGTGTGCGGAACGTGCACCGCCGATACGATTGTGATACTCGTCGTCCAGCAGGAGTTCATCGCCCTGTTCGAACAGTTTCTCGTACAGCGCTTTCTCCCCGGTCGCAAGCGGGTGCGGATCCGCCCCCGGATCGGTCCTGGTCAGCGTGTGTTCCTTTTTCTTCTTGTCGATCCGCAGGTAGCCTTTCACTGCGAGATTCAGCACAGCCGATGTCATGACTTTGCTGTCGTAGTACATCTGCTGGATGTATCGCAGCGATGCCGGCGAGTAGCCGTCCGGCGGCTGGTAGCGGGTGACCATGAGCCCCGGTTCGGGATCGCGACCGTATTTCCGCCAGACCGGAATGAACCAGGCCAGCAGCGCGATGAATCCTGCGACTGCGACGATCAGGTTGGAATTGTCCCTGAGTAACCAGCCGATCCGCTCGGCACGCCCCGGCTCGAGCACGAAGCCCTTCGGCCAGCCGACCACGATCGCCAGCCCTTCGTGAGGATGCAACGTTCGATCGACTGAAAACGTCACCTGTGCGGCACCATCCCGCCGCACTTCGTAATCCTTGCCGCTTGCGCCCATCGGGCCGGTATAGGCATCCACACTGTGGATTTCCGGCGTGCCTTCGAAATCGAGCGTTACCGTGGCTGTGGTCCTGTCGATCGGAAAGGCCCATTCGTTGCCGGTCGCGTTCCAGTACAGCTCGTCGTGCGCCTCGAAAAAGCCCAGCATGCGGTTTGCCCGGTACCGGTAGATGTAAACATGCACTCCGGTCTCGAGGAAACGATCCGGACTGCCGAAATAGGTGCGCACGCCATTGCTCAGTTTCTCGGAACGAAATACTTCCGGCGCGTCGTTTCGCAACACTGCGAGCGGCTGGTAGTCAACGACGTGGCTGTTGCCGTAACTGTCTTCGTACTCGGTCGGGAAATCCCGATAGATACCGCGCCGGATCCGCGCGCCCTCGGCGCGCACCCTGATCGTCTCGGTAACCTCGATCCAGCCGTCCTGCCGGACGAGAACATCGCTTCGGAAATCGAGAATGCGCTCGTCCGCCAGCGTAACCAGCGGCAGCGACAGCAACAGACACAGAAATCCTTTCATTCCACGCTTCCGAATCGCACCAGCGGCACGTTTGCGGCGTCATCGGAGGCTTTCTGAAAAAAGTCCCGGTGTTCGAAACCCAACCAGCCGGCAACGAGATTGCTCGGCACGGTCTCTATGCGCGTGTTCAGTTCGCGCACCGCCCCGTTGTAGTAGCGGCGCGCAAACTGCAGGTAATCCTCGGTCTCGACCAGCTCTTTCTGCAGTGACAGAAAGTTCTCGCTGGCTTTCAGATCCGGGTACTGTTCCGCGACTGCCAACAGTCGCCGCACTCCGCTGCTGAGTTCCTCTTCGGTCTTGCCGAGCTCGGCGACGTTCGTCGTTTTCATGGCTTCCGCGCGCAACGCGGTGACAGCGTCGATGGTCGCCCGTTCGTAAGCAGCGTATTGCGCAACCGCTTTGACCAGTTGCGGGACCAGGTCGTGACGCCGTTGGAGCTGCACATCAATGTCGCTCCAGGCAGCCGAGGTCCGGTTGCGGTCGCGGACCAGGCGGTTGTAGAGCACGACAAACAGCACCACGACGGCGGCAACAGCAAGCAGCGAAACCCACGTCATCATGGAGCGACGATTGTGACCGCGTCGCCCACGGCGACCGGGCCACCCTGCAGCACGCGACAGCAAACACCACCTCGCCAGTCCGGCTGCAGCGCCGCTTTGAGCCCCGTGCATTGCTCTTCCATGCGTGAGCACGGATCCGTTTCACCGGTGACCTGCAGCCTAACCGAACCCACGCAAATCTCGCCGCCACTTTCTTTTGGCAGTTCGATGCCCTCGACCAGCAGATTGGCCCGGCGAGTGGTCCAGGGAATGTTCTTACCGAGCTCCGCACATACTTTCCGCCAGACGTCCGCGGAAATGACCGTCACCTGGCGGTCGCCCGGCTTGCCGCGAAAATCGTCGGCAACACCGGACACATGCGAGATTTCTGCCTGTTGCAGCATTTGCATCTGCGCGCGCTTGGCATCACGACGCGCTATCCCGACCAGTCGACCCATTGTTGCTCCCCTGGATGGCTGACAACGGCGCATTGTAGCGAAACATTGTCGCCCGCGACGCGGGATTCCGAAAGCAGGTACGAATTGTGATCGAAGGCACGGCGGCGACGCGTCGGTGTGCCCTTCGAGCGAGTTGGGATTTCCGAGTGAGAAGGGCACACCGGCGTGGCGCCGCCGGATACGCCGCGATCAATACCAGAAAGAGAAATACAGCTGGATGACGTTGGCGTCGAGGGAGTACAGCGATTCCTGGCCGACGGGCGCGCCGCTCGTCAAGTCGCGAAACTCCTCGTAGTCAACCAGCAGGTGGTCGATGGACAGGGTTACCGAGCCTTTGTCCACAAAATTCCAGCCATTGCTGAGAAACTCGTAGCTCCCGGCCAGCCGCAGTGTATGGCTGGTCATCGGACTGAGCTCCTTGTCACGACCCCGGAAATTGGTTGCTTCGGACCTGGAAAAAAGATCGCTGAAAAAATGTGCGCCGGTCTGGTCGTGAAACCGATACTTGCCGGTAATGGTCCATGGGCCGATGGGATGGACGTAGGTGATGGCCGCCGTGTTCGAAATTATGTCCCAGGTGTCGCCAAACCAGCGGTATTCGCCCTGCAGCGCGGCGCGCCACGGCAGGTAGTATCGCGCCCTGATGCCGACGGCGTTGGTCGTGCGGGTATGCGGATACAGTTCCGGCTCGTAGCTGTATCCGACCGCACTGCCTGAATCGACGTAACGCACGGAGCGGTAGGGGTTGTTGAGGAAGCCTTCGTCTGTGATGACCTCGAGATTGGCGCTCGCGATGAGGTTTCTCGTGAGAATCTGTGTAAGGCCGACGCCGTAGTGCTGCCGCGTGTTGTCACGGGAGAAAGAGGCGTCGTCGGAACGTCCCACGACATCATCCCCGTATGCGTAGCTCAGCGTCAGCGTCGTCAGGTCGCCGAACATGTCCTGGCTCACGCTGAGATTGTAAGTGGTTGCATCGAAATCCGATTCGGTACTGCTGGTGTACCCCGCCGCCATCGTGGTGTTTCCGCGCAGGTAGTCCATCGACAACGAGTACTGCTTGCGTTCCTCACTGTACGGGCTTGCGGTGGTAATCACATCGATCGATGCGGAGCTCACCATGTCGACATAGTAATTCGCGGCAAAGGACACGCTTTTGCCGACTTGCTTGCGTACCAGGATCGACGGCCCGTCGATCTGTACGCCACCGCCGTCGTACAGGTGATAAAGAATATCGGCGCGATCCTCGGGCAGCACGCCGGCTACGGAGCCGTGGCACGCCATCAGCATCAAGAGCAGGCTGGAAAATCGAATGCGACAGGATTTCATCGGGTCATGCCTCGGCAGGCTCTTCAATTGCAGCCGCAGCCGCCGCCGGCACTGCCCTCGCCGCCCCGGGCGCCTTCACGCGCTTCGTACACATGTTGTATGTACGAAGTCGAAATGGGGTCCCCATCCAGGAACATGATTGGATCCGCAAGCCGGTCTCGCTCGTAAGGCTTGACCCAGGGCTCGACGCTGCCGCAGGCCGACAGGCCGCAAAGCAGCAGCAGTGCTGCAAAACCCCGGAAAATCAGATTCCTGTTCATACTCATGCTCCAAGCTTAGCGCGGCCGAGCGCAGCCGAACCGTGAACCCCGCCTCAGAAGAACACCGTCATGCCGAGATGCGCCTCGAGGTTGTGCGTCGTCTTTTCCTCGCCCAGGAGGTCGATGTCGTACAGGTGATCGCGGAAGTCGAGGTGAATTGCGACCGAGTCCGTCAGCAGGAATCGGTACCCGGCACCGAAGTTGACGGTAAACCGGTCGTCTCCGGCGAAGCGGGTCGATCCCAGGCCGCCGATCAGGTACAGGCTGGTGTTGTAGGCCCGGCCTTCGCCGATGAACACCTCACCCGGAAGGATGTTGTAGCCAAGATTGAGGTTGTAGTAGGTGTACTCGCGATCGTCATCGGAGAGTAACGGCGCACCGCCGCTCAAGATCTCGAAACTGGTGAGCCCGGCCTTGGTCTGGCCGATGGTGCCTTCGACGAAAAATCCCTCGGTCACGTGATACGCGATGCGCGCACCGTAGACAAAATCGCTGCCGAAATCCTCGATGCTCAAGATGCCGGCAAATGCGCCGATCTCGAAGTCCTCAGTATCGATCTCCGGTTCCTTGACTTCCCGGCGCTCCACCTCGGGTTCGATGACCTGGCCTTGCGGCAACTCCGCAGGCGGCGGTGCTGTTTCATTGCCACCGCCGAACAGTTTTTTCGTCGCGGCGCAACCGGACAGCGTCAGTGCCGCCAGCGGCAGCACTAGAAAAAGAACGCGAATCCGGCTTTCCATTCCTCTACTTCCTCGTTGTCGTCGCGGCTGGTGAAAACCACATAGCTCTTGAATTCCGCCCTGATGACGAAGCGCCGCGTTGCATAAACGCGGAAGCCAGCGCCTGCATGAGCAATCTGGTCCGTTCTATCCTCGGCCTGGACGATGGTCGATTTCGGGCTGGTGTTGATCACACCGGTTCCCAGGGTGAAGAACGGCGAGATCCGCCAGTCCGGCCAGGTCTCGTGAACGACGTTAACACTGGCCATCCAGCCGTTCGAAAAATTTCCCAAAATCTGTGAACCCCATACCTCTAACGAGACATGAGGGTTGAGCGAGTACCCGCCATAGGCCGAAATGATATTGGCGCCGCCGAAATCGCCGGCAAGAAGCCCGGCCTCCCACCTGGAATCGGTGAAGTCCTGCTGGCTCGCTTGTGCAAACTCGGTGAATTCGCCGCTGGGCTGGAGCGTTTGTTCCATTTGCCCGCGGTCGACCCAGCCTTCCTTGCCATCGGGGCCACGCACCAGGAACCAGTCGGTGCGTTGTGCCTTCACCTGCACCGACTCGCCGCGGTCAATGACATGAAACACAGGGTAGCCGCGACCCGGTCCGGTATGCAGCTCCAGATACGGATCTGCAACCGCCACGGTCTTGTACTCGTCGTCGGCCTGAGCAACTCCTGCGCTGAGTACCTGGGTCAGTACGACCAGGAGACTCAGAAATGCAGATTTAATTGATCGGGACGTCGAAGGGGTTATTGTAATATTGCGCTCCGACATCCAACCATTCCGCAATCAAGCGTTTCTCCGCGTCACTCAGATAACCTTCGTGACTTTGACCCTCATCGAAGCGATCGAAAAATCGCCCCGATGCATTGGCGCCCGCAACAGACATCGACGGATCGACGGTGACAGTAACCAGAATCGGGTTACCGTTGGCGTCCACGCCGTTCTGCACCTGCCTGTCCTGCAGTGCGCCCATGTTCAGTTCTTGTTCGTTGTCGGGAAACAGCAGTTCCCGATAGGAATTGAAATGATCTGCTTCATCCGGCGACAGACCGTCGGTCAGGTCCAGCTGACTCGCCGGTACCTGCACCATGCCCGCCGCATTGACCGGCGTATGGCAATTGGTGCAATTGTTGGTGACAGGCAATCCCGTGACCGGATCCAGCACCGGCATTCCGGTCAGCGGATCGAGCACCGGCCTGTCGGTACCCCACAACGGATGTATGTGCATCTCGTAATTGATAACGACGCGGCAGTTCGACGCCCACGCCTGCGTAATGCAGTTCACCGATGTCGGCGGCGGCGTCGTCAGGTCGACATACGCATAACGGAACGACGTGTCTTTCAATCGTCCCGCCGCGGCTTCGTCAGTCCAGACGTCATCGAACTCGACATCCATCGATGGCTCGAGCGACGAACAGTTGTTGCTGGCGCACGAAATTCGTGCGCGGACTTCAGCCATGGTGTCGCCGACTTCACCGACAAACAATGCCGGATCCGTGTTCGGGAACTCGATGCCTGCCGTGGGCGCGCCGGCATAAGCTGATTCGAAAGCATCGAAACGACCGTGTGAAATACCGCTTTGTGTCACATGACAGCCATTGCATTCCAGCAATTGCCCGGGGCGAAGCTGAATCCAGTTCTGATGACGCGCCGTGATACGGCGACCGTTCGCGTCCAGCACACTCACGGCCAACGCGACGTTTGCCGGTACCTTCACCATGACGGAGCCGTCCGGCTCAATCATCGAGTATCCGACGATCTCCTTCATGCCTTGCTGCGTGCTGCGGCCGAAGGCGGTATCGTCCAGGTCAAGAAAGTCTTCGTCCGGAAGCGACACGGCTTTCACGATGCGCAGGAATCGCGCCGGTCTTTGCGCAGCGGTAGTCTGCGCCGGATCGGCCAGTGCCGGTATGTCAACGACGGCCGTACCGTCGAAATCGTACACACTGCGAATGCTGATGACGCCTGCCGCTTCGGTGACAAGGTCGGGATCCTCGAGGAACATGTTCTCGCTGTCGAGAATCACCGGCGGTACCGGTCGCGGATCAGCCGACACCACTTCGGTGAACATGAATCCGAGCTCCGGCGGCACGATCGGCAGCTGCGTGTCGTCGCGCGGATCGTAGATCCAGATGCCGTAGGCCGGATCCGCCTCTTCGAGCAGCGGATTGGCCAGGTTGACCGCCGTACAAGGGTAGTAAATGGGTTCTACCGATGGTGCGTTCGGGTCAACGATGTCGGTCAGACTGCATTGCGACCAGCCGACCATCAGCCGGCCGGTACCGTCCTGGATCGGGTAAACCGAGCTGTAACGCCCGCCCGGAGACGGTACGCCTGCCTCGGTCGAAACGTTGACAATGGTTGCACGGCTCTGCGCCGGCCCGGTCATGCCCGGATTGTCCTTGGTCGGCTGTGTGTTCTCGAGGTAAACCGGCGTGTCGATGACGACGATATCGCCACCGCCGCTGGTGTCCGTGAACGGTCGCACCAGGGCCATGATACGACCGTCCTCGAGCTCGCGCGGCTGAACGAACTGAATGACCTCACCATTGGTGCCGGTGTCGTGGCTGTTCTGTCCGTACAGCATCTCCATCTGCGAACCGTTCGGGTTCATGCGATAAACGTTGACGGAATCATTGACACCCATGTGATCCCAGCGGCTGAAAACGAGCTGGCCGTTCGAGAGCACGGAAGCGTCGAAATCGTGTGACTGGTTATAGGAAACCTGCTCGATGTTCGTGCCATCGTCATTCATCACGTGCAGTACGAAAGCCGGGTCGTTCTGGTCCTCGTCCTCGGCGGGAAACTGCGGTTTGCCCTCATCGAGCAGCACGGCATTCGAGCGCAATTGTCGTGTAGAGGAGAAAATGATGCGTCCGTCCGGCAGGAATTTCGGGCCGATGTCGTGCCCTATCTCTGCTGTGAGATCCGAAGCTATGACACGTCGCAATACACCGGTTTCAAAACTGTACTCCCAGATATTCCAGGTCGGCTGGTCCTCGTCGTCGATGTCAAGGCCGAGATCGACCGGCCCGCGCATTGCAAACAGCAGCGTGCTGCCGTCGTACCCGATTTCCAGGTCGCGAACTGCGTACTGCCCCTGGGTAATGGCACCCGTGATGTTGACGTCCAGTGCACTCGGCGATGCGCGGTCACGGAAATACACGTCTGCACCAAAGTTAAAGGTTACAAGTTCACGCACATCGGTCTGCACGAATTCGCCGTCTTCATCGACAGGCAATGGCGCTTTGATATAGGCGATCGGAAAATCGATGATCACCGGATCCGGATTCTGACCGGTACCGAGCTGTACCCCATCGCCCTTTTCACAACCGACAAACAGTAGCGACGCGGCAACAAGTGCAAGAAAATGCACGCCGCACTGCCTGGACTCATCCATGATGATTTGCGATTGCCAGTTCATACCTGTTACCTCAAGACTCAAATGGGAGCGCAGATCTGATTTCCGCAATACCCGTGTCGGCCTGATTTCAGTCGCAGACTTCCATTGCCGGACTGATCCCGGGCGTTCGAGGCGCACTACTCCTACATTCAAGTAATGAGCAATAGTGGACGCGAGGCTCCGGACATACCGTTAACGCGATCACAAAAGGCCCGGCCATCGGATTTACAGGGATTGCCGGCCGTGACAGATGTCACATCACGCAGCAAAGCAGCACGTCGAATGCAACGGAGTGTGCTGACCATTGCTGCAACCTGGCCAAAGTATAAAAAAGCAAACAATTCAATGTAATGTCTCGAAAGTCCGACAGTACGCAAAGTAAAATAATGAAATTGCATCGCAACTGCGTGCAAAAGTTTGCGTAATCGAAACTTTTTCCGCTGCAGGAATACGTTCGCGCATCGATGTCGGAAACAAATTCCGCCGAATTGTGGGTGACGTTATTTTTTTGTCGCGCACGTAGCACCGGCGCGACATCGAGATTACCGACAAGCGTAACAATCACACTGCGACTGTCGCGTCGATGTCGCGAAATGACATTGTGTCTGCATGCGGCGACAACGGTGCAGGCATTGGGAATCAGTGGTTTGCGAACGCCAGTCGCCCGCGATGTGCGGTTCCTACGACAGTCACTTGACATATAGCGACGCTTTTCGAACGCACTGGTTTCTCTTTAAGCGACTGTTTTTATTAGTTTATTCTGCTATTTCCCGTTAGCCGACGCGGACTGGCACAGCACTTGCTTTATACCCTGTGGATCGGGAGCAACGGTTGCTGGAGGTCGTTTGCCGGAACGGGAGTGTGAATGCATTCACGGCAATTTTCGGGATCTTCATGCACGCTCTTTGATGCAAGTCCGACTGTCTGATGACAGCTGTTCAGGGAAGAAACACGAACAACAGGGACTTCTGAAAAGGGCAAGGTCACGTCATCCAGGTGCCGGGGCTACGCAAAGCAACCGATCGCAATGCCGATGCACGTTGTCGGTCAGACCGACAGCGGGGCCGCCAGGAGACAGGTCGGACATTCGTCACGTACTGACGTTCCTCACCAACTCCATGTACCCCGCGATGGCAGCCGATACATGCTGTATTGAGTATCGCACGTCGTCTGTTGAATCGAATGGGTTTTGGTCGTATTGGTCATGAGCAGGAACGCTATGAAAAATATAACGTGGACAAAACAGGAAATCACCGCCAGCCAGCGCCCGACAGGCTCGCTACGTCGGGTTTCCGGACTGGCCGGACTGGTAGTAATGCTCGGCATGCTACTCACGGGCATGGCCGGTACGGCCAATGCGTTTCCGCGCGAGCAGGCGAAGCAGATGCACGATCGGCTCGCCGGCGTGCCGCCGACCGAAGCCGTGCTGGCGTCGATGGAAGCCGACATCCAGAACAATAACCCGCTCGCGGCGGCCGACACGGCGATGAACAACCCCAGTTTCTACAATGTGACGTTGAAAAACTTCGTGGCACCGTGGACGAACCGTGACAGCAACGTGTTCGTTCCGCTGAACGACTACATCGCCACCGTCGTCGGGATTATCCGCGACGACGTCCCGTTCAATGGGCTGCTGTCGGATGACATCCTGTACGTTGCCACCGGGGTGCCCGGACTGCCGGGTTATTCAAACTCGAACAACAATCATTACGAGCAGTTCGAGGCCGGCGGCCACGACATGATGACGCGACTCACGCAGACAACGCAGTCGTCCGTGACCGGCCTTCCGAGTAATGCAACGGCCGGCATCATGACCACCCGGGCCGCTGCCGAAGCATTCTTCGTTGCCGGTACGAACCGCGCGATGTT
>CAYXKM010000139.1:0-14138 GCA_964465665.1 uncultured Woeseiaceae bacterium
GGTGACTGTGTTCACTGGTTTGCATTATGTATGCCGCCGTTCGGTTATGTGCAGACCGGACATGTAAGAGCACAGCACCAACTGCCCGTCAACGGTCGACTATGGTTGTGCCAATACGGCAAACAAGTGAACACCGGCACCGAACGGGCAGCGCCGTTCTCTACCGCGCGCCATCGCACCGTTACCCGATGGCGGTGTCGGCCAGGGGCATGACGATTACGGATGCCAACGGCAAGGTTTACCTCGACATGAGCGGCGGCGCGGCGGTCTCCTGCCTGGGGCACGGTCACCCGGACGTCGTTGCGGCCATTCAGCGCCAGGTCGAAACACTGGCGTATGCTCATACGGCGTTTTTCACCAACGAACCGCAGGAAGAACTGGCGAGCCTCATTGCCGCGCGATTTGTCGAACCCGGCGCGCGCGTCTACTTCGCATCGGGTGGGTCCGAAGCAAACGAAACGGCGCTCAAAGTGGCATGGCAGTACTGGGCGGCTCGCGGGCACCCGAACAAAAAGATCATCATCGGCCGCGATCACAGTTATCACGGCAATACTTTCGGTGTGCTGTCGGCAAGCGGCAACGATGCACGCCGCCGTGCCTCCGCGGCGCCACTCGTCAACTGGCCGCGGATTCCCCCGTGTTACGCCTACCGGGAGCGCCGCAACGAGGAGCCGGTCGAAGTCTATTCCGCGCGCGCAGCGGCTTACCTGGACGATGCAATCCGCAGAGCCGGTGCCGACAAGGTTGCCGCGTTCATTTGCGAACCCATAGTGGGTTCGTCACTTGGCGTGGTCGCCGCGGCTCCCGGCTATCTCGCCCGGGTGCGTGAAATCTGCGACCGGCATGAGGTGCTTTTCATCGCCGATGAAATCATGTGTGGCAGCGGCCGCAGCGGGACGTTCTTTGCGCACCGCCACGATAACGTGGTGCCGGACATCGTGACCCTCGCGAAAGGCATCGGTGGCGGTTACCAACCGCTCGCCGCCGTGGTCTTGCGCAGCAGGATTGCCGACGAACTCACCCGTGCGGGATTCGCCCACGGCCACACTTACATCGGCCATGCCACGGCTTGCGCGGCGGGAGTTGCCGTACAGCACGTTCTCGATCGTGACCAATTGCTGGAGCGCACACAGAAGATGGGCGCCTTGTTTCTTTCCCTGCTGCAGGAAGCTTTCGGAGAACATCCGCTGGTCGGCGACATTCGCGGTCGCGGACTGTTTTTCGGCATCGAGCTGGTGCGAGATCGCAAAACCAGGGCGGGCTTCGAGGCCGGCAGGCAACTGCCGGACCAACTGCGCCTCGCGGCAATGGACGCGGGCCTAATCTGTTACCCGGGTTCGATCGACGTGCAGGGGCGAACCGTCCCGCACATCATGATGGCGCCACCCATGATCGTCGAAGAGCAGCATATGCGTGAATGCATAGCGAAGCTTCAGGTGGTTTTCGAAAAGTCGCTCCCTCGCCAATAAGCAAAGCTCAGTTCAGGTTCAGTATCCATTCTTCCCGCCGCAGGCGCTGCATTTGCCCGACGATCCAGCGCTGACGTTCGCGCACGTAGTCGCTCGGCCGGTCGGCCTGCAGGGTATGCGGATTCGGCAACACCGCGGCGAGCAGCGCCGCCTGGCTGTCGGCAATGCGCGAGGGGTCCCTGCCGAAATACAACCGGCTCGCTGCCGGCACGCCGTAAACGCCGGGCCCGAGTTCCACGATGTTCAGATAGATTTCGAGTATGCGTTTCTTCGGCAGGCAGACTTCCAGCAACAGCGCAAACCACGCTTCCAACCCTTTGCGCAAGTAGCTGCGGCCGGACCACAGGAAGAGATTTTTCGCCAGTTGCTGCGTTATGGTCGATGCACCGCGTAACCGCTCGCCGCGCTCGCCGTCACGCACCGCTTTTTGCATCGACCGGAAATCGAATCCGAAATGTTCGGCAAAATGCTGGTCCTCTGCCGCGACCACCGCGAGCGCCGGCGCGATGCCGATGTCCTGCCACTCCGCCCATTCGTACAACGGCGGTTCCCGGCCGCTGTCGTCCAGCAGCATGAAGGCACTGGTCACCGGGTCGATCCAGCGCAACGGAACAACCAGGGCCAGGCTGAGCAAAGCGCAATCGATGGCAATGAACATCGCCCATCGAACGCCGCGACGGAACCAGCCCGGTTTTCTTTTTCTGCTTGCCATGGAGATGCCACTCTGCACCAGATCGCCAGTTCAGGCAAAATCGTTGCACCGCGCCGCCCGGATGGTATCCTCCGCGGCGTTTTTCCGTACGGACGATGGCATGAACCGTTTTTCGCGCCTGATGAGGAACCTGGCGGTTGCCGCACTGTTTGGCTGCACGATGTCAACCGCCGCGATGGCCGCGGAAGACAACGTCGGTATCTGGGGTATTTTTTCAACCGAGGATGCGTTCGACACTGCCGCAGGGGCCAGCCGATGGCGGTACTGGTTCGATGCGCAGCTTCGTTACTTCGACGTCGGCAGCGGCATCAACACCTACCAGCTCCGCCCGGGTATCGGTTACACGATCAGCGACAACATGGTGGCGCATGCCGGTTACATGTACGTGCACGCGAGTAACGGATCCGGAAGAACGGTGACCGAAGACCGGCTGTGGCAACAACTCACCTGGAACGTAGCGCGCTGGACTCACGGCACTTTGTCGATGCGTGCGCGGTTCCAGCAACGATCGGTCAGCGCCGGCGACGATCTCGGCTGGCAATTGCAGTACCTGATGAAGTACGTGCGGCCCATGGGCAGTACCGGGAATCTGGATCTCCATATTTCGGTTGAACCCTTTTTCATATTGCGCGATACGGATTGGGGCGCGGAATCGGGCCTGTCTCAGAACCGAACGGCGTTCGGGCTCGGCTGGAAACTGTCGCCGACACTGGCGATCGAAACCGGTTATATGCACCAGTACATACCCGTGGACGATGCCGAGGACCAGGTCAATCACCTCGCGGTCGTCAATTTCAATGTGAAGTTCTGAAGCCAGCGGGAAGCCGCCTTTCGCTGCCGCAAGATTTCGGGCAGTCTTTGCGCTCATGAAACTCGACCGGTTCCTAAGGCTCGCCATCGGGCTGCTTGTACTGCTCGTCTCTGTTGTTGTCGTTGCCGCACTGCTGTTCGTCACTGAGTCGGCGCTGAACGTCTGGGATCGATTGCTCGACGGCCCGCGATGGCTGCTTTACGGCTACGTTGCTGTCTTGCTGGCGCTGGTCGTTGCCGCAGTCTGGCTCATCGTTAAACTGGTGGTGCGGCGCAAACCGGAACCGCTGGCGAAAGGCGCGGCAGTGCTGACGCGCGCCGATATCGAACAACGCTTGAAGGACGCGGAAAAAGCCGGTGTTGACGTAGGCACGGCGCAGGCCGAACTCAAGGAACTCGCCTCACGACAGCAAAGCGGCGCCATACACCTCTGTTTTTTCGGTGAAATCAGCACCGGGAAGAGTTCGCTGATCAAAGCACTGGTGCCCGAAGCCGACGTCCTGGTCAGTCCCGCCGGTGGCTCGACCATCGACATTCGGCACTATCGCTGGCACAGCCCGGCCGGAACGCAGATCCTCCTGACCGACGTGCCCGGCACCGGCGGATTGCAGGAAGGGCTCGACGACATGGCGCGCGAGGAAGCGCTGCGCTCGCAGCTCGTGATTTTCGTCTGCGAAGGCGACCTGACGCGCCCGGAGCAACAGGCGATACGCTGGTTGCTGGAACTCGGTAAACCGCTGGTGCTGGTGATGAACAAGGCGGACCGTTACAACCGGGAGGAGCAGGCCGTGCTGATGGAACGCCTGCTCGAACACCTTGGACGGCTCGGCGACGAAGGCGCCCGCGGGCGTGTGGTGGCAGTGTCTGCCGGTGGCCAGAACGAAGTGGTCGAGCAAAGCGCGGACGGCAGTGAAAAACGCGTGCGCCGCGAGCGGCCGGCCGACATCGGTGTCCTCGTGGTCGCGATCAATCGTATGCTGGAGAAAGATGCGCAGACGCTCGATGTACGTCGTGACCGCGCCGTGTTCCGCCTTGCCGCGGACAAACTCGCCGAAGCCGAGACGCGCTACCGCCAGCAACGCTCCGAACAGATCATACGCAGCTCCACCCGAAAAGCGGTGATCGGCGCACTGGCGGCGGTGAGTCCCGGCACCGATGTACTGATCCAGGGCTACATCGGCACCAGCATGACCCGGCAGCTCTGCAGCCTGTACGGAGCGGCGCCCCGGGATCTCGATATCGAGATGTTTCTGAACTTAAGCCAAAGCCGGGTCGGAAGAATGCTGCCCTTAAGTCTCGCGGTCGCCGGCAACGGTCTCAAGGCCTTTCCCGGCATCGGTACGGTCGCCGGCGGCCTCGTGCATGCGGTAGCCTATGGCCTGATTTTCGATGCGCTTGGCAGGAGCCTGGTGCACACGCTGGCCAGACACGGCGAACTCCTGCCCGAAGAAGCCGCAAAGGAATTCGAGGAAGGCATCGGTGAACATATTCAAGCGGGTGTTCGGCAAGTGGCAAAAATGGCCATGGAGCAGCGGGAAGAAAAAAAAGGCTGAAGCCGAGGCCGATGGCGGCGCCGCCCATCTCGCGCTCGCCCGCGAAAGCCTGAAAGAACTGATCGAGGATTCGCGCCTGCCGGCCGGCATACGCGAAACTCTCTCGCACGACTACGCCGCGGTACAGGCCATGCTCGAGAAACTCGACCACGGGCATTTGCACATCGCCGCTTTCGGCCGTGTCAGTACCGGTAAATCTTCGTTGCTGAATGCCCTCATCGGCGAGGAAAGATTTGCGGTGAGCCCCTTGCACGGAGAGACGCGGCATTCCGCCATCGAGCCGTGGTCGGAGATCGAGGCCGGTGGTGTCTACCTTATCGATACACCGGGGCTCGACGAAGCCGGCGGCGAAGCGCGCGAAGAGATGGCGAAAGAAGTCGCACAGCGCTCCGACCTCGTGATTTTTGTCGTCGACGGCGATATCACCGACAGCGAACGGCGCGCGCTGAAAACCCTGGTGGGCCAAGGCCGCCCGGTGGTGGTGGCATTGAACAAGCGCGATCTTTACAGCGAACCGGAAATTGCCGAACTCATCGCTTCCGTTCGCCGCAAAACGGAGCGCCTCGTCAAACCGGAGGACGTCATCGCCGTTGCCGCACAGCCGCGTCCGCAGACCGTGATCGTAACCGGCAGCGATGGCACCGAAACCAAAACGTCGCGCGAACGCGAACCGGACATTGCGCAACTTCGCCTGCGCCTGTGGGAAATATTCGAGTCCGAGGGGAAGACGCTCGCGGCGCTGAACGCGAGCCTGTTTGCCGCGAACTTGAGCGACCAGGTCGGGCGGCGAATACTGAATGCACGCCGCGAACTCGGCGACAAACTGGTGCGCAGCTACTGCATTGCCAAAGGTGTTGCGGTCGCCTTCAACCCGGTCCCGGTGGCGGACTTGTTCGCCGCCGCGTTCATCGACATCGGCATGATCATGCACCTGTCGCGCGTGTACGGATTGCCCGTAAGCCGCAACGAAGCCGGATCTCTGGTCCGGGTCATTGCCGCGGAAGCGGCTGCACTGATGGGCACCGTGTGGGCGCTGCATTTTGTATCGAGTGCCCTGAAAGTCGGCACGCTCGGGCTCTCGACCATACTCACGGCCGGGGCGCAAGGCGCCATTGCCTACTACAGCACCTACCTGGTCGGGCGCGTGGCGGGAGAATACCTGGCGGAGGGCAAGTCCTGGGGCGAAGGTGGGCCGAAGCAAGTGGTGAAAGCGATACTCGACAGCCTGGACAAGGAAACGGTGTTGAATGAGGCGCGGCGCGAGATCCGCCAGCGCCTGGGATTGAGTACGGCGCATGACTGAAAAATCACCCACGCAACTGCGGAACGAACGTATCTGGCGGACCATCGGCGATATTCCGCACGGCAAAGTCGCGAGTTACGGACAGGTTGCCGCGATTGCCGGCATTCCTCGCGGCGCACGCCAGACCGCTTACGCGTTGCGCGTGCTGCCACGCGGCCATACGCTGCCCTGGCACCGCGTGATCACGTCGTCCGGCCGTATCGCGTTTGCGACTGGCACGCGGCCGTACAAGGAGCAAGTGAAACGGCTTAAGATGGAAGGTGTCGCAGTGCAGAAAGGGCGGGTCGATATGCGCATATACCGGTGGCAGCCGGATCTCGATGAATTGCTGTGGAAGCCGAGCGCTGCGTGGGACCAGCGTTGAGCCTGAAGAAAAAACTGCGAAGCCAGATGCTGAACCTGTACCTCGACTATCCTTATGTCGAGCTGCAGCGACGGGTCTTCGAACTCAAGCGCAGGCTGACCGGTAAACCGCACATCGTGTCGGTATTCCTGCAGCTCGACGATCCGTATTCCTACCTGCTCAGTCATTACCTGCCGCAGTTCGCCGCGCACTACGCGGTCGCGGTGAAAATTTACCTCGCGCAGACACTCGGCAATGAATACACGCCGCAACCCGGCATGCTCGCCGAGTACGCCGTGCGCGACTGCGAGCTTCTGGCGCGCGAACTCGGTATCCCGTTTCTCGACAAGGGCACGGCGCCTGTCGTCGAACACCGCCGCGCGCTGCTTGATGCGCTGGCGAGCGAGCACGATGCCGGCAATTTTCCGGAGACCGTGCGGGCGGCACTCGCCGCTTACTGGCGCGGCGATTCCGAAGGCGTGAAGCGATTCATCGGTCACGACAGGGATGCTGCATCCGCATTGATCGCGAAGAACCAGGCCTTGCTCGAATCACTGGGCCATTACATCTGCGGGACCCTGCATTATGGCGGCGAATGGTACTGGAGTGTCGATCGCTTGCATTACCTTGTGGAGCGTCTCGACGGTCTCGGCCTGAACAAGTCCGGCAAGCCGAATGCGGCGCTTGCCTCGATACGCCAGGCGATGCAGCTGAATCTGCCGGCGGCCGTACCGGACAAAGCAAAGTCGCTGCCGCCGCTCGAGCTCTTTTATTCCTTCCGCAGTCCGTACGCGTACATTTCGCTGCGATCGGCGTATCGCATCGCCGAAGCCTTCGGTCTCAAGCTCGAGGTGCGCCCGGTGTTGCCCATGGTCATGCGCGGTCTGCCGATTCCAAAGGCCAAGCTGCTCTACATTGCGCGGGATGCCAAACGGGAAGCGGCCCGGCTCCGCATCCCGTTTCACCGCATCTGCGATTCGGTCGGCGCGGGAGCGGAACGCTGCATCGCGACTTTTTTTTATGCAAGGAGCGAAGGCAAGGAACGCGAGTTTCTGTTCGAAGCCGGCAATGCGATCTGGAACGAGGCAACCGACGTTGCAACGGATGAGGGCCTGCGCAAAGTCACCGAGAAGGCCGGGCTGTTCTGGCCGGAGGTCAAGGCCGCGCTCGATGCATTCGAATGGCGTGAGCACTGCACCGCCAATCGTGAGGCGATGACGGAACTGGGCGTCTGGGGAGTCCCCGTGTTTCGCCTCGGCGATATTGCGTTGTGGGGCCAGGACCGCGACTGGCTGATGGCGCGGCAGATCGAGGACCTGTGCCAGGGCGGCGAGGGCTTCATGGTATGAGCATGCCCGCCGTTTATTTTTCGCACGGCCAGGAAAGCGGTCCCTGGGGAACCAAGATTCGTTCCATGGCAGAAACGGTGACAGCGCTCGGTTGCCGCGTCGAGAGCATCGACTACCAGGGTATCGCCGACCCGACCGAACGCGTCGACAAGCTGATAGCCGAATGCAGCGATGTCCGCGAATCGCTGATCCTGGTCGGCTCCAGCATGGGCGGGCACGTGGCGACCGCAGCCGCGGAGGCCGTGAACGCCGCGGGCCTGTTCGTGCTGGCGCCCGCCTATTTCATGCCGGAATTCGAAGGCCTGACGCCAACGCCGCCGGACATTCCGATCGTCATCGTGCACGGCTGGCGCGATGACGTGGTGCCGGTCGAGAATAGCATCCGCTTCGCCCGTCTATGCCGGGCGACACTGCATGTGCTTGACGGCGACCACCGTTTGACGGACAACATTGCGGAAATCAACGATTACCTTTCCCGGTTCGTGCGGCAGATCGCCGGCCAGGAGACTACGAGGAGACGCGCATGAGATTCCTGATCCTGATCCTATTGTCCCTGTTACTGTCGGCCTGCGGCAATGAACCCGCAGACGACGCGACCACCAGTGAGGACGAAGAAACGGTTTTCGATCCCTTGATCGAATCCGTCGACAAGGCAAAAGGTGTCGAAGACACCGTGATGCAGCATGAAGAGGATATGGACGAAGCCATGAGGCATATGGAAGACGGCACGGAGGATCCGGACGATCCGCAAGAAGAAAGGAACTAAGAGGGAATGCCGATCGCCTGAAATGGAGAACTACATGACTGTCCTTATTGCCAACCTTCGCCTGGCCCTGGCCAGTGTTGCACTCGTGTTTACGGTTACGCCTGGCGTGGCCTGGGCGGAAAATGACCAACCGCTTACGGAGAACTGGGCACCCGGTGAATGGGGCGCAGACGACAAGGCGGGCGCCGTGAACCGAACAACACCGGCGATGGTGTTAAGTGCCGTGAAGCTCGTCAGGCAAGGCAAAGTCGCAACGCTCGGCAAAGTCTACCAGCAGGATGCGCCGACATTTGGTGAGCGTAGTTGGCGCCTGGTCATTCCGGGGCTGCCAACCGGCGGACCGGTCGGTGAACAGGAAGCGGTTTACAACGATGAGTTCGTGTCCGGCGAGATTGGCCAGATCGGCACCCAGTTTGACGGCCCGGGCCACATCGGCGTGAACACCTCCAAAGGGCTGTTCTTTTACAATGGCCGCTACCTCGCCGACGCAGGCATCAGCAGCTTTGGCTTGGGCCCGCTCGGTGTCGAGCACGTCGCCAAAATCGGTTTCGTCTGCCGTGGTGTGCTGCTCGATGCCGTTGCGTATCACGGCGGCCGCTTGCCGGTTCCTGTTGAAAACAGCGTGGATGATCCCGGGATCATCGGCGTTGCCGATATCGAGGCAATGGTTCAGAAGCAGGGAATCGACCCGATTGGTGAAGGTGACTGCGTGTTCCTTTACACCGGCCACGGCGATATCTGGGACCCGTCGAGGTGGGATACCTATGACGCGGCCGAAAAGCAAAAGCGGATAGCCGAATTCAATGCCGGTGGGCCCGGGTTTGGCATTTCGGCCTGTGAGTACCTGGCGAAGAGAAAGATCATACTCTGGGGCGGAGACACGTGGTCGAGCGAGGCGGTCGGCAAAAACTTTGGCGGCGAAACCGAGCAGCCGTTCGAGTGCCACATCAAGATGATGACGCGCAGTGGAATCTGGAACATCGAGAATCTTGATCTGAGCCAGCTTGTCGCCGACAAGGCCTACGAGTTCCTGTTTACCTGGTCGCCGCTGAAGATCAAAGGTGCCACCGGGTCGCCGGGAAACCCGATTGCCATTTATTGATTGACCGGCGTGCGTGCGGAAAAGTTTTTTCAGGAGCGATGAGACAGCCACGGACGAGATCCTGGTATTACTGGAAATGGAGCTGGGATCGTAGTTAGTTGATATGCTCAGGTACCGGATCCGATGGTCGGGCGCACTCCCCAACGTCGCCTGATCACATAACAATAAAGGAGCAAAGATGCCGACAACAAATGCAGGTAGCTATAAAGGGAAGTGCTTCTGCGGTGCCGTCGAAATCAGCACATCCGGAGCACCGTTCGCAATGGGCTACTGCCATTGCAAGGATTGTCGTGCATGGAGTGCGGGACCGGTCAATGCATTCACCTTGTGGAAGCCCGACCAGGTCAAGGTTGTGAAGGGCAAGGACAAACTCGGGAACTTTGCGCTCACCGATACGAGCCAGAGAAAATTCTGCACCCAGTGCGGCGGCCATGTCCTGACGGATCATCCGCCAGGCGACTTCGTCGACGTCTATGCCGCGGTACTGCCGACGCTTAAGTTCGAACCGGGTATACACGTGAATTACGAATCGGCGGTGCTGCGAATCCGTGACGGCCTGCCCAAAATGAAAGATTTCCCGGCGGAAATGGGCGGATCCGGCAAAACCCTGCCCGAGTAAAAATCGTCCGCCCTGACGTAGCAGGCCCTGGTCAGTGAATCATGATTTGACCCAGGGAATGCGGCCTCCGGTCCAGGCGTAATTCTGTAAGATTGGCAGCCAATGAGCGCTCTAAGACTCCTATTCAGGCCGTGGTATTGGCTGGCGGGCAAGATCTTCGCGGTTTGGGCAAGGCCTTCGGTACTCCCGGAGGATCCGGCCGCATTGCTGGCCGGACAGGACGCGAAAGTCTGTTACGTACTGGAGACCGGCGGTCTGGCTGATACCCTGGCTCTGGAACGTGTGTGCCGAATGCACGGGCTGCCTTCCCCGTCGGATGCCCTGGATTACTGTGGACTTCGCGAACGCAGCAGAATTGTCGTGCTGCGGCGGAAAAGCGGTTTTATTTTCAGGAAGCCGCGCATGTCCGGCTCGGCGCGACTGCAACGCATCGTGGACGCGGCCGTCGCCGCGGACGGTCACGAGCTGCTGTTGATCCCGGTCGCGATCTATTGGGGGCGTTCCCCGGACAAGGAACAATCCCTGTTCAAGCTGCTGTTCTCCGAAGACTGGGACGTCATGGGTCGCACGCGAAAGTTTTTCGCGACGGTGTTGCACGGCCGGAATACTTTACTCAGGATCAGTCACCCGCTGCCGCTGAGTACTATCGTCAACGAGGGTCTAGCGCCCAGCATCGCGTTTCGCAAGCTGTCGCGCGTGCTGCGGGTGCATTTCCGACAACGCCGCACGGCAACGGTCGGACCGGATCTCTCGCACCGCGGTGCGCTGATTAACCAGGTACTGCTCGATCCTCGCGTAATGCGCGCCATCGAAGCCGAAGCCGGGGACAACCGTGCGTTGCGCGAACGGACCACACACAAGGCCCGCCGTTATGCATTCGAAATCGCGGCCAACATTTCCTATCCGACGATACGCATGGTCGAGCGGTTCCTCGACCGGCTGTGGCACCGCATTTATGACGGCATAATCCTGAGCCACGTCGACAACCTGCGAGACGTCGCCAAAGACTGCGAAGTGATCTACGTGCCGTGCCATCGCAGCCACATCGATTACCTGCTGCTCGGCTACATCGTCTATAACGAGGGGCTGAGCGTGCCGCACACCGCAGCCGGCATCAATCTAAACATGCCAATCATCGGCCGGATCCTGCGTCGCGGCGGCGCTTTCTTCCTGCGGCGCACCTTCAAGGGCAACCGCCTGTATGCGACGGTTTTCAATGCCTACCTGAACCAGATTCTGGCGCGCGGATACCCGATCGAGTACTTCGTCGAAGGCGGGCGCAGCCGCACCGGACGTTTGCTGCCGCCCAAAGCCGGCATGCTGGCGATGACCGTGGACTCCTGGCTGCGCAATCCGCGACGGCCGCTCGCGTTCATGCCGATCTATTTCGGCTACGAGAAACTGATCGAGGGCGATTCGTTCATCCGTGAACTGAGCGGCGCGGAGAAGAAAAAAGAAACCCTGGTCGGCCTGATCCGCTCGATCAAATCGCTGCGCGAAAATTTCGGAAAAGTCTACGTCAATATCGGCGAACCGATACGCATCGAACCGATATTGCAGAAATGCAAACCGGACTGGCGCAGTCAGGCGCGTGAAGCCGATGACAAACCGGAGTGGGTCACGGATATCGTCAACGAGCTCGGCAGCTGCATCATGATGGGCATCAATTCTGCGGCGGCAGTGACACCGATCAGCCTGCTCGCGACCGTCCTGCTGTCGACGCCGAAACAGACGATCGGCGAAATGGAACTGCACCGGCAACTGAAGCTCAGCATCGATCTGCTGAATCGCTTTCGCTATTCCGATTCCGTGACCATTCCGGACATGTCGCCCGGAGAGATCGTCGATCACGGCGAGCGGCTCGGCGTCATCGGCCGCACCGCACATCCGCTCGGCGATGTCGTGCACATGGCCGAAAGTGACGCCGTGCTGATGACCTACTTCCGCAACAACGTCAACCACCTGTTTGCCATTCCGGCATCGATCGCCTGCTGTTTCATCCAGGGACGGAGACTGCACCACACGGAGCTGCAACGACTGCTGCGCCTCATTTATCCATTCATGCAACGCGAGCTGTGCGTCAAATGGCGTTTCGAGGACATCGACGCGGTAACCACCGAAGCCATCGCTGCGCTGGTCGAACTCGAACTCCTGACACGCGACGGCGAATGCCTGGTACGGCCGGCGACTGGCTCGGCCAGCGCATACCAGTTGCTGATGCTCGGCCAGGTGATGGTGCCGATGTTGCAACGTTTTTACCTCGCCATCGCGCTGCTGGTGAAAAATGGATCCGGCACCCTGACGCGGACCAAGCTGGAGACGCTTTGCCAGAAAAGCGCGCAGCGGCTTTCGATGATTTACGGCCTGAACTCGCCGGATTTCTTCGACAAAGCGCTGTTCCAGGATTTTGTCACTGCACTTCGGGAGCTGGGTGTGTTGCGGCGGAATGCGGCCGGATTCCTCGACTACGATGACGACCTCGAGAGCATCGGTGTCGATGCGCGCCTGGTGCTGGGCGAGGACATCCGGCACAGCATCCTGTCGCTGACCCTGGATACACCGGGCGTCGAACGCCTGTGAGTTGAGTGCCGTGGATCGAAGTCCTGTCGTCGTCGTTTCCTTTTACCGCTTCGTCGACATCGCGGAGCCGGAAAAAGTTTGCGCCGGACTGCAGGCGCTGTGCGATCGATTGGCGCTGCTCGGTACGGTTTTAGTCGCCAACGAAGGCGTGAACGGCACGCTCGCAGGATCGCGGCAGGCGGTACAGGCCGTTTTCGACTGGCTGCAAAACAAACTGCAGCTTGAACAGCCGATCGAAGGCCGGTGGACCGAAGCAGGGACCGCACCGTTCCGGCGCATGCGCGTGCGGGTGAAAAAGGAAATCGTGACACTGGGTCGCACGGACATCCGGCCGCAGAAACACACCGGCCGGCATGTATCGCCGGCCGAGTGGAACCGACTGATCGCGGATCCGAAAACGCTGCTTGTCGATACGCGCAATCACTACGAAATCGAGGTAGGCACGTTTCCGGGAGCGCTCGATCCGCAGACGGACAGCTTCCGGCAGTTTGCCGGGTTCGCCGAAGGACTGGCGGCCGGCGACCGCGACCGCCCGGTCGCGATGTTCTGCACCGGCGGCATACGCTGCGAGAAAGCTTCGGCGCTGATGCTGGAACTCGGCTTTTCCGAGGTGTGCCAGTTGCAGGGCGGAATTCTCAACTACCTTGAAACGGTCGCGCCCGCCGACAATCGCTGGCAGGGTGAGTGTTTCGTTTTCGATACGCGGGTAGCCGTCGATCGCGACCTGGCCGAGGGCGGCTACGTGCAGTGCCACGCCTGTCGCCGTCCGCTCTCCAGCGAGGACCTCGAGTCTCCCGATTATCGCGAGGGAGTTTCCTGTCCCAGGTGCATCGACGAACTGGATGCCGATCGCGCTTTGCGGCTCGAGGAACGGCGCCGGCAGGTGGCGCTGGCCCGGCAGCGCGGTGAACTGCACATCGGTGCCAAACTTGATTGAACGAAGGAAACCTTCGATGAACCACCCGCACAGTTGTGAACACGAACATCATGGCCATGGCAAACCAGCTGTCGCAGCAGCGGTCGTGCCAGGTCCCGACGCCGCCGGCCAGTGGACCTGCCCGATGCATCCCGAGATCTTGCGCGACGTCCCGGGCAGTTGCCCGATCTGCGGCATGGCGCTCGAACCCGTGATGCTGTCGGCCGATGACGGGGAAGATGCGGAACTCATCGACATGCGGCGCCGATTTCGATGGTCGGTCGCGCTCACTTTGCCGGTGTTCCTCATTGCGATGGCGGAGATGTTGCCGGGCATGCCATTGCAAACGATGGCACCGCCGCGCCTGTTGCAAGGCTTGCAATTGTTGCTGTCCTCACCGGTGGTTCTGTGGGCCGGCTGGCCATTCTTTCAGCGGGGCTGGCAGTCCGTGCTCAACCGCAGCCCGAACATGTTCACGCTGATTGCCTTGGGTGTCGGCGTGGCCTGGTTATACAGCGTCATCGCGGTACTGGTTCCCGACTGGTTTCCGCAGGCCTTTCGCGGTCACGGCGGCGATGTCGGCGTGTACTTCGAGGCCGCCGCGGTCATCGTGACC
>CAYXKM010000140.1:0-4802 GCA_964465665.1 uncultured Woeseiaceae bacterium
ACCCGCCGGCGAGACCTAAGGTCGTGGTTGCTCGCGGTGTTAGCGCTAAGTAAGTGCCATTCTCCCTGGTGCACCCCAAGCGCGGATTCCCTCAGCCGGTTTGGCTCCGCCAGCTGTCCGTGCCGACGTAAGACTTGCGCGCCACTTCTGCGTACGGTACGGGACTGACGACGGCGCGGATCTCTGCCTGGGCATGCTTTTCGACGGTCGGCTTTCTCGAACCGCCGCCTTCCTCACCCCAGACCAGCGTGACTTCGGTGCCGGGTTCTGCGAACTCCTCGTCCAGCACGGCAAGCGTCAGCATGCGGCGTTCGTTGGAACTGTAGCCGATCCATGTCGACAGGCCGGCCAGCCTGTCGCCGGCCATGACCCGGTCGAACGGATGCATCGAGTAGACGGCCGACGGGAAGTCCATGTACTTGACGCGATCGCGTTCGAACAACTGCGATCCGATGCAGGCGAGCGTATCGTCGTTCTCGAGCGCCAGCGTGACTTTCCTTCGATGTGGCCCTTTCCCGATTCCCTCGAGTGCCTTCCGGCCGATGAAGTCGTGATCGAACTTGATGATATGTCCGTAACCCATGTCCCAGGGCGTGAAGTAATAGTCCTCGATGTCATCGGAATAAAAGCTGCCGCCGAGCGACGCTTTCGCTTCATAAGCCGTTGCCGGCGCCCATTTGCGGTAGGCTTTCATCGAGTCGCCCGAGTAAACAGCGGGCAACGGCGACGGGATCCAGCCCGACTCGAGCGTGTTCGAGGAGTAGGCACGACCGCCCACGAGCCTCATACCGAATGGCTCACCTGCCTTGATCAGCGCCTGCCTGACCGCTTCGCCGTCTTTCCACGGGCCGAAAAATTCGAAGCCCGGTTGTCCGGCCATGCCGTGCCGCAGTGCCTGCACTTTCTTGCCGGCGATTGTTACGGTGGTCATGTTGAAGAACGTCAGCTCCGGCGGTTTCCGCTTGAGCGCTTTTGCGATCGTGTCCATCGCCGTCGGTCCCTGCACCTGGAAGCGATAGGACTTGCGGCGGCCGGGATCCTTGCGCAGCGCCGTCCTCTGATCGAGTTTCAGCCTGACGTCGTAGTCGCCGGTGTCCGCATGGAACTGGACCCAGTTCAGCGCCGGTGCACGGCCGACGAGATTAAATTTGTTCTTTGCGAGGTAGAACAGGATCACGTCGCCGATGACGTAGCCGTCTGCACTGCAGGGCACGAACTGCTTTGCTTTGTTGACAGTGAAATTCTCGAAGCTGTTGATGGCGAGATAGCGGAGCAGTTTGAGTGCATCGGGGCCTTCGACGGCCAGGTCCGCCATGTGGTAGGACTGGTTGTACAGAACGCAAGCGTTCTGCCACGCCTGCTGTTCGTCGCGCCAGTTCGTGTATTCCGCCGGGACGCCGGGATAGACGTTCGGGCCGGCCTGAGAGTGGCGCAACATGTCAACCGGATTGCCGGCCGCCTTGATCGCGTCCTCGAGAGTTTTCACGCGCATGACGGTCAGATCCTCCAGGTTGCAACTACTCAGAAAAGCATGTTTGCAGAAAGCGGACGGGGGTACCAGTCGTGGCGATTAACGATATGCGAACGACAGCGAAGCAACTTTCGCTTGCAGGGGAAATCCGCTCCGGAATGAGATGATGCAGATGACGCTTCCGGTCCAGAATACCGCGAGTGCCGAAAGCTTTCGGGCGCATGACCGCACAGGACACTGCTCATTCATGACTCAGGTTGCAGGTAAGGTTGCTTTCATTACCGGCGGCGGTTCCGGTGTCGGCTTCGGCCAGGCCAGCGTATTCGCCGCGGCTGGCTGCAAGGTGGCAATCGCCGATATTCGCCAGGATCATCTGGATGAGGCGCGCAGACACCTCGAAGAAGCCGGGCGCGAGGTACTGACAGTCAAGCTCGACATCACCGATCGCAAAGCTTACCGGCGCGCGGCCGACAAAGTGGAAAAGACCCTCGGACCCGTGCAGCTTCTTTTCAATACAGCCGGAGTTTCCCAGTTCGGGCCGATGCAGGATGCGACGTTCGAGGACTGGGAGTGGCAGATCAACGTCAACCTCTGGGGAATGATCAACGGCATACAGACATTCCTGCCGCGCATGCTCGAGCGCGGTGACGACTGCCACATCGTCAATACGGCGTCGATGTCGGCATTCATCTCGCTGCCGCGCACGGGACTTTACTGCACGACCAAAATGGCGGTCCGCGGACTGACCGAATGCTTAAGCATGGACCTGGAGGATACGAGAGTCCGTGTATCGCTGCTGTGCCCCGGCGCGGTGAATTCGAACATTCATGAATCCGTGCTGACGCGGCCGAAGCATCTCGAGAAAACGGGCTACTACGGCGCCGACCCGGAAGTATTCTCCTGGCTGAAGAAAGTCATCGAGGTGGGCATGGAACCCGAGACGCTTGCAGCATATGTACTCAAGGGGGTGGAAGAGGACGCGCTGTACATACTGCCGTATCCGGAATTCAGAGAAACGCTCAACACGGTTCACTCGCGTATCATGGCTGCTCTCGCCAATCCGGAGGACGATCCGGAGTTCGAGAAACGCGTCGCCCACGGAGTTCCGGGCGGCAAACGCAAATAGACCTGCAATCCAGAGAGACGAGGGGTAACCAGATGGCGAAAGACGATGCGATCACGAAACTGCAGAAACGCCTGGACAAGCTGGAGCATGAACTCGGCATTCAACAAGACATACACGCAATCCGCCGCCTGCAGTATGCCTACGGTTACTTCATAGACAAGTCGCAGTACAACGAATGCGTCGATCTGTTTGCCGAGGATGCCGAAGTCTGGTTCCTGGGTGGCATCTACGAAGGCAAGGCGAGCATCCGGCGTCTCTATATCGAACGCTTTCGCAAAAACTTCACCGAGAATCACAACGGCCCCCGCTACGGATGGCTGCTCGACCATCCGCAGATGCAGATGATCATCGATGTGGCCCCCGACAGAAAAACCGCGGAAGTGCGCGGCCGCTCGATGATGCAGGCCGGTACGCACGAAACCGCAAAAATGAAACAGCGCCAGTGGTGGGAGGGCGGCATTTACGAGAACCGCTACGTCCGTGACCAGGGCGTGTGGAAATTCAAACGACTCGGCTACTACCCATTCTGGCACGGCAGCTTCGCCGAAGGCTGGGGCAAGACTCCGATCGATTTCGTTCCGATGGCGAAGACCTGCTATCCGGAAGATCCGATCGGGCCGGACAAGCTTATAGAACCGCCACCGCGCTTGTGGCCGGCAACCGACATCGTACCCTTTCACTTCCACCATCCCGTCACCGGCAAGCCGATAAAAATCGATAACAGCCGGGCACGTGAGGGATTCAACGACGATAAGTAATGTCGATCGGACCTGCGCCGTTGTACCTGTTGCCCGGCCTGATGTGCGACGGGCGGATCTTTGCTGCACAGCTTGCGGCGCTGGCGGCGTATCGACCGGTTGCCTTCGACGGCTACGGCGATGCACGCAGCCTGGTCACGATGGCACGGCGCGTGCTTGAGTCGGCGCCCGACAGGATCTCGCTGGCCGGGCATTCGATGGGCGGACGGGTCGCGCTCGAGGTACTGCGTCTGGCCCCGGATCGCGTCGAACGGCTGGCGCTGCTCGACACCGGTGTCCATCCGGTCGCGGCCGGCGAAAGGGAAAAACGCATGGCTTTGCTGGAACTGGGCAAGCGCGACGGCATGGAAGCACTGGTCGACGCATGGCTGCCGCCGATGCTGCATTCCGATCGGCGGTGCGACCACGCTTTCACAGAGCGCTTAAGGCACATGTGTGTCAGCGCCGGGCTCGAACGTTACGAGGACCAGGTGACCGCGTTGCTCGATCGCCCGGATGCTCGCCCGCTCCTCTCAACGATCCGCTGCCCGACCCTGATCGGTGTCGGCGGCGACGATGCCTGGGCTCCCGTCGCGCAGCACCGGGCGATGGCCGACGCGATAGCGAGCGCCAAGCTCGTGATCTTCGAGCACGCCGGTCACATGACGCCGGCCGAAGCACCGGACCAGGTGACGGCGGCGCTGCGGGACTGGCTGGAGTGGTCGCCATGAGCGAGTACGGCGAGGTCCGCTCCGTGCAGGCCGACATCAGTTATCTCTCGCCAGGTTCGCCTATCAATCGGCGCTTCGTGGCGCCCGGCGCGGAGGTCAACACCGGAACTTACGAAATGCATCGCATGGAAGTGCGGGACGGCCGCAATATCAGCGAACAGTTCAGCCTCGACAAACACGGCTTCATGCTCGCAGAG
This sequence comes from uncultured Woeseiaceae bacterium, assembly GCA_964465665.1. GTDB lineage: Bacteria > Pseudomonadota > Gammaproteobacteria > Steroidobacterales > Woeseiaceae > JAKEGN01. Next base: position 4,263 of record CAYXKM010000140.1, read on the forward strand.
GCCCAGAGCGGCGTCGGGGATTTCCTCGACGCCAAAGAGGTCGATGCGGTCTATGCGGACGAGGTGGCAGAGATCGTGCGGCGGCTGACCGGTGCCAATCTGGTAGCAAAACGCGGCTGGATGGTGCGCACTTCCGGCGAGCGTCAGAAACACCACCGCAAGGTGGTTGGTTACACGCACAGCGGCGGCGTGCAGCCGCCGGCTTCCGAAGCGCACGTCGACTATTCGCCGGCAGAGGCCGAACGCATGGCGAGACAGATCTTTGCGCAGGATTTCCCCGGCGAGAAAGGCTATACGCGCTTCATTGCGTCCAGCCTGTGGAGAACGTTTTCACCGCCGCCACAGGACTGGCCGCTGGCGCTTTGCGACGGCAGTACGGTTGCCGCAGACGACGGCACGACGAATGCGCTGATCATAGTCGACGCGATTCCGGACCGCGTCACGATGCTGGGCGATTGGCCCGGCGAAGATGCCGCGATCAAGGCGGCCATCTTTCGCCACAACCCGAAGCATCGCTGGTGGTACTTCTCCAACATGCAT
>CAYXKM010000141.1:0-37421 GCA_964465665.1 uncultured Woeseiaceae bacterium
GGAAATGGTGCCGTCGAGGTCGCGCTGGATGGCCGACAATGTCGCTCCGGCGCCACCGAGTACGAACGACCCCTGTATAGTGCCGCTGACCTTGTCATTGTCGAACATCGCCTGGACTAGCGGCGTCAGACTGACGCCCTCCACTTTTTCGTTGACTGAAATCCTCGGAACCTCGCCGGACGCATCGATGCTGACATCGCCGGCGTAGGTGCCGTCGAACAGCTCCGCAGCAATGGGATGCAGCCGCAATTTTCCGCTGCTGCTTTCGAGACCCAGTTCGAGATTCTCGAACAGCATGCCGGACAACGTCGCCTGTTTCAGCCGCGCCTTGCCGCTTGCTTTCAGCGCACGGATCATGTCCACGGGAATTTCGACATCGACCTTTTCACCCGGCGCGGCTGCGTCGGCCGTTGCATCGGCCGGCGCCATGTAGGCATCGAGATTGATGCTGTCCGCCGTGAGATCGAAACGCATCCTTCCGCTTTCGGTCAGCGGCACTGACAACGTGCCGGTCATGGTCGTGTCATCGAGTGTCATTGACATCGACTTCAGGTCGATCGACTTTTCACTGACGGTTGCATTCGCATTGAACGCCACTTTCTGCAGCGCCTGCGGATCGGCGGTCGGCGGCGGCTCGGTGCCGAAAGTCTGCATGAGGTCTTTCAGCGAGAAATCGGCTACGCGGATGGCCGCATTGATGAGCGGCGAGCCTTCGAATGAGAACGGCTCCACCGTTGCCGATACGCCGAGGCCGAAAATCGACATATCCAGCTCACCGGGCGTCAGCTCGCTGGCGTTCAGATCCACCGTGATTTTTCGTGCATCGAAATTGAAGTCCGTCGACTCATCGACGAGACCGGTCAGCTCACCGGACACATTGAGCCCGTCGACAATTACGCTGCCGAGATCCTCGCCCAGCGTGCTGGTACCGCGGATGCGCAGTGCGCCGCCCAGGTTCCCCGGCTGCGACAAAAAGGTAAATGCGCCTTCGAAATCAAACGGAGACCCTGCCGCAATTCGACCGGTGCTGAAGGACAAACCGGACAGCGCTACCGAGCTGCCGGCCTGTGCATCGACATAGCTAAGGTGCGCATCCGTGACACTGACGTTGGCAACATCGATGGTGCCGGCGTCGCCGCCTGCGGTGTCTGTTCCCTCTGCCGTCGCGGTTTCGGTCCCCGACAGGTCATCCCAGTTGTTGCTGCCGTTTTTTGCCACGGCGAGATTGACTGACAGGCCCTCGAGCGTTGCCGTGCCGACCGCAATATCCTGCCGCAGCAGCAGCGGCATGAGGCGCACGCTCAGACGGGCATTTTCGAAGCTGAGAAAGGGCTGCTCGCCAAAGCCCTCCGCATTGCCGAGACGAGTGCGGCCGATCTCCACGGCAATCCACGGAAAGACGCTGAGCGAGAGATCGCCTTCGATGACCAGGTCCCGGCCCGTGGATTTCCTGACGGTCGACGAAATCTCGTCGCGGAAATCGTTCGGATCGAAAAAAAGATACAGCGCGGCCGCGGCAATGACAGCAATACCAACAACGGCCGCGAGGCCAATGAGCAGGATTTTTACCAGACGAGCCATGATTGGGGTTTCCGCCAGCGAAGGACGCCAAGTCTAGCAAAGTGACGGTAGCCGGTCTGCGGCCAATTCCTCCCGTGTGACCCGCTAACCAGCAGGGAAACGCCACCGCAGCGCGCGGCAACTATTGCCCGATCGGACGCCTCGCGCCAGTATAGCGGCGTCCGAATCAGGAGATCTCAGATGGCAAAGTATGTGGATGGTTTCGTGCTGCCCGTGCCGAAAAGCAAGATCGCTGCCTACCGGCGCTTGTCCACGCAGGCGGGCAAGGTCTGGATGGATCACGGCGCGCTCGAATACACCGAGTGCGTTGCGGATGACGTCAAGTCGGGAAAACTCACCTCGTTTCCGCAGAGCGTCAAACTGAAACGCGGTGAAACGGTAGTCTTTTCCTGGATTGTGTACAAATCGCGCGCGCATCGCGATCGGATCAATGCCAAAGTCATGAAGGACCCGCGCCTGGCACATATGATGGACCCGAAAGCAATGCCCTTCGATGCACGGCGGATGTTCTGGGGCGGGTTCAAGTCGATCGTCGATCTGCAACCCGGGCCATCAATGAAAAAGCACCGTCGACGCCGGAAAAAATAGCCCGGTTCACTACTTTTTGCACAACTCGACATCGCCGTTCAGTGTCTTGATCGTGACCCGGCCGTCACCGTCGCCCTCGCTGAAGTACAGTTCGAGGCCCGGCGTGTATTCGCTGGTACGTTCCGGTTCAGGACCGAAACAGTTGCGAATATTGCCGTTGAACGTTTCGACTTCGAATTTTGCTGACACTTTCTTCTGGAAGACGATGTCCAGTTCGCCGTTGATCGTCTCGGCATCGAAACGGCCGTCTTTTTCCAGCGAGGCATGAAATACCATGTCTCCATTGGTCGTGTTCATGCGGGCCCGGTCGAATGATCCGTTGACGACGTAAATGTCGCCACTCACTGTACCAGCGATAATGTCGCCACCGAGTTGCTCCGCCTCTATATCGCCGCTAACGGTGTTGACGCGAACATTGGTGTCCTTGCCGTCACCCTGAACATTGACGTCTCCGCTCACCGTTTCGATCTCGGTATCCGCGGTAAAGATCTCGGACTCGACGTCGCCGCTGACCGAATTGAGCGTCTGCGATCCGAGGACATCCTGTATTACGATATCCGCGCTGACCGTGCCGACTTTCACTGCGCTTTTTTCCGGCACGCGAATTACCAGGTCGCTTTCGATGAACCGCGAATTCCGCCGCGGCACACGCACCTCGATGAGGATCTGGTCACGGTCGCGCTCGAACACTAGTTCCTCGACGTCACTGCCGAGATCTGCTTCGACGCTGACCTCGTTTCGCGACCATCCCATGATCTCCACCGAACCGGAGATGTTTGACACATCGACCGTACCGGAGGCTGCGGCGTCCAGCGTTCTCTGCACCTCCTCGGCCTGTGTGCCGGAAGTCAGAAACATCGCGGTCAGAAAAATACAAAATCTGTTCATATCCTTGCTCTCGTTACCCTGGTTCACCGTCATACGGATGAACGATCAGATGTCGGTTCTCAAATGTCGCTTCTTTTCATGGCGGAGTTTCGGATCCCGCCTACCTGTTGCATCAACGCGATCTCTTCGTGATAGGTGCGCAGCAGCAACTGCTGCAACAAAACGTTGTCCGGCTCCTTCGCCAGCGCCTCGTTGATCTCCACTATCGCCGTGTGAATTGCATCGAGGTTCTTCTGCACGCCCGCTCTCGATTCCGGCGACAGCTTCTGCAGTTCCCCATCCAGCCGTGCCGCGAGTGTGTCGCGGGCGTCCTGAAAATCCGGCCCAAGGTTATAGCGGCTGCCGAAACTGCCGGAGACGGGCTCGAATACCCGCTCGACATCCTGGGCAACCGGCGAGATCTGGCTGTTGCCATCCGAAACCGCGAGATAGGTCAGCCCCGATGACGCACCGACCAGCAGTATCACCGCAGCAGCCTGCGCATACAGGCTGTTCCAGGATGTCGCGCGCCAGGCGCCACCAGGCTCATTCCTGGTCAGGGCCTGTTCGATACCGGGCCAGAGATCGCGTCCCGGCCTGATTTCTTTCGTCAACGCGGCCGCTGCTTTCATCAGCGCATCGTTTTCCGATCTGTCCGTCGATGGATCGTTTCTCTCGTTCATACCGCACCACTGTTGTACGCACTACCGTTGGTCGTCAGCTGTTGCGCGAGCAGGCGCCTTGCGCGATGAAGCTGTGCTTTGCTGGTCCCTGCCGCAATTCCGAGCATCTCGCCCGTTTCGTCATGGCTGTAGCCATACACCGCGTGCAGAACAAAAACATGTCTTGCACCGGACGGCAGACTGTCCATGGCCGATTCCAGGTCGCGGAGATTGGCATCGTCACCGATACTCTCCGGAACCGGTGCGATATCGATCACCGCATCGACCCGATCGCGCTCCCTGCGCGACTTGCGCATTCGTCCCAGCACCGCGTTTACCGCAACCCGGTGCAACCAGGTGCCGAAAGCGCTGTCACCGCGAAACCTGGATAGCTGCTGCCAGGCCTGGATGAATGCGTCCTGCGCTGCGTCCTCCGCTTCGGCAACATTGGCGGTCATGCGCAGGCACAGCGCATACACACGAGCGATGTTCGACCGGTAAAGCACTTCAAACGCCGAATCGTCGCCGTTTTGAGCTTTCTCGACCCAGTAGGACTCGTCTTTCACAACTTTCCCGGTCACCGACGCCCTTTCAGATTCCCTGTCCGTGCCGCCGACTGCCAAAACTGCTTGCAATTATCCAGTCTCCGTGTGCTTTGGATATTGGATGTCCTTGCTCTTGCATAGGTTTATATCCCGTCCTGCCCGGACGCCAAATTGTTGATTTCAGACTGAGTTTCAACGCGATTCTGGTATTATGCACTTGGCCGTTAGCGCCGCCGCCAGGGTGGCACAGAACTCAAGAATAAGAACTATGGCACAGATGATGACTTGGCTGATTTCCAGCGAAGCAAATCAATTGGCAGGCAAGTTGCCGACGGAGGCGGGGCAATACTGATGGGGGGGCATTCGATCCTGTACCTCGGTCGCAGCGATTTCGCCGGCGGCTACCTCGAAAGTCTCAGGGCATCCGGGGCGTGCGAGGAACTGCGCCAGTCAGACACGTTTGATGTTGCCGGCACGGCTGCCGGAACTACCGATCTCGTCCTCGTTGAAGTTGGGCCGGCGCTCGTACAATCCGGGCATACTCTGCAGTCACTGCTGCAATCGCTGCGCCAGTTTCCTGTCATCGCACTGACCACACACGAGCGCGAACATCGCGGCATTGCAGCCGTTCGCGCCGGTGCACAGGCCTATCTCTGTATCGACAGCACCAGCCCGCAGGATCAGGATGCCGTTTTCAATCACGCCATACAACGGCACCGGCTGCTGGCCCGCCTGTCGGATACCGACAGCACCGTGCTGTCGATACTCGGCAGCATCAATGACGGTGTGATCGTGGTGGACCAGCAAGGCCATGTGCTCGACATCAATCCGGCGGCTCGATTAATGCTCGGCTTGAGCTCGAGACACCTTCCGGACGCGGATTGGGCGTATTCGTTTTGCGGTCTGGCTTCGGATGCCGAAAGTCAGATCGAGCCGGCGCAGCGGCCGCTCGCCAAAGCTCGCAGCGGCGAGAAGTTCTCCAACCAGACTGCGGTTTACCGCAGGCCCGGACACGCCGACATCGTCCTCAGCATCAACGGCCAGGGACTGTATGACGGCTCCCGTGCACTGGTCGGCGGGGTCATCACGTTTCGCGACGTGACCGACATCGTCAGAAGGACGGTCGAGCTGGAGAAGCGCGCGCAATACGATGATCTCACCTTGCTGCCGAACCGGCGCCTGTTTACCCGCCACCTCGAAAAAGCGATCGGGCGCAGCGAGCGGAATGGCCGGCCCATTGCCGTGCTGTTCATCGATCTCGACCGTTTCAAATCGGTTAACGACACGCTCGGTCACGATATCGGCGATCAGCTGCTGAAGCAGGTCGCTGATCGCCTGACCCGTAACCTGCGTGTCGGCGACTTTTCCGGGCGCTGGGGTGGCGACGAGTTCGTCGTTTGTCTCGAGGATTTCGGCGAATCGCCGAATGCCGCCGCTGCGGCGCAGAAACTGGTGTTGGTCCTGTCGGAAAAATACGAAATCGGCAACAGCGAAGTCTACGCAACGCCGAGTATCGGCATTGCCATCTTCCCGGGCGCCGGCGACCAGGCGGAACGATTGATCAAGGCTGCCGATCTTGCCATGTACCAGGCGAAGAAACGCGGCGGCAACCGATTCCAGTATTACTCCACGTCGTTGAACAAGAAACTCGAACAACATGAGGAACTGGAGATTGGTCTGCGCCATGCGCTGGTGCGCAGTGAATTCTTGCTGCACTACCAGCCGCGCATCGATGTCAATTCCGGTAAGCTCACCGGGCTCGAAGCATTGCTGCGCTGGCAGCACCCGCGCTTCGGCCTGTTGCCGCCAGCCCGCTTTCTCGGCATCCTAGAATCGAGCGGCCTGATTCATTCCACGGGTGAGTGGATCATCGAGACCGCGTTCCGGCAGCTTTTCGGCTGGCAGCACCAGTTCGAGTTGCCGGACCTCGCCATGGCGATCAATCTTTCAGCCGAGCAACTGCAACACGGACGCCTGGTCGAGGCGGTGCGCAAAACGCTGTCCGACACCATGCTCGATCCAGGTTGCATAGAGTTCGAGATTGGCGATGGCACCATCGTCGATAACCGCAGTTCCCAGCTCGCAACACTGCAGGGTCTGCGAAAAATGGGCGTACGGCTGTCACTCGATCATTTCGGTACCCGGGACATTTCCTTCAGCTCGCTGGACACCGGCGTCATCGACAGCTTCGTCCTCGACCAGAGCCTGATCCAGGACGTCGAATCGAACGACAGCCATCAACGCATCGTTCGCGCGGCCATCGCGATGGCACGCGGCCTGAACATCGAGGTTGCAGCCGAGGGCGTGGAAACCATAACCCAGTTCGAATTCCTGCGCAGTTGCAACTGCGACCTGGCGCAGGGCTTCCTGATCAGCCGGCCGGTACAGGCAGAAAAGGTTTCCTCCATACTTCGCAGCGAAATCGCCGGCACGCGACTGCTGTCGCGCGGCATGCCGTAGTACTGGCGCTATGGCCGTACGATTAGGTCGCGCGCAATGCGCGCTCCTACAGATAGATCGCAAACAGCGCAACGGTGATGAACGCCGCCGACGTGGCGGCATGCCGTTTGAGCGCATTTCTTCTAAGCGAGAACGGCATCCGGCGCGGCGGCGGCGGTCCGAGTCGCCTGCAATGCAGGCTCCTACAAGGGAGCGCCGTTGCGATGCTAGTCACCATTCCACCCGTCAGTCGCTGTTGCCGCAGTTCCAGCAGGCGCCGAACTGGCCTTCGTTGTCCGAACCGCAGTGCCGGCAACGCCACGGCGCCGACGGACTCTCGTCCGGGAGTGACACATCGATGAGCTGCAGCGCCCGATCGTAATCCAGGTCGTTCGTCACCCACAGTTCCGGCCAGGCATGCTGGAACGGCATTTCACCGATGATCGATCCCAGGTACTCGTTGCGAATGACCGCCGGGATGCCTTCGCTGATCAGCAGGTTCCTGTAGTGACTGATCGTGATCAGCGATTCCGACGACGTCAGCTTTTTCATCGACGCAGGGATCCGAGAAACGCACCGGGATCGTCGCCGCGCTCCAGCACTTCGACCAGTGCCGAACCGACGATGGCGCCGGACGCGTGCTTGCCGACATTCGTCACGTCCTTTGCCGTCCGAATACCGAAGCCCGCGCATACCGGCAGACCGGACATGCTGGACACCGTTTGCAGGTAGTCGGCAAGTTCGTCCGGCAGCGCACTGTCTCCGCCGGTGATTCCGGTTACTGTCACCGCGTAGACGAAGCCCTTGGAGGCGGCCGCGAGCTTCTGCATGCGCGGCGGCGGAGTTGCCGGCGTCACCAGCTGCACGAGGCCGATGCCCCTGGCATCGAGCGCACCGCGGAGATCGCCGCTCTCTTCGAACGGAAGATCGGGAACGATGAAAGCGCAGACACCGGTACCGAGTGCACGATCGGCCAGCCGTTCATAGCCGAAAGCCAGCAGCGGATTCAGGTAGGACATCATCACCAGCGGTGCGCCGAGGGCGACACCGTTGCGCTCCAGTTCCGCAAATATCCATTTGAGCGTAACGCCGTTCTCGATTGCTTTGAAACTGGATCGCTGGATCGTCATGCCATCGGCCATAGGGTCCGAGAACGGCACACCGATCTCGACGATGTCGCTGGCGGCAGCAACCGTTTTCAGTGTTTCGATAAAATGTTGTGGATCCGGGTAACCTGCGGTGATGAATGCCACGAGTCCCGTGCGGCCGGATTCGTTGGCTGCATTCAAAGCAGCCGTTACTTTTTCATGTGGCTGCATATCGTCTTGTCCGCGGCGGAAAACGTTTCAGTGTAGGCATGTCCTTGTCCCCGCGGCCGGAATTTCCGATGAGCACGCGTTTGCCGGGATTGTCCTTCGACCAGCGCTTCGCCGCGGCATAAGCATGCGCAGTTTCCAGTGCCGTCAGTATCCCTTCGGCCGCGCACAATTCTTCCAGTGCTTCCAGTGCTTCGTCATCGCTCGCCGAAACGTAGTTCACGCGGCCAATCGCCTGCAGCATGGCATGCTCCGGCCCGACACCTGAGTAGTCGAGACCTGCCGAGATCGAGTGCGTCTCCTGCACATTGCCGTCGCTGTCCTGCAATACGATCGAATACGATCCCTGCAGCACGCCCGGCGTACCGGTCGCGAGCGTGGCCGCATTCTGCCCGAGACCGGGACCAGTTCCGCCGGCTTCGACGCCAATGAGTTCGATATCATCGCCAAGGAGCGGATGGAATAGACCGATGGCATTCGACCCGCCGCCGACGCAGGCGAAGGCTGCATCCGGCAAATGCCCCGCCTGGTCGAGCATTTGCTGCCGCGCCTCGGCGCCGATCACCGACTGCAGTTCGCGCACGAGATACGGATAGGGATGTGCGCCGACCGCCGATCCCAGCAAGTAGTAAATGCCTGAAGGATCCGACACCCATTCACGCAACGCTTCGTCGATGGCCGCGCGTAGCGTTTTGTCACCGCTTTGCACCGGAAACACCTCCGCGCCGAGGCGGTGCATGCGATCGACATTCGGCGCCTGACGCTCGATATCGACGGCGCCCATGTAAACGCGGCACGGCAATCCAACTCTTGCGCAGGCCGCTGCCGCGGCGACACCATGCTGGCCGGCACCAGTCTCGGCAATGACCCGTATCGCGCCGAGGCGTTTGGCCAGCAGTGCCTGGCCGATGGCATTGTTGATCTTGTGCGCGCCGGTGTGTGCCAGGTCCTCGCGTTTTAGCCACACCTCCGTGCCCCAGTTCTGGCTCAGACGCGGCGCAAATGTCAGTGCCGTTGGCCTGCCCACCCATTCACGCAGTTCGCGGCGAAATTCACTTTGAAATTCCGCGCTGTGCAGGTGCTCTGCGATACCCGCCTCGAGGTTTTCGAATGCCGGTACCAGCGTTTCTGGTACATAGCGGCCGCCGAACGGGCCGAAGCGGCCGCGTTTGTCCGGCAACTCGCCGCGGATCGATGCACGCAGCAACCGTTCCTTCTCCGCTCGATCCAGTACCGATTTCATAACTCTTCGATTCCTGCCTGTGCGGTGCGTGCCGCGTTGATGAAGGCCTCAACCTTTCGCGGGTCCTTCCTGCCCGGCGCCGACTCCACGGCCGACGATACGTCGACCCCGAAGGGCCGGACTTTCACGATTGCCTCGCCGACATTGCCGGCATCGAGGCCTCCGGCAAGGATCATGTGCCCGCGTCGCGCCAGCATCGCGGCACGATCCCAGTCGATCGTTTCACCGCGACCGCTCCGGTGTCCTTCGTAGACGAATGGCGAGGGCAACACGCCGACATCGTCACCCTCGCGGACGACCGGCCATCGCCGGATGTGCGCCGGAACATCGAGATGTGCGAAGTCTGACACGTCCGTCTGCAATACATCCGGTCGAAACACCTCCAGCACGTGCTGCCATTCCTGGGCGCCCGGGTGCAGCATGACCGCAACACGCAATACGTCGGGCGCAAGTGCGCCAGCGATGGAACTGGCGTATTGCGGCGTAACGCGCCGCGGCGATTCGGCAAAAACGAATCCGACAGCGTCTGCTCCGGCACGAACGGCAGCATTCACGGCTTCGGCGTCCGTCATGCCGCAGATTTTCACCAGCAGGTTCATGCCGTCACCGCAGCACGACCGGCATCGAGCATTTCCATGATCAATGCTGCCGGCTGCGCGCTTTTCATCAGTGCCGTGCCCACCAGTGCCATGCCGTATCCGCAACGGCGGGCTTCGGCTGCATCCTGCGCGGAGTGCAGTCCGCTTTCCGCGACGCACACGGCGCCGGCCGGGAGCCGCGGGGCAAGCCTGCGCAGCCGATCCGGATCAACGGCGAGCGTGCGCAGGTTCCGCGCGTTCACGCCTAACAGCAGTTTCTTCGTCGCCGCCTGCTTCCGGTGATTGTGCTTCTCCAGCAATGACACGCAACGATCGAGGTCGCCATCATCGAAACATTCCAGCAGCACGAACATGGAATGTTCATAAGCACAGCCGAGCATTGATTCGAGAACCGCATCGGACAACATGGCGGCGATCAGCAGCACGCCGCTTGCGCCTGCGGCGCGCGCTTCGACGATTTGCAAGGGATCGACCAGGAAATCCTTGCGCATCACCGGGACGTCGAACCCGGTCAAGGCATCGACCACCTGGCGCAGGTGTTGCACGTCGCCGGCGAACGCCGACGGTTCGGTCAAGACCGAGATTGCTGCAGCGCCGCCGCGCGCATAGTGGCACGCACGTACGCGCCGGTCCGCACCGGCAACAGACAGCGGGCCCTGCGACGGCGAGCTATCCTTGAGCTCGGCAATCACATCGAAGCCCTCGAGTTGCAGCGCAATCACCGGCAAATCGAGATTCACTGCCGCGATGCTCCGCGGAAGCGTCGCTGCGCGTGCCGCACTCGACGTCGCCATTTTTTTCAGGAAATCGCTCATCGGCCTGCGAAGTGACGGGCTAATCTTTCGAGGAATGCCTGCGCCGCGCCCTCGTCGATCGCGGCGGCGGCCATCTCCACGCCTTGCATTGAGCTCCGTGCCATCCCCAGAACTTCGAGCACGAGCGACGTACCCATCAACAGCGCATCGCGGTGCGCGCCCCTGTCCTCTCCGGCCAAGACACGCCGGAGTTCGGCCGCATTGTAGTTCGCATCGCCACCAGCAAGATCGCCGGGCGCACAGCGACTCATGCCGTACTGCTCCGGCACGCGACGGGTTTCCGTTACGCTGCCCGGCCGCACGTCGAACAACACGAATTCGCCAACGGGAGTCGCCTCGTCCCAGCCCGGCTCGCCGTGCACGACGAATGCACGCTCGATTGGCATGCCGGCAAGCGTATCCGCCATCAGTCTTGCCGCTGCGAGACTGAATGCGCCAATGAGCTGGTACGGCGGTGCGGCGGGATTGGTCAACGGCCCGAGCAGGTTGAACACGGTGCGCACGCCGAGCGCGGTCCGCACCGGCATGATCGCTTTCATGGCCGGGTGATAGGCGGGCGCGAACAGGAACGTGAAATCAGTGGCCTGGAGGCAGGCTACGGCTGCCTTGCCATCGAGCGGCAGCGGCATGCCGAGACTTTCCAGTATGTCTGCGCTGCCCGAGCGGCTCGATATCGAGCGATTGCCGTGCTTGACGACCCGCGCGCCGCAGGCTGCCGCCAGCAAGCCGGCACCGGTCGACAGGTTCAGGCTGCCGGAACCGTCACCGCCGGTACCGACCGTGTCCACGGTGGGCGTGCCTTTGGGTATGCCTGGATCCACCGCAAGTTCGCGCATGGCCGTGGCGAATCCGCGTATTTCCTCCGCCGTTTCGCCCTTCGCGCGCATGCCGGCAAGAAGCGCCCCGGCAACCGCGGCCGGCATGTCACCGGCGGCCATCGCGCGCATTATCGATGCCGCTTCGGATTCGCTGAGCGACTGCCCGTCGAGGACCCGGTTCAGAAGCGGTGCGTGAGAACTCGTCATGCCGGCCGCATCGCGAGGAAGTTGGCCATGAGCCGGTTGCCCTCCGGGGTCAGCACGCTTTCCGGATGAAACTGCACTCCCTCGAGCGGCAGGGTCCGGTGCCGGACACCCATGATCTCGCCCTGCTCCGTATCAGCTGTCAGCACGAGCTCCTTAGGCAAAGAAGCATGCTCGGCGCACAGGGAGTGATAGCGGCCGGCTTCGAACGGCTGCGACAAGCCGGCAAAAAGTTTTTGTCCATCATGTTTGATCATCGAGGTCTTGCCGTGCATCAGGCGCCCGGCGCGAACGATGGCGCCACCGAAATGATGCACCAGGCACTGGTGGCCCAGGCAGACGCCGAGCAGGGGAATGCGTTCGCGGAACGCACCGATCATCGCAAGCGATACGCCCGCGTCCTCCGGACGCCCGGGTCCCGGCGATATCACGAGATGCGTCGGCTCGAGCTCCAACGCCCCGGCAATGTCGATGGCGTCGTTGCGGTACACCAGCACTTCCGCTCCCTGTGCAGCGAATGCCTGCACCAGGTTGTATGTGAACGAATCGTAATTGTCGATCAGCAGCATTCGCACCGGCAGGCCCTTCATAGTCCTTCTCCCGCGATCTGCAACGCGCTGCGCAGGATCGCACCCTTTGCCAGCACTTCCTGGTACTCCTTTTGCGGCGAACTGTCCGCGACGATGCCGGCGCCTGCCTGAAAACTGTACTCGTCACCGTGGAAAACCAGTGTGCGTATGGTAATCGCCTGGTCCATGTCGCCGCCGACACCGAAATAACCGGCCGTGCCGGCATACAGTCCGCGTCCGGTCTGCTCCATCTCGTCGATGATTTCCATCGCCCGCACTTTTGGCGCGCCGACCAGCGTGCCTGCCGGAAAACTTGCGGCGAAAAGATCGAATGCGTCGTACTGCGGCGCGAGTTCGCCCTGCACGCCACTCACTATGTGCATCACATGACTGTAACGTTCGATGGCGCGATACGGATCGACGCAGACGGTTCCGGGAGTTGCAACACGGCCGAGATCGTTTCGCGCGAGGTCCACCAGCATGACGTGCTCGGCGGACTCCTTCGGGTCGGCGAGCAGCATGGCTTCGTTTCTCTGGTCCTCCGCTGTGGTTGTGCCGCGCGGCAGGGTTCCGGCGATGGGACGCAACGACGCCTGGCGGCCGTTCAGTTTCACCAGCGCTTCCGGCGAGGACCCGGCCAGCTGTAGATCGCCGAAGTCGAGATAGAACATGTACGGCGAGGGATTGAGCAGACGCAGCGCCCGGTAAACCTCGAACGGCGCGACGTTGCTTTCGCCCCTGAACAGCACTGACAGCACGATCTGGTAGATGTCGCCGGCGGCGATGTATTCCTTGCAGGCATTGACACGCTCTGCATACTGTTTCGCGTCAAGACCGGCAGTCGCTACACTGATGCGAACCTTGCTGCCGTTTACAGGAATCGGTCCGCGCAACCGCCGGATTACATCCTTGCGCAGCGCCTGGCGCTCCTGTTCCGTGCCATCGTGCAAAAGTGCAACACGGCGCGTCAGGTGATCGAAGACGAGCACTGACGAAGTTGCGACAAATGCAGCATCCGGTATGTCGCCCTGCACTTTGCGCTTTCCCGGCAGCCGCTCGAACAGGCGCACGACATCGTAGCCGGAAACACCGACCAGCCCGCCGGAAAACGGCAGGCCCTCGACCTGCGGCAGCGGTCTCGGTGCATCGCCGAGCGCCATGCGCAGGGCATCGAGGTATTCATCGCGGCCGGCCGGACGCGGAAGTTGCTGCCGGCCGACCTGCAGGCCGTCATGTCGCATGCGAATCTCGAGTGCGTCGCCGAAACCCAGAAAGGAATATCGCGCAAGCCGCTCGCCGCCTTCGACACTCTCCAGCAGGTAACGCGGCGCGAGCGATGCCAACTTGAGGTACGCCGATACCGGAGTATCGAGATCGGCTGCTATGTCGAATGGTGGCTTCATTGCTTCTGTCTTGCGTCGCTGTGCTGGCGGTATGAATGGGCCGGATACAAGAAAGCCCGGCCCCGATGGCTGATTCGGAGTCGGGCTTTGCGCTTTAACTTACTGCTTGAACCGGAACGTCAGGCGGCAACCCACTCCCTGCGGATTTGCCACCACCAGCTGTTGCGATTGATTTGCAGGTTCGTCATGGTTTCCGAGTATCCCCGCGGACATATCACTCGTCAAGAAGCTCCGGCGGACATTGGTTTCGATCGAGACCAATCCGTCAGGAAATGTCGTACAGCCACGGCATTACGAAAGACAGCACCAGCCACATGATGATCGACAGCGGGATGCCGACCCGCAGGAAATCGGCAAACTTGTAGCCGCCGGCGCTCAGGATCAGCAGGTTGGTCTGGTAACCGAAAGGCGTTGCGAAACTCATGTTGGCGCCGAAGATGACTGCCAGGATGAAAGGCACCGGGTCAGTATTCAATTGCTGCGCGATCGCCACCGCAATCGGCGTACCGATGACGGCTGCGGCATTGTTCGAGACGATATTGGTCAGGACAATCATGATCAGTATGAAAGCGCTCAGGATGAAAGGTACCGGGAGCGCCGAAACGATGTCGACGAAGCCTATTGCAAGATAATCCACCATGCCGGTGCCGATCAGTGCGCGTCCGAGTGCGAGACTGGTGACGATGATCATGATGACCTGCGCGGACAACGCATCGGATGCATCGCGCCAGTTGAGACAACCGAGCGCCAGCATCAGTCCGACGCCGATCAGGGCGCTGACCGAGATTGGCACGATGCCGAAGGCGGCGGCCAGTACCACGAGTCCCATGACCGTGAGTGCACGATTGGCCCTGTGGGTATGCGGCAGATCCATGGTGCCGTCGAGCACCAGCATGGTACCGCTGGCTTTCAGGGAATCGATGCCGTCCTTGCTTCCCTGCACCAGCAGCACATCGCCGGCGCGCAGCCGGATGCTGTTCAGATCGCCGGTCACCTGCGAACTCGGGGCGCGTGCCCGGTGGATGGCGAGCGGCATCAGTCCGTAGTTGGCGCTGAACCGCGCCGCTGCGAGACTGCGCAGGTGCAGCGGAGAACCGCGCGTGACAACCACTTCCGCAAGCTGCTGTCCTTCGGCTGTCAACGGTGTGTCCTCGTCGATCGGGTGCTCGCTGTCGGAGGTGTTGTACAGGGTCGCGCCCAGCAGTTTCTCGTAGTACTTGAGATTTTCCGGCGAATCCTTGACGAACAGGCGATCGCCGGGCTGCAGCTTGAGCGATGGCAGTTTCGCGAGGAACAGTGAATCGCCGCGCAGAATCCGATCGACGCGCATTTGCCCGTTGGTTTTTGCCAATACTTTGGACAGCGACTGCCCGTTGGCGAAACCCCCTTCCTGGATGGACAACTGGCCGTTGAATATTCGCGGCGTCGTGTCCGCCATCGGCGGAACGCGATCGGGTAAAAGGCGTGGCGCGACCAGCCAAAGGAACAATATGCCTGCTGCTCCAACAATCGCGGCCGGTAACACGAAATCGAATACGCCGAAAGTCTTAACTCCCATGTCGCTCGAAATGCCCACAACCAGGAGGTTGGTCGATGTACCGATGGTGGTCGCCATGCCGCCGATGATTGTTGCAAATCCCATCGGCAACATGACTTCGGATACCGGGAACTTCACACGCAGCGATACGCCGACCAGTATCGGCATCAGCAACACGACGATCGGTGTGTTGTTCATGAACGCGCTGAGTGTACTGGCGGCAAGCAAGGTGACGAGCAATGCAAGCACCGGCCTCGTGGACCAGGCACGACCGACGACCGCCGCCAGCGGTTGCAATGCACCGGTGGTTTCGAGCGCTTTGCCGACCATCATGAGTGCGCAGATGGTCACCAGTGCTTCGTTGCCAAGGCCCGCAAAAAAATCGACCGGTCTCAGCGAGACCTTTCCGCCCTCGTAAGGGAAAAGCTGGAAGCCCGCCACGAGGACAATGAGCACCGCGAGACTCGAGGTCTCGAGCGGCAGGTTGTCGCGGGTAAACAGGTACAGCGCAATTGCGGTGAGCAGCAGTACGGCAATTCCATGCGCGTCAGGTGTAATCGCCGGCAATCCGTTAACCTCTCTGGCGCATCAGGATCCGGCGACCTGGTGAGCAAGTGGCCGGGCACCCGTGATTGGCTGGATCGCAAACGGTATCGCAATTCAGACCACAGCCGCAATGTGGTCGCGCGGGTTTCCGCGCATTATGACCGCCCACGCACGCCGGTGAAACCTGCTGAAATCACCGACATTCCAGTTTGCAAATGGCGGTGCATCGCGGAAGCTGATTGCATCGGCGTGCGCGAGAACAGGCAGCAGATCCATGAAATCCGGGGCGCAAATGCTTCGGCGTGGCAACACCGAGTACGGCGACAGCACCAGCAGGTTCCGGTGCCGTACAGCCTCTGCCTGCAATGTCACACGCCAGCGACTGCTCCATTTGCGCTGCTGCTCGATATCAATCCAGATGTTCGATGGGTCGCTTTGCAGCAACGACGGAAGCGTTTCGTTTTCGCGCGCCATCTCCCGCGATGCGTTCAGCAACTCGCCTTGCACGGCGCGAACGATGCTGTCAGCCCACCGCAGGCTGTGAATTTCAGTCGGATGCATGCGCCGTTCCGCAACCAGGTCGCCGATACCGCTCAGCAACAGGGCAACCCGGTTGTTGGTGCGCGAATCCAGACGTTGCAACTCCGACGACCAGCAGAGCTCTGGAGCAAGCCGCTCGTTGGCTTCGAGGCAAGCCCGCAAGGCCAAGCGAACCGCCGGCATGTTCAGGTGCCCGCGCGCGTCGGCGAAATCCGGCAAACGGAGCTCGACAGGCAGCCATGCGGATTCGGCCGGCACCGGCATGGCAAAGGCTGGAAGTATCGAAGCGGCCTTTTCATCGGCCAGCAGCGAGCAATGGCTGCGGACGGACTCCCCGTAAACGGCCTGTGCCGTGCATGCGGACTGGCGCCGATGCCACAACTCTGTCCAGTTGGACTCCGTTGCCGCCTGCACCCTCGCATCCGCATGGTGTTGCATTTGCAGACTGTCCAGCATGACGTATCGCGGACCTCTGCCGAGCAGCGACGTGATGACGAGGTAGGCCTGCAACGGCATGACATGCGAACGAATGCTCGTGCCTATGAGTCCCTGCGCCAGGCAGTGCGGCGGCAACGCGTCGCGCAGCGCGTTGCAGAAGGCTTCGAGCATGTGGCGCGAATCGGCTGCTCCGTTTTCATGACCCGGATCCGTGAGCGCAAGAGTCAGCGGAACCCGCCTGTCAAGAATCTGCCGCAGTCGCTCGTTCAGTTCAGACGCATAGTCTGCAGCATCCAGGTAACTGCTGACAGATACCCGCAACGCCAGGCCTCCTGCAGCCGTGCCCGACGGGCTGTCAATCAGGTGCGGAATTACCCGATACTGGCGCAACCGCCGCACACAGGCATCCACCGCTGCAGGTCCGGGCCGACGGGGCAGCGACCGGGTCTTGCCAACGGGACTTTCCACGTAATCGAGCATCTTCGTCCTTCCCTGGAGCAGGATTCATGATGCTGCCGACGCGGCGCCCTCGCCCGGCTCTTTTCTGGGCAGCTTGCGGAGATTTTGCTATTGTCCCGTCCCCCACAGGCCGTCAGGCAAGCCGGGCTACAAGTAACAGCGAGGGCATATCCATGCCGTCATTTGACGTGGTGAGCGAATTCGACGCTCACGAAGCAAGCAATGCCGTGGACCAGGCCAACCGCGAGGTCGGTACGCGATTCGACTTCAAGGGCACCGGTTCCGAATACGAGCTCGATGAGCAGATCATCCGTCTCAACTCGCAGACCGAGTTTCAACTGCAACAGATGCTGGACATCCTGCGCCAGAAACTGGCGAAACGCGGCATCGATGTGGCGTGCATGCAAATCGATCCGCCGCAGGTCAGCGGCAACGAAGCGCGGCAGCAGGTTACGCTGAGAAAGGGAATCGATGCGCCACTGGCACGGGAGCTGGTAAAGAAGGTCAAGGCCAGCAAGATCAAGGTGCAGGCAGCCATCCAGGGAGAGAAACTTCGCGTCAGCGGCAAAAAACGCGACGACCTTCAGGCCGTCATTCGATTGCTGAAGGAAGCCGAGGTCGAGTTGCCGTTGCAGTACGATAACTTCCGCGACTGACTGGAAACTGAGCGAGAAGCACCGTGCACAAGATACTGCGCAGGCAGGACATCACCTTCCAGGACAAGGATCAACCCTTGCGCCAGGACGTGCGTGTGCTTGGCAGCATGGTCGGCACTCTACTGAAAGAACAGGGCGGCGATGCACTGTTCGAGTTCGTCGAGACCGCAAGGCAGCGCGCCATCCGGCGTCGCGAAGGCAACGAGAAGCAGGGCGAGGAGCTCGCGGCACTGGTCAGGAATCTTAGGCTCGATCTTGCGATCGAAGTCATTCGCGCTTTCGCCACTTATTTCCAGATGGTGAATACGGCAGAGAAAGTGCACCGGATCCGCAGGCGGCTCGAGTACATGCAGGGCGAGGGCAATTTTCAGCCCGGCGGACTCGAGGAATCGCTGGTGAAACTGAAGGCCGCGGGACTCAGCTTGCCGGCGCTGCAGGAGCTGCTCTCGTCGATAAGCATAGAGCCTGTGTTCACGGCGCATCCGACCGAGCCGACACGGCGCACGATCCTGCGCAAGGAGCAGCATATCGTCAGGCTCCTGATCGACATGCTGAACCCGACCATGTCTGCGCAGGAACGCAACGCCTGCCTGGAGAACATAAAGCTGGAAGTAACCACCGGGTGGCAGACGGCCGAGCACCCTGGCGAGCAAATGACCGTCGCCGACGAACTCGAGCACGTCCTGTTCTTCGTCACCGACGTGTTGTACCGGGCGATGCCGCCCTTCTATGAGGACCTGGAGAATGCTGCCATCAGGATCTACGGTGAGGACGCAAGGGAGCTGAGAATTCCGCCGATGGTCCGGTTCGCATCCTGGGTCGGCGGCGATATGGATGGCAACCCCAACGTCAATGCCAAGACCATCCGCTCGACACTCGCCCGCCAGCGCTCGCTGGTTCTCAATCTCTATTACCGCGAGTGCGCGGCGATCGCAACAAAACTCAGCCAGTCGAGCGTACGCATCGGCATCGACGATGCCGTGATGCAACGGATCGAGGAATACCGCGGCGTGTTTCGCAACGCCTATCACTCCGTGCCTGCCCGGCACAGGGACATGTCGTACCGCGTGCTTCTGCGCCTGATCCAGGAACGTCTGCAGGCCACTTATGACGACGATGCCTATCCGTACGAATCGGCCGAACAGTTCGAATCGGACATCCGGCTGATTGCGAAAAGCCTTGAGAACAACAAGGGCAGGCACGCCGGGCTGTTCGCCGTAAAGCGCTTGTTGCGCCGGATATCCACCTTCGGTTTTCACCTCGTGACGCTCGATGTTCGGCAGGACGCCATGGTGCATCGAGAAGTCGTCGGCGAGTGCCTCGGCATTGGCGACTGGCTCGAGTGGACGCCGGACGATCGCGCCGTGCGCATCGTCGAAGCGATCGAGACGCGATTCTCGCCGCCCGGGCAGCAGAGCATTAACGCGCGTAAGACCCTCGCGGCATTCCAGGCGATTGCGTTCTGCCGCCGCAAGTACGGAGAACCGGCCATCGGGCCGTTCATCGTCAGCATGACGCAGGGTGCGGACGACATCCTGTCGATACTGCTGCTCTCGCAGTGGAGCGAACTGCACAACCGGCGCGACGAGGTGCCGCTCGACATCGCTCCACTGTTGGAGACCGTCGACGATTTGAAGAACGGCCCCGCAATACTCGAATCGCTGCTGTCGAACAAGCTCTACCGGCACCATCTCTGGCTGCGCGGCGACAAACAGACGGTGATGATCGGGTATTCCGACAGCAACAAGGATTCCGGTCTGGTGTCGGCGCGCTGGGCGCTGCAGAACGCGCAGATCGAGCTTGCGGCGACAATGGCGCGGCATGGCGTCGAACTGAACCTGTTCCACGGGCGCGGCGGCACCATCAGCCGCGGCGGCGGCAAGACCCACGCGGCGGTGATGGGTTCGCCGCCCGGCACCGTCAACGGACGGCTGCGGGTCACCGAGCAGGGAGAGATCATCAATGAGAAGTACGGCCTGCGCGGCATCGCACTGAGGACGCTCGAACAGGCGGTCGGCTCGGTCGCGCTCGCCACGGCCATGCCGCAACACCGCGGTTCGGACGAGCCCGGCTGGCACGGCATCATGCAGGTCATCGCCGATGTGAGCCGTCGCCGATACCGCGATCTCGTTTACAAAACGCCGAATTTCCAAGAGTATTTTCGCCTCGCCACACCGGTCGATCTCATCGAGCGCATGCGCATCGGATCGCGACCAGCCGCGCGGCGCACCGGCCAGGGCGTGCAGGATCTGCGCGCCATACCGTGGGTGTTCGCCTGGACACAGTGCCGCTCCATGTTCCCCGGCTGGTTCGGCCTCGGTACCGGCCTCAAAGCGGCGCTGGAGCAGTTCGACGAGGACGTGTTGCGCGAGATGTCACGCGAGTGGTACTTCATGCGATCGATCACCGCGGATTCGGAAGCGGTTCTCGCCAAAGCCGATATGGAAATCGCGCGCCTCTATTCCGAACTCGCGGGCCCGTTGCACGATGAATTCTGGCCTGTCATGGCCGAGGAATTCGAGCTGACCTGCGAACTGGTGCTCGAGTACTCCGCTCACGAAGCGCTGTTGGAAAGCGACGTGACCCTGCAGCGCGCGATCATGTTGAGAAATCCCTACGTCGACCCGATGAGCCTTTTGCAGATCGACCTGCTCGCCCGCTGGCGCAAATCCGACTACCAGAACGCCGAGCTGTTCGAAGCGCTGCAGGCCAGTGTCAATGGAATTGCACAAGGGCTGCAGAACACGGGCTGAAGTCGGTGCCGGTGTTCACTTGTTTGCGTTTTCTGGGCGAGACGGTCGGCCCGACCTCTTCCTCCGCTACTCGCTGACGAAGGTTACAAACGCCTCCAGCGACTTCCTTTGAATGTCCGGCACCGTGGCATCTCGTTCCGGGTAGCCGGTCACAAGAAGCAGGAACGGCCGCTCGGTCAGTGGTCGGTCGAGAATGTCGTTCAGGAACTTCATGGGACTCGGCGTGTGCGTCAGGCACACGAGGCCCGCGCGGTGCAAGGCAGTGATCAGCAGGCCGGTGGCTAGCCCGGTCGACTCGGCCGGGTAATAATGCTTCACCTTTCGCCCGTCCGGCAGCACCGAGTATTTCTTGAGAAAGACAGCAATGAGGTATGGGGCTTTCTCGAGAAAAGGTTTCTCGCTATCGGTACCGAGCGGCGCCAGCGCCTCGAGCCATTCCGCCGATGCGCGGTGCTCATAGAATTCTTTTTCTTCCGCTTCCGCAGCCTGTCGGATGCGCAACTTGGTATTCTCACCGCTGACAACGACAAAGTGCCAGGGCTGCAGATTTGCCCCGCTCGGCGCGGTACCGGCCACACGCAACGCATTTTCGATGATGTCGCGCGGCACTTCCCGCGCAGAGAAGTCCCTCACCGTACGCCGCCGGCTGACATCGGCATAGAACTCCGCAAGACGTTCGCGCATTTCCTCGATTGGGTATTCGCGATAGTCCGGAAGCGGAATGAACGGATAGGTTTTTTTCAAATTACGATCACCTAACGTTGCCACTGGATGTTCCCGGTGTTGCACATGTGCAGGCGATTTGCCTTTCTCCATTCCATCGGTCATCGTTCGCACACGCTGCAGCAAAGAATAACCCGTCCACCGAATGAAAGCCGTGTTTCTCGATTTTGCCACCATGGGCGCCGAAGGGATCGACCGTTCGCCGCTTACCGATGCGTTACCCGGAATCGAATTTTTCGACGCCACTGCCCCCGGGCAGCGTCGCGACAGGATTCATGACGCCGAGTATGTACTGACCAACAAGGTACGCATCGACCGAGAGCTGATCGATTCCACGCCAACTCTCAGGTTCATTGGGCTGACGGCGACCGGCACCGACAACATCGACCTCGAGGCCGCGGCCTCACGCGGCGTCGCTGTGTGCAACATCCGCGCTTACTGCACGCAATCGGTCGTCGAACATGTTTTTGCGGTACTCCTGAACTTTGCGCACAGCATCGGCGCCTTCGACCGCGCCGTGCGTAACGGTGAATGGCAGCGCGCCGCCGATTTCTGCATGTTGAGCCATCCCATCCGGCAGCTTTCCGCAATGACCATGGGCATCGTCGGTTACGGAGTTCTGGGGCGGGCGGTTGCGGAGACGGCAAGACACTTCGGCATGCATGTACTCGTTGCGCGGCGACGGGGCGAGCCGGCCGTGGCAAACGACGGCCGCACGGATTTCGCCGACCTGCTGCGCGACGCGGACGTCATCTCCCTGCATTGCCCGCTGAATGACTCGAACCGCGGCTTCATCGGCGCAGATGAATTTCGACGCATGAAACCGAACGCGATACTCATCAATACCGCTCGCGGCGGACTCATCGATTCGTTGGCGCTGGTCGAGGCCCTGAAACACAAACAGATCGCTGCCGCAGCCATCGACGTACTGCCGAAGGAGCCACCGAGCGACGGCGATCCTCTGCTCGACTACGCGGGTGCCAACCTGCTCTTGACGCCGCACGTCGCCTGGGCAACGGTCGAAGCACGACAGAAAGCCGTCAACGAACTGGCCATGAATATTCGCGCGTTCCAGCGGGGAGAAAAGCGCAACCGCGTCGTCTGAGCCGTCGCAGTTCCTTTGATTCAGGCCGTTGGCCGGACGATCAGCGTTTGCAATGCGACACCCAGTGCGCCGCGCTTATCGAAGAGCGTCGCCTGCGACATGCCGATGCCGGTCGGCTCCCAGAACGAAATCGCACTCGAGGCAAGCCATTTCGATTCCGGCAGGCGATAAGCAAGCACCGTGAGGTCGGCATTGACGAAACTGGCAACCGAAAACTCGGCGTTGCGTGAAATGCCGTTGCCGCAATCGGCGATCGGGCACAGGGTCTGGAACGGAGATGGCTCCTCGTCCCCGAACAACGGCAAGGTGCGCATCCATACGGTGGTGGTTCCCGGGTCACTCGTCTCGCCCGGAGGGTAGGCCGCCTCGATGCCGGCGCCGAAGAACGGCAGATCGTGCAACGGCCGCTGTACCGGAAACCCGCCCTTCCTCGCGTCCTCGAAAACCGGATGCGGGACCGTTGGTGTCGGAAACGGCGCAAAGGAATTCGTTGCGAGGTGCAAGCTGGATGCTACTGCGCAGATCCGCCCGCTCCTGTCACGCAAATCCGCTGAAGCCGTGGTTGCCGCACGCCCGTCGCGCTCGAGTTTTGCAGCGATACTAAATCCGGCCATCGGTATCGGGCGCTGGAAACTGATCGTGAGTCGCACGAGTTGCTTGGCCGGCACGGCCGCCTCCACCGCACGCGCAATCGTGCCCGTGACCGGTCCCGCGTGACAGGCATCCGCAGACCATGGCCCTCGGCAGGCATCGTTGCCTACGATCCAGTCATCGGCGTCATGAAAAAATGCCTGGTCTTTTCCCTTCGGCACTGCCCGATTCCTGCCGCGCTACAACTCAGGCCGCGCGTAGAACGTCGGTCGGCGGAGCGTTGATGGCACCGCGCGCCGCGACGAATCCGCTCAGGCACACCAGCAGCACGCCACCGGCAAGGCCGGCGACCCAGAGCATCGGGTTGAACGCGTACTCCAGTTCGAACAGTTGCACGGCAATGACGGCGGCGAGTACGGACGCGCCTGCGGAAGCCAGCAGCCCGGAAGCGAATCCGAGCGCGGCAAACTCCGTCAGTACGCCGGAAAGGACGGTGCGCCGCCTGACACCCAGCGCACGCAGTATCGCACTCTCGAACCGGCGTTCATCAATGGTTGATTGCACCGCTGCGAACAGGACAGCGATTCCGGCGGCGAGCGTGAAGACGAACACGGCCTGCACCGCGAGACTGGCTTTGTCGATGATGCCTTTCACCTGGCGCAGTATGGCATCGAGATCGATGACCGAAACGGTCGGATGCGCGCGCACGAGTCGGATCAGCAAGTCGCTTCGCGTTTTGTCGATGCGCATGCTGGCGACATAGGTCGAGGGAAAATTCTCCAGCGCCCCAGGTGAAATCACCATGAAGAAGTTCGGCTGGAACGAGTCCCAGTTGACCTTGCGTATGCTGGAAATCGTGAGTTCGATGACCTGTCCCGCGATAAGAAACGCAACCCGGTCACCGAGTCCCACGCCGAGCTCCATCGCCGCTTCCTCTTCCACGGAAACCAGCGGCGGGCCGTCATAGTCGGCCGGCCACCATTCTCCCGCGACGATTTCGTTGCTGGAGCTCAACTTCGCAAGCCAGGTCAGGTTGGCTTCGCGATTCGCCATCCACTCCCCGTCCTCGATCGGGTACTTGCGTGTCTTCACGTCCTCGTCGTTGATGGTGGTCATGCGCCCGCGTATCAGCGGCACAAACTCCGGCGCATCAACACCGTCACTGCGGATGATCTCTGCGATGGAATCCCGCTCGTGCGGCTGGATGTTGATCAGGAAATGATTCGGCGCATCCTCATCGAGTGTCTGCCGCCAGCCTTCGAGCAGATCGGTACGGACAAAAGTGAGCAACAGCAGCACGGTGAGGCCGAGACCGAAAGCCACTACCTGCACGGCGCTATCCCGGCCGCGGCGCGCCACGTTGGCGAGCCCATAACGCCAGGCAATGCCGACGCCGCCGCGCGAACGTCCGAGCAGCGCGACCAGGCCACGGCCGGCAACATAGAGCAGTGCGGAGACGACCAGCATTCCGCCGAGTACGATCACGAGCATCTTCGCATCGCCGATCGCCTGGTAAAGCAGGGCGGTAACGGCGAGCAGCGAGGTGCCGGCAACCAGCATGCGCGACGGTGGTGGCGGCATCGCGTCGTGGCGCAGCACCCGCAACGGCGGTGTGTTGCGCAATTGCAAGAGCGACGGCAAAGCGAAGCCGACCAGCAGTATCAGCGCGCTGCCGGTGCCGAGCACCACCGGTGCAAAACCCGGGTCCGGCAATGCGCTGACAAACAGGTCTGCCAGCATCCCGGTAACTACGAGTTCTACTAAGTAGCCGATGACGCTGCCGACCAGCACGCCGATCGTGCCGAGTATCACGAGCTGGATCGATGCAGACTGCAGCACGAATCGCTGGCTTGCGCCGAGGCTTTTCATCAGTGCAACCGTATCCATGCGCCGGTGCGCATAACGCCTGGCCGACATCGCGATGGCAACGGCGCTGAGCAAGAGGCTGATAACGGCCGTCAGCGACAGGAAGCGTTTGGCGCGCGACGCTGCATTCGTCGCGCGTTCGCTGCTGTCTTCCTGGTTCAGCGTACGAACGGAATCCGGAAGATCATCCTCGACCGCGTCGAAAAACTCATCGACATCGGCCTGCTCACCGGCGACCAGCAATGCGTATTGCACGCGGCTGCCCTGGTTGATGAGTGCCGTCGCCGGCATGTCGTGCAGGTTTAACAGCAAGGTCGGCGCGAGCGATGCAAAACCGATGGACTGGTCCGGGCGGTAGGTGAGCACCGCATCGACGCGCAAGTCCGCTTCTCCTACTGCGATGCTGTCGCCGACACCGATATCCAGTTTCGCGAGCAGGGAGCTGTCGGCCCACACGCTGCCGGGTGGCGGAATGCCGTCCGCCTGCCGTTCCTCGCCGAAAAGATCGTCGGCAATGCGCACTGTGCCGCGCAAGGGATAACCCTCGCCAATGCCGTTGATCGTCGCCAGCGCGCTCAGGTCGCCGGCAAAAACGACACTCGGAAACGACTGCGTTTCGGCCGTTTGCAGGCCGTAATCTGATGCCGCTTCATGCCACTCGGCAGGCAAGGGATCCGGCGACCGCAAGCGCAGGTCCGCGGCCAACACTTCGTTTGCCTGTCGTGCCACGGCACGGCCGATCCTGTCGGTGAGAAACCCGACCGCCGTCAGTGCGGCGACGGCCAGCGCAACCGCCGACAGCAGCACGATGACCTCGCCGGAGCGCATCTCCCGGCCGAAACTCCGCAGCGCAAACTTTACGGCTTTCATGCGGCCGCTTTCCTGTCAGCGATGAGCCGCCCGGCATCAAGGCTGATCTCCCGATCGCAGCGCCGCGCCAGGGATTTGTCGTGGGTGACCAGCAACAAAGTTGTGGACGAACTCTTATTCAGCTCGAACATCAGGTTCATGATGTGATCGCCAGTGCGGCTGTCGAGGTTCCCGGTCGGTTCGTCGGCGAACAGCACGGCAGGTTCGGTGGCAAATGCGCGTGCAATTGCAACCCGTTGCATTTCACCGCCGGACAACTGCGAGGGATAGTGCCGGACCCGTTCTCCGAGACCGACTTTTTGCAGGATGTCCATGGCGCTCTTTCGCGGCGATGGGTTGCCCGCGAGTTCGAGCGGCAGCATCACGTTCTCCAGCGCGTTCAGCGACGGCACCAGATGGAAGGACTGGAAAACGAAACCGACGTTTGCCGCCCGAAGCGCGGCGCGCCCGTCTTCATCGACCCCGGTGAGATCGGTGCCATTCAACAGAATACGTCCGGAGGTCGGCAAATCGAGCCCTGCCAGCAGCGCAAGCAGCGTCGATTTGCCGGCCCCGGAGGCGCCGACGATGGCCACGGACTCGCCCCTTTGGATATTGAAACTCACATCCGACAGGATGGTCAGAAGACCTTCCGGGCTGCTAACCTGCTTGGTGACGTTTTCTGCGGTCAATACCGCGTCTTCATGGACTGAAAGGCTGGACATGCGAAAGCTGATTACCTTGTTGCTGTTATCGGGCGTCGTGACGGCTGGCGGCGTAAACCCGCCGACGGTCATGGTGTTCGGCGACAGCCTCAGCGCGGGCTACGGCGTTGATGTTGACCAGTCCTGGACTGCTTTGTTGCAGGACCGCCTGGCAGCCCAAGGTTACGAACATCGGGTGATTAACGCCAGCATCACCGGCGAAACGACCGAGGGCGGCGTCAGCCGCATCGCCTCGGCGCTCGACAATTTCTCCCCCGAACTCGTCATACTCGAACTCGGCGGAAACGATGGCCTGCGCGGCTTTCCGACCAGCCGCATGCAGGAAAACCTGTCGAAGATCGTCGAGGCCAGCCGCGAAAGCGGTGCCGCCGTCGTGCTGCTCGGAATTCGCATCCCGACCAACTACGGGCAACGATATACTCAGGCCTTCGAAAATGTGTACCGTGAGGTGGCGGCGCAGCACGGCATTCCGTGGATCGAGTTCTTCATGGAGGGCATCGCGCTGAACCCCGAGCTGATGCAGGACGACGGCATTCATCCCAACGAGGAGGCGCAGCCGCTGTTGCTGGACAACGCCTGGCCGATCGTCGACAAGGCTCTCGCGGAACGCAGAAAAAACAAATAGCGCCGGCCATCGGGCAGCGCAGGGGGGGCCATGGCGGTTGAGAAAATCTGGCTGAAATCGTATCCGCAGGGTGTGCCCGCGGAGATACCGACACCGGCGTACAAGTCGGTGCGCGAAATGATCGATTTCTCCCTGCGCGAGTTCGCCGACAGGCCTTCCTATACGAACATGGGAACTACCCTGACGTTCGCGGACCTCGACCGTCTGTCGATGCAGTTCGCCTGCTACCTGCAGAAGGAATTGCGGCTGCTGAAGGGCGAGCGGGTGGCCATCATGCTACCAAATGTCCTGCAGTACCCGGTCGCACTGTGCGGAATTTTTCGCGCCGGGCTGGTAGTGGTCAACGTCAATCCGCTCTATACCGCCCGTGAACTCAAGCACCAGCTCGTCGACTCCGGCGCGAAATGCATCGTCATCCTGGAGAATTTCGCGCACATACTCGAAAACGTCATTGCCGATACGCAAATCCAGCAGGTTGTCACTGCCGGTGTCGGCGACCTGCTCAAATGGCCCAAGGGCGCCATCGTCAACTTCGCGCTGCGCCATGTGAAAAAAGCCGTGCCGAAATACACGCTGCCCGGCAACGTCACCATGCGTACCGCACTGAAGGCCGGCAGCCGCCACTCGCTGGATAATATCGAGATGGGATTCGGCGACATCGCCTTTCTCCAGTAC
Source organism: uncultured Woeseiaceae bacterium (assembly GCA_964465665.1). Taxonomy (GTDB): domain Bacteria; phylum Pseudomonadota; class Gammaproteobacteria; order Steroidobacterales; family Woeseiaceae; genus JAKEGN01. Next base: position 27,738 of record CAYXKM010000141.1, read on the forward strand.
ACGGGCGGTACGACCGGACTGTCGAAAGGCGCAATGCTCAGCCACCGCAACATGGTTTTCAACGTGCACCAGGGCAAGGCCTGGCAAGGCGGGGCGTTCGGCGATCTCGATCAGATTATTGCCATCACTGCGTTGCCGCTATATCACATTTTCTCGCTGCAGAGTAATTGCCTGTCGATCATGCTGCAGGGCGGCCAGAACATCCTGATTACCAATCCCCGCGACATGCCCGGGTTCGTCAAGGAACTGGCAAAACACCGCTTCAATTATTTCACCGGCGTCAACACGCTGTTTGCCGGGCTGCTGAATACGCCGGGGTTCGCCGATCTCGATTTCAGTTCGCTGCGGCTGACCATCGGTGGCGGCATGGCCGTGCAGGAAGCCGTATCGAAACGCTGGAAGCAGGTGACGGGCCGGCACATCATCCAGGGTTACGGCCTCACCGAGACCTCGCCTTCCGCCATCGTCGTGCCGATCGATGCCGAGGAATTCGACGGCTCGACAGGCCTTCCGATCTCCTCGACGCAGGTTCGCATTTGCGACGACGACGGAAACGATGTCCCTCGCGGCCAGGCCGGCGAGATTTGCATCAAGGGCCCGCAGGTCATGGAAGGCTACTGGCAGAAGCCGGAGGAAACCGCGCAAGTGATGTTGCCAGGCGGGTGGTTTCGTACCGGCGATATCGGGCGCATGGACGAGCGCGGTTATGTGTTCATCGAGGATCGGAAAAAAGACATGATCCTCGTCTCGGGTTTCAACGTGTACCCGAACGAGATCGAAAGCGTCGTGGTATCCATGGACGGCGTGCTCGAAGCCGCTGCAATCGGCAAGCCCGACGAGAAGTCCGGCGAAGTGGTGAAATTGTTTGTCGTTCGCAGCGACCCGTCGGTCACCGAAAAGGACATCATGGCTTTCTGTCGCGAGAACCTGACCGGTTACAAAGTGCCGCGGGAAATTGAGTTTCGAACCGAGCTGCCGAAAACCAATGTCGGCAAGATCCTGCGCCGTGCGCTCCGCGGCCAGTAAACCGGGGCCAGACCAAAATTAATTGTGGTAAGTGGGGCTCAGGGTGTGCACTGCCTCGACCAGCACACGGAGATGCTCGGGGTCGATATCGGGCGTGATGCCGTGACCGAGATTGAAAACGTGACCGGGGCCGGTGCCATAACTCGCCAGCACCCCGGCTACCGATTCTTCGATCACTTGCGGCGCCTCTCTGAGGATTGCGGGATTCAGGTTGCCTTGCAACGTCACGGCATCGTTTGTGTAACGCCGCGCATCGGCAAGGCTCGTGGTCCAGTCGACACCGAGAGCATCGCAGCCGGTCTTCGCCATGTCGGCAAGCAATCGCCCGGCACCCTTGGTGAAAAGGATGACCGGGACACGTCCGCCGTCACGTTCGCGCTTCAGCCCGTCGAGGGTTTTCTGCATGCTGCCGAGTGAAAAGCGTCGATAGTCATCGGCCTCGAGTACAGCGCCCCAGGTGTCGAAAATCATGATCGCCTGTGCGCCGCATTCGATCTGCGCATTGAGATAGTCGATCGTGGTGCTCGCGACACGATCCAGCAGCAGCTCCAGCGTTTCGGGCTCGGACCGCAATAAACCTTTGATTTTATTGAATTCTCTGCTCGACCTGCCCTCCACCATGTAGGTCGCCACAGTCCAGGGGCTGCCCGCAAAGCCGATTAGCGGCACGCTGCCGTCGAGCTCGCGGCGAATCAAGCGCACGGCATCGAAGACGTACCGAAGTTTTGCCGCAACGTCCGGCACCGCGAGCTTTTTGATCTGTGCCGCGGTTTGCACCGGCTGCCGGAATCGCGGGCCTTCGCCGGTCTCGAAGTAAAGGCCGAGGCCCATGGCATCGGGGACCGTGAGAATATCGGAGAACAGGATTGCCGCATCGAGCCGGAAACGCCGCAGCGGTTGCAGCGTCACTTCGCAGGCGAGCTCCGGGTTCGAACAGAGGCTCATAAAATCGCCGGCCTTCTCGCGCACTTCACGGTACTCGGGAAGATAGCGGCCCGCCTGGCGCATGATCCATACCGGCGTGCGTGACACCGGCTGACGCAGCAATGCCCGCAGAAGCAGATCGTTTTTCAGCGCCGCAGGCATCGTCAGAACTGCGACGCGATGGTTTTCTGTATGGCCGCGGCAGCCGCGCGCGGATCGGTCGCGTCACGAATCGGACGCCCGATGACGATGTGATCGGCGCCGTTGGCGAATGCCTGTTGCACGCTGACGACACGTTTCTGGTCGCCCTCCGGTTTGTTGTCCACCGGGCGGATCCCCGGTGTAACCACAATGAGGCGATGATCGATGTACTCGCGGAGCATGGCCGCCTCCAGACCGGAGGAAATCACGCCATCGCAGCCGGCCTCGAGCGCGCGCCGGGCGCGCGACAATACCAGCGCTTCCACATCACAGTCGAAACCCAGGTCGTCGAGGTCTCCGCGATCGAGACTGGTCAGCACGGTGACCGCAAGCACCTTGAGATTGGCGCCCTTGTTTGCCGCCGCAGCTTCCATGATCGACTGGTTCCCGTGCACCGTCACGAAGCTCGCGCCCCTGTCCTGTAACTGGCGCACGGCTGAGCCGACTGTTGCCGGGATATCGAAAAACTTCAGATCAGCGAAAACTTTCTTGCCGCGCGCAAGCATCCAGTCCATAAGTTCGAAGTAGCCGCCGCTCATCATCAACTCGAGCCCGAGCTTGTAAAAACTGACGGTGTCGCCGAGCTCATCGGTCAGGCGCCGTGCCTGATCGCAATCCGGCAGGTCCATGGCAAAAATGAGTCGCTCTTTGAGCGGAATGTCGCGTCTGTTCACGTGCTCCGTCCGGGAATGCGTGGGCGGCGCATTCTAGCATCACCCACAGCGATTAAAGCTGCGCTGGCGAGCAGGCGACACAGCGGCCGTACCGGCAGTCCTTCGAGCGAATTTGATTTCCTGAGTGAGAAGGACTGCCGGTACGGCCACGGGCGTGCTCTGAACAACGAGCAATCAGCAAAGGCGCTCGTATTCAGCTATGGCGAAACGATCGGTCATGCCGGCGATGTAATCCGCGACAACGCGGGCTTTCAGCGCAACGTCGCCGCCCGCCGCACGGCCCGAAAACTCCTGTGGCATCTGCAGGGGCTCGCTCATGTACCGGTCGAACAGCGTATGTACCATGTCGCGTGCTTTGTCCGTCATTTTCCTGACGGACTCGTGCCGGTACATGTGTTCGTTGAGGAAGCGCTTCAGTTCACGATGCTCGGCCAGGACGGTATCGGTAAACGAGACCAGCGGCGCTGGTTGCGCGCGTACATCCTCTATCGACTGCGGTTGCACGCGTGCAATCGCGGCCTGCGTGTTCTCGATAAGATCGGTGACAACACGATTGATCATCCTGCGGATGATCTCGTAGAGCAGGCGACGATCCTCGAGCTTGGGGTAACGGGAGTGCACGGCGTCATACTCCAGCGCAAACATGGTCTGCCCTCGAAGTTGCTCCAGCGTCAGAAGGTTGGCGCGAAAGCCGTCATCGACATCGTGGTTGTTATAGGCAATGGCGTCGGCGAGGTCCGCAATCTGTGCTTCGAGACCGGGCTGACGGCGCTCGAGAAAGCGTCGCCCGAGTTCGCCGAGTTCGCGGGCATTTTTCGCCGAGCAATGTTTGAGTATGCCTTCGCGGGTTTCGAATGTGAGGTTCAGGCCGGGGAAATCTGCGTACTTCGCCTCGAGTTCATCGACCACGCGCAGCGACTGCAGGTTGTGCTCGAAACCGCCGAAATCGCGCATGCAGGCATTCAGCGCATCCTGCCCGGCATGACCGAAAGGCGTGTGCCCCAGGTCGTGCGCGAGGCAGATGGCTTCCGTCAGCGATTCATTCAGATTGAGCGCGCGGGCCACTGTACGCCCGATTTGCGCCACTTCCAGCGAGTGCGTGAGGCGCGTGCGATACATGTCGCCTTCGTGATTCACGAACACCTGCGTCTTGTAAACCAGGCGTCGAAACGCAGTCGAATGCACGATACGGTCGCGGTCACGCTGATACTCGCTGCGATAACGTGTTTCAGGCTCTGCATAACGGCGGCCAAGGCTTGCGGATTCGGTCGCGGCATACGGGGCGAGACCCCAAGTCACGTTCGTTGTCATGGATCAGCGTTGGCTGCTGCGAGTGCTGCGTCCAGCCTGTCAGCCCCGTCGGGGCAACCCACATACGCTTCGCCGATGGATCTGAGCAGCACGAATCGCAGCTTTTTCTGCTGCACTTTTTTGTCGAGGTCCATGGCCGCTCGCAGCGCCATGGCGCCGACCGCCGGGGGTGTTACGGGCAGCCCGGCCGCGGCAACGAGCGCGCGTAGCCTGTTGCGTTCTGTCGCCGGCAAGCCGCTGAGCTCCGCTGCCATGATCATGCCGGCGGCAACTGCCTCGCCGTGCAGCCATTCCCCATAGCCGCAACAATTCTCGATGGCATGACCGAAAGTGTGCCCGAAATTCAGCAACGCCCGTCGCCCCTGTTCCCTTTCGTCGGCCGCGACGACTTCGGCCTTGATCTCGCAGGACCTGTGTATCGCCTGCGCCAGCAACCCGGTATCCCGGTGCATCAGCGCATCGATATTGCTTTCCAGCCACGCGAAATACTCGGCATCGAGTATCGCCGCGTGCTTTATGATTTCGGCCATGCCGGCGCTGAACTCACGATCCGGCAAGGTGGACAGGGTATCGATATCGATGAGCACCAGTTTTGGCTGATGAAATGCCCCGATCAGATTCTTGCCGCCCGCATGATTGACACCGGTCTTGCCGCCGACCGATGAGTCGACCTGGGCTAGTAAAGTTGTGGGGATCTGGATGAACGGCACGCCGCGCATGTAACAGGCTGCGGCAAATCCGCTGACATCACCAACGACGCCACCGCCGAGGGCAATCACAGTAACATCACGATTCGCGCCCGCGGCTACCAGTTCATCGATGATGATCTCGACACTCGCCAGTGTCTTGAACGATTCTCCATCGCGAAGTGTTACCGTGCGCATGTTCTTACCGGAGAGAGCTTTGCGAAGGGTGGCGGCGAAAATTGGCGCCACTGTTTCGTTGCTTACCACCAGGCAATCCGGTCCGGCGACCCATTTCGGCAGGTCAAATCCACTGCCGAGGAGCCCTGCGCCAATGACGATGGGATAGCTGCGATCGCCCAGCTCTACTTTCAATGTACGGAGAACTGTCAATGCCGTGTCCGCCTTGCCGAAGCGGCAAAGGTTACCTGAATCAGTCGGCGGAAGTCTTGCCGCACATGGCGCGCAGCAACTCAAAGGGCGTCGAATATTTCCTTGGCGACTGCCTGCACGCGCCGGCCGTCGGTTGCGACCACGAGGTCGGCAATCTCACGGTACAACGGATCGCGGATTTCCCCGAGTCGCTCGAGTACCGCACGTGGATCACCGCCCGCGAGCAGGGGCCGTTCGCGCCCCCTCTCCGTGCGTTTCAGCTGCTGAGCGACGCTGGTTTGCAGGTAGACCACGAAGCCTCTGGCGCCCAGACGGCTGCGACTCTCCGCATCGAGTACGGCACCGCCACCGGTCGCAAGGACGACGCCGGCGCGGTCTGTCAGCTCATCGATGACAGCGGCCTCGCGAGCGCGAAATCCGGGTTCGCCTTCCTTTTCGAATATGAACGCGATATCGACGCCCGTGCGGGCCTCGATCTCGTCGTCGCTGTCGACGAAGGCAAAGTGCAGCAGCTTTGCGAGTTGCCGGCCTACGGCGGATTTCCCCGCCCCCATCGGGCCGACCAGGAACAGATTCTTCGGTTTCATGGTTTTCGTGAGGCTAAGCCAGAAAGCCAACCGCGAGGTTGGCTTTCTGGTCTTAATGATCCGTTGCCGGGGCTAGTAGATGCTTGACCCTTCCGTGAGAATCCGCGGCGTTACGAATATCAGCAGTTCCGCCTTGTTGGAGACATTGCTCCTCGATCGGAACAATACGCCAAGCCCCGGAATGTCGCCGAGATACGGAACCTTGTTCACCGTTTCACGTCTTTCGGTCTCGTAGATACCGCCGAGTACAACCGTCTGGCCATCTCTGACCAGCACCTGCGTCTCGACCGAGCGTGTATCGATACTCGGGACGAATCCTCCGGTTGCGCTCGGGGTCAACTCACCCACGTTATCCTTGCTGACCAGGAGATCCATGATGATGTTGTTGTCCGGCGTAATTTGCGGGGTCACGGTAAGACTCAGCACCGCTTTCTTGAACTGCGTGGTCGTAGCGCCGGAAGAAGCGGATTCCTGGTAGGGAATTTCGACGCCCTGTTCGATGCGAGCTTCCTTCTGGTTCGCAGTGATCACTCGCGGAGTCGATACGATCTCTCCGCGGCCTTCGGCCTGCAGCGCGGTCAATTCGAGATCGACCAGGTACTCGGTTTCCAGCACGGCGAGCGAGAAACGGCCAGCCGGGCTGCCGATCGGTACGTTGACATTGTATCGATCCGTGAGCTGCGGAAGTTCGATCGGGAATATCGTTCCGTTGGTTCCCAGGTTGTCGATAATGGAGTTGATCATGGTGTCGGTACCGCCGCCGGTGCCCGAAATCACTGTCGCTCCATCCGAGCTGTTCTCATTGTAGGCCGTGGCACCGAAACGCACGCCCAGTTCGCGACTGAAGTCATCGTTGACCACGACGATGCGCGACTCGATCAGTACCTGGCGAATCGGGATGTCCAGCGTGGCTACCAGCCTTCGGATGTTCTGCAACCGCTCGGCCGTGTCGTGAACCAGCAGCGTATTGGTACGGTCATCGATGGCTACGCTGCCACGTTCCGACAGGAGCGAGTTTTTGCCGTCGCCGCCACCCATCAGGTTGGCGAGATCAGAAGCTTTCGCATAGTTGACCTGCAGGAACTCGGAGTACAGAGGCTCGAGTTCGGTAATGGCCTGCTTGGCTTCGAGATCGGCCGTTTCACGCGCGGCTATTTCTTCGGCCGGCGCAACGATGATGACGTTGCCGTTCTGGCGCATGTCGAGACCCTTCGTGGTCATGACAATATCCAGCGCCTGGTCCCACGGAACATTGCGCAATCGCAACGTGACATTACCCTGCACTGTGTCAGACACCACGATGTTGCTGCCGGAGGTCTCGGCCAGCAACTGCAATACAGCGCGAGTTTCGATGTCCTGGAAGTTCAGTGTGAGCCGCTGCCCGGAGTACTCCTTGGATTCCGAGAACAGACTCGATGCCACGGCATCTTCCGCGGCCACCGGGTTGATCTCGATCGTAAACTCGTTGTCGGACTGGTAGGCGAGCTGCTCGTACTTGCCTTCTGCCGAAATGATGATGCGGGTATCGAAATTGGTTTTCAGCGTATCGACCGTAGTTACTGGCGTCGCGAAATCGGTTACATCGAGGCGTCGCATCAATTCCGACGGCAAGTTCGTGTCCTTGAATATTGCAACAACGCGGCCGCCCTCCTCGCGGATGTCCACCGCGGTCGATGGCTCGCTCAGGTTCACCATTATTCGGCCGCCACCACCCTCGGTGCGGCGGAAATCGACACTGTTGATCGCGCGTCCACCGCTGCTTCCGGATGCGTACGAGGATCTGGCTGCCGGCGCGGCGCCGGCAAATTGCGTCGTAACATCGGTGTCGCTCGCGTCAGCGCCGAGCGTGACAAAAATCGTATTGCCGCTGCGCCGGGTGTCATAAGCCACCATCGTATCGAGGTTCAGCACGACCCGGGTACGCCCGTTCGCTTCTGCGGCCAAAACCGTGTCCAGCGGCCCGAGGTTGACATCCCGTCGTCGCGAGGACAGCCCGAGTGTAGTCTCCGGCAAATCCAGCGCTATGCGTGCCGGGTTGTCGATTGTAAACGCCAGAGGCTCCGGAGCCGTTCCGCTCAGGATAAGCTTCAGTTCCACACGCTGACCCGGCAGGCTCTGCACCTGAATGTCCTGCAACCGGTTGCCTTCCTGAGCATTCGCGGTAATGCCGCAAATCAGGAGGATTAAGCCCTGTGCGATTGCCGCCAGTTGCGTCACCGAACGTCGGTATTCTGTGCCGATCATCGGCTTGATATTGAGCGCCATTCGAATTACTCCCAGTTCCATTCAGGCATCAGTCTGCAAGACCGACAGCGGCTTCACGTTCAATGTACCCGCCGATCCCGTCCGATATAATTTCAACCAGTTCAATTTCCGAGTCGTTAACTGCAACGATTCTTCCGTCGTTCTGTCCCATGTAGTTGCCGGGAACGACTCGGTGTACAAGACCGTCAGCGGTTTGCACCAGACCGTAGTTGGTTCCGCTAAGCTCCAGCGTGCCGACCATACGCAGGGTATCCAGCGAAAACTGCTCGAGGAACTCGCGGCTACGCTCGGGATCCGGCCGGGTTGAACCGGCGGCCGCTCCGGCTGCAGCTTGTGGCGCGTCCGGAACAAATGGCGAACGAAAGCCCTCTGCATCGGCTTTGTAAACAAACACTTCGTAAGGTGTTATCTCGGGTAAAGGCTCGATCCGTCCACCGGGCCTTGCCTTGACTTCATTTATGTACCTGTCGAGGTCATCCATATCGCCCGAGCACGCTGACAGGCCGGTGACAACCAGCAGCATTACCGGCAGAAAACGCCTGGTGAGGAAAGCGTCCATTGTTATTCTGCCTCCTCTTCGATATAGCGATAGGTCTTCGCCGTGGTCTCCACCGTCAGCCGATCGAACCGTGTTACGTCGTCCGGCGTAATGATGATGTTGTGCAGTGTGACAATTCGCGGCAATGCGGCGACACCGCTGACAAAGTTCGCGACCTCGTGGTAGCCGCCGGAAAGTATGATCTTGATCGGCTTCTCGGCGTAGAAATCCTTGGGAATCTCCGGCTGAGGCTGGAACAGCTTTTCCTGCAATCCGGCAGCGAGCCCCGCCTGCGAGATATCGACGATCAGGCTCGGGATCTCGGTTTCACCTGGCAACTGCCGCAGCATCGTGCCGAATGATTGCTCCATTTGTGCGAGTTGTGCCTTGTAGGCATCGTAGTTAGCGGCCTTGCGCTGCTTGTTTTCGAAGGTGACACGCAGGTCCTGTTCGACCTGCTGCTCCCGTTTCAGGTGCGGCAACCTGTCTTCGAGAATGAAAAAGTAGATACCCATGCCGACAACGACGGCGAATACCAGGCCGATGACGCCGGCGCGGAAAACAAAGGGCCAGCGGCCAACGTCATTGACGTCAAGGGCTCTCAGTTCGTCGAGTAGTTTCATCGTCCGGCCTCCGCATCCATGTCGTCGCCTTCTCCATCCTGGCGAATCTGCTTCAGGGCGAGCGTGAATTCGGCCTGCCTTGCCGGGCCTTTGTCTGTCGTCTCCACTTTCTGCACGTCAGGATCGGTGAACCAGTCCGACGCATCTATTTGCCGCATCAGGGCCGATACGCGCGTGCTCGATTGGGCGACCCCTTTCAGTTCGACCTGTGAACCGGTCTGTTTCAGTCCGGTCAGATATACGCCTTCCGGCAGCTGCCTCGCCATCTCATCGAAGAGATGCACGACTTCCGGCCGGCTGCTCTGCAATTGCTCGATGATCTCCATGCGCGCGAGCAGGCGCTCCTTCTGCCGCGAGCTGCGTGCTGCGGAACGCGGCCCACTTGAGCTGGCTGTAGGCCTGCACGACGAGCACGACCGACGGAATCGTGAGCGCCAGAAAGAACGCCACGAGCACGAG
>CAYXKM010000142.1:0-5842 GCA_964465665.1 uncultured Woeseiaceae bacterium
TACTCGGGCCACCCGCTCGCGGCGGCAGCCGGCAATGCGACCCTGGATGTGTACCGCGAGGAGGGGTTGTTCGAGCGCGCAAGATCGCTCGAGCCGTACCTCGAGGACGGCCTGCACAGTCTCAAAGGCGAGCCGTATGTCGTGGACGTTCGCAACATCGGAATGATCGGTGCGGTAGAGCTGCAACCGATCGAGGGCAAACCGACGGCGAGGGCGATGCAGCTGTTCTCGCGATGCTTCGACAACGGCGTAATCGTCAGGACTACAGGGGATACGGCTGCATTTTCGCCGCCGCTGATCATCGAGAAACAGCACATTGACCAGATCATAGACACAGTGCGGGCGGCGCTGCGTGCAATCTGATTCGGTTTGTACGTCATCTATCGAAGCAGGACATCATCATGGCTGAAAAAGCAACCGCGCTGAAAGCAGTGCGAAATATTTCGAACTGGGTTGACGGAGGGTTCCGGGAAACGAAATCCGGCCGTTACGGCGAGGTGCATGACTCGGCGCTCGGCAAGCTGTGCGCGCGGGTCGGCATGTCCGACGAGTCCGATGTCGATGCGGCTGTCAGTGCCGCACACGCCGCTTTTTCAAGCTGGTCGAAAACGCCTGTATTGCGTCGCGCACGCATCATGTTTCGCCTGAAAGAACTGATTGAACGCGACCGGGCGGAAATTGCGGCTCTGATTACGCAGGAGCACGGCAAGGTATTGCAAGACGCCGACGGATCCATACAGCGCGGACTGGAAATCGTCGAATTTGCCTGCGGCATCCCGCATCTGCAGAAAGGCGAGTTCAGCGAACAGGTTGGTACCGGCGTCGACAGCTACTCGATGCGACAGCCACTGGGCGTCTGCGTCGGTATTACGCCGTTCAATTTCCCGGCGATGGTACCGCTGTGGATGTTTCCGCTGGCCATTGCCTGCGGCAACACTTTCGTCCTGAAGCCGTCGGAAAAGGATCCCGGCTGTTCCCTCAAATGGGCGGAGCTCCTGACCGAAGCCGGGTTGCCACCAGGCGTGTTCAATGTCGTGCAGGGGGATCATGTCGCCGTCAATTCGCTGCTCAATGACCAGCGGGTTGCGGCTGTCAGTTTTGTCGGTTCAACGGCTGTCGCCGAACACGTGTACCGGACCGCGTCGGGGAACGGCAAGCGCGTGCAGGCACTGGGGGGTGCAAAGAATCACCTCGTCGTAATGCCGGATGCCGACATGGACCAGGCGGCCGATGCATTGCTGGGTGCAGGATACGGATCCGCCGGCGAGCGCTGCATGGCCATTTCGGCCATCGTGACTGTCGGCAATTCGGCTGAGCCATTGTTGGAGAAATTGCTGCCGAAGATCGCCGTGCTGAAGGTGGGTCCGGGCACCGACAACAACAACGACATGGGGCCACTGATTACTGCAGAACACCGCGACAAGGTCCGATCCTACATCGACCTCGGCGAGAAAGAAGGGGCGCAATTGCTGGTCGACGGGCGGAAGCACGCCATTACACGATCTCCCGGCTATTTCCTCGGGCCTACACTGTTCGACCATGCGACGCCGGAAATGCGAATCTACAGGGAAGAGATTTTCGGACCGGTGCTGACATTGACGCGAGTCGCTGCATTCGACGATGCCATTCGGCTGATAAACGGTCACCAATACGGCAACGGCACGGCGATTTTCACGCGGGACGGTGATTCGGCGCGGGAATTCGCCAACAATATCAAGGTGGGTATGGTCGGAATCAATGTGCCAATCCCGGTGCCGCTTGCTTTCCACAGTTTTGGCGGCTGGAAGCGCTCGGTCTTCGGCGACATGGGCATGTACGGAATGGAAGGCGTACGCTTCTACACGCAGTTGAAGACGGTTACGTCGCGCTGGCCTGCGGGAATTCGGGCAGGCGCGGATTTTTCCATGCCGACAATGTAACGGCGGGCGGATATCTGCTGACCGGACCCGGCTGGTGCCGGGTCTGCGACATCGCGGTTGTGCGTCAAAGCTTCACCGGGGAAATGTGTTGCAATCGTTTCGCAGGACACTCGAGTCCGGACATTTTGCGGTTACCGCGGAGCTGACGCCGCCGCGCGAAGCCGAACTCGAATCGCTCGGCATTGCTGCCGGGATACTCAAACCTGCCGTAACGGCCATCAATCTGACCGACGGTGCCGGGGCGCGTGTCCGGCTTTCCAGTCTCGGCGCCGCCATACATCTGCGCAAGCTTGGCATCGAACCGATACTGCAGATGACCTGCCGCGACCGGAATCGCATCGCCATGCAAAGCGATCTGCTCACGGCTGCTGCTTTCGGCATCGAGTGCGTATTGACGCTGACGGGCGATGGCGTCGCTGCCGGCGATCAGCCGGAAGCGAAAGAAGTATTCGATCTCGATTCAACGTCCCTGCTCAAGTTGCTGAGCGACATGGGACGCGATGCGTCAGGGGGCGCCACGCCACGATTTTTCCGCGGTACCGCGGACGCACCAATCGACGTCAGCGATGACTGGCGGCCTGCAGGGTTGCTGGCGAAAGCCGACGCCGGCGCCCAGTTTGTGCAGTCGCAGTATTGCTTCGATATGCCGTTGCTGGAACGTTACATGCGGCGACTTGCCGACTGCGGCGTTACCGATCGACTGTTTTTCCTGGTCGGCCTCGGGCCTTTGAAATCGGCACAGGCAGCGCGCTGGATGCGTGACACTCTGTACGGCACACTGATACCGGACGGCATCATTCGACGCATGGAGGCCGCCAGGGATCAGCGCCATGAGGGCATCGTGATCTGCACGGAAATGATTCAGCAGGCGCGCGACATCCGCGGCGTTGCCGGTGTGCATCTGATGGCACCGGGCCAGCACCGCGAGATCGTAGAAGCTGTTCGCCTTGCCGGGTTGATTTGAGGCAGGCCTCAGGCCGTGGCAGTGAGCTGCCGTCGCAGGCTCGCTTCATAATCACCACGCGGCCGCACGCCGACGAACGTTTCGACAATTCTGCCCTTGTCAAACAGCATCACCGTGGGGATGGAACGAATGCCGTATTTCATCGCGACCTGTTGATTGGCATCGACGTCGACCTTGGCGACGACGGCTTTGCCGGCATACTGACCGGCCAGCGACTCGATGACGGGACCGAGCGTCCGGCACGGGCCACACCAGGCAGCCCAGAAATCGACCAGCACCGGCTGGTCGGATTTCAGCACTTGTTGCTCGAAATCCTGATCGCTGACCTCAATGGGGTGTGTTGCGGTGCTGCTCATGCCAATTCTCCCGAAATGCCGGATCGATCCGTTCGCCGGAGGCAGACGTGGGGCCATGAAGGCTGGATTCAAGCCGCCCTGCGTGGCCCTGATGTTATATTGGACCCGCGACTGCGGCGGAATCTTACAGGAGCGAAAATCCGTTGGATATCAAGGGTGAATACCAGATTGCCTGCGATCGTCAGCGGGTATGGCAGGCATTGAATGACGCCGAGGTACTGGGTCGATGCATCCCGGGCTGTGAGTTCATCGAAATGCAAAGCCCGACCCGCCTCAACGCACGGATCCTGGCGAGCATCGGGCCGGTGAAGGCGAAATTTGATACCCATATCTCTCTCGACAATCTGAATCCGCCTGCCGGTTACACATTGACCGGCGAGAGCAAAGGCGGACCGGCAGGCTTCGGTCGCGGCAGCGCAGACGTGCGGCTGGAAGAAAAAGACGGTGGCACTCTTCTCATTTACGATGCGCGACTGCAGGTCGGCGGAAAACTCGCGCAAATCGGATCGCGGTTGGTGCTTGGCGCAACGCGAAAAATGGCCGATGATTTTTTTGGCAGTTTCAGTCGCGAACTGGATCCCGCAGCACGCCGTGTCGATGCCCCAGGTCAGATTGCAACGCGAGGTCTCGTTACAGCTTCGCGAATATGGCTGGTGTCCGGAATCGCCGTCGCCGCCTTGCTGATTTGGTGGTTTGTGATACGCTGATTTGCAATGACGACCCGAGTATCCATTGCTCTGAACGGAGAATCTGTATCTGCGGAAGTGGAGTCGCGCACTTTGCTGGTCGAAATGCTCCGCGAATACCTCGGGAGAACAGGAACGCATGTCGGATGCGACACAAGTCAGTGCGGTGCCTGCGTAGTCCACGTGAACGGCGATTCGATCAAGAGCTGCACCATGCTTGCGGTACAGGCGCAAGGCGCAGATGTACTGACAATCGAGGGAATCGCGAAGAACGGCGAGCTGCACCCGATGCAGCGGGCGTTTCACGAACATCATGGTTTGCAATGCGGGTTCTGTACGCCGGGCATGATCATGAGCGCGCTCGACCTTATCAGGCATAATCCGGATCCGGATGAGCACGAGATTCGTGAATGGCTGGAAGGGAACCTGTGCCGGTGTACCGGGTATCAGAATATCGTTCGTGCGATCAGCGCGGGTGCCAAAGCAATGCGCAGTTGACGAGGAACCGGATTGTACGAATTCAACTATCATCGTCCTGCGTCGCTGAAGGAAGCGAAGAAGTTTCTTGCCGATGCGAGCGATGCCAAGATCGTTGCCGGCGGAATGACGCTGCTGCCGGCGATGAAATTCAGGCTCGCCCGGCCTTCCGATCTGATCGATCTTTCCCGGCTCACTGAACTGCGCGGCATTCGCGACACGGGCGGCAAAATTGAAATCGGGTCGATGACCCGCCACGCGGAAGTTGCAGCAAGCGATGTCGTAAAGTCGCGCATACCGGCGCTGGCAGCTCTGGCGATGGGCATAGGCGACCCGCAGGTGCGAAATCGCGGAACGCTTGGGGGGTCCGTTGCCAACAGCGATCCCGCTGCCGACTATCCCGCTGCCGTGCTGGCGCTGGATGCAGTAGTTCGCACGGACAAGCGCGAGATTCCTGCGGATCGTTTTTTCACCGGGATGTTCGAGACTGCGTTGACGGCCGATGAGATCCTGACATCGGTCTTGTTCGCCCGGCCGAAGCGCGCGGCCTATATGAAATTTCCGAATCCGGCGTCACGATACGCGGTCGTCGGCGTAATGGTGGCCGAGTTTGCAAAAGGCACCCGCGTCGCGGTGACGGGCGCTGGGCCCAGGGCTTTTCGCGCCGCGCAACTCGAACGTGCCTTGAGCGCGGATTTTTCAACGGCGGCTCTCGACGGGCTGCATTTCGAAGCCGACGACTTGAACAGCGACCTGCATGCCAGCGCCGAGTATAGGGCACACCTCGTCATGGTCATGGCCAGGCGGGCGGTTGCGGCAGCCTGTGCCTGACTCGCCGCCGACGTTGCCGGCGGGTGTTGACGATACCGTGTCGATGCTTGCCAGCGGCGAGTATGTCTCGGATCGACAACTGGCGACCGTGGTTTTCCTCGCACTGCTTCTGAAGCGTCCGTTGCTGGTCGAAGGCGAGGCAGGAGTCGGCAAAACGGAACTGGCCAAAGTATTGGCAGGAGCGCTGAACCGGGACCTGATTCGACTTCAGTGTTACGAGGGGCTCGATCTCGCGAACGCCGCCTACGAATGGAACTATCCGCGACAGATGGTGGCAATCCGCATCGCTGAAGCGCAAGGCAAGTCATCCGGCATCGGCAATTCCCTGTATACGGAAGAAAACCTCATCGAGAGGCCGCTGCTTGCAGCATTGCGGCCTCGTCCGTCCGGACCCCCGGTATTGCTGATCGACGAAATCGACCGTGCCGACGAGCCTTTCGAGGCGTTTCTGCTGGAATTGCTTTCCGACTACCAGCTGAGCATTCCGGAACTCGGCACGATTCGGGCGGAGCGACCACCCATCGTCGTGATCACCTCAAACCGGACACGGGAAATTCACGATGCCTTGCGCCGCCGGTGCCTGTATCACTGGATCGACTACCCGGGGCC
>CAYXKM010000143.1:0-5970 GCA_964465665.1 uncultured Woeseiaceae bacterium
TCATTCCGTGGTGGTTACAATCGCCCCTCGATCCGGAAATCCCGGTAGCCACGCTCATCCGGCGAACCCAGGAAGCTCAGTTGACTGGTGAGTCCGGCTGGCGCTTCCGGCAAAGCAGCTACCGTACCGACAAATGAATAGCTTCGATCCGGGCCGAGCGAAATCGTGCCGGCAACGTCGAGCACGCCGCCGCTGTCCTCCACCAATCCCCGGATGCCGTCTGCGTTGCTGGTAAATTCGGCCCTGTAGTCTCCTATGGTGCGGGGTGAAAGTTGTGGAGCAAACAGATTGGAAAGCCGTACGGTTCCGGTGGCTGCGGTCGGGAAGCCGTGCTCGATCACGACCGATTCGAAGTTGACATGCAGGGTGCCCTCAAAACCCTGTAACTGAAACAGGTCGCGAAATTCCTGGATAGGAAAGCTGCCGTCGAAATCCTGTACCGTGATTGCGCCGCTGGGCCCCAGCCCGACGACACTGCGAATAATGCCGAACGTACTGTTCGATTCGATGCGGTAGGCCAATCGACCGTGCAACATCGACAGTGGCTCGAACCTCCATTGCAGATCGCGAAGGTACAAACCTGCCACCGTGCCCTCGGGCGCCTGACCCCGCCACAACGTGCCGGAGACGCCGGCCAACTGGAAACCCGGCGCAGCGAGCCAGCCGTACGGGACTCGCGCAGGAACAGTGATGACCAGACCGATAATGAAAGTCGCCAGACCGGCGGCGATAAGCCGCTTCTTCATTGCCATACCCTAGCGTTCCAGAGTTACCGTGGCATTCACGCGACCGGCGCTGTCGAGAGCGGTGCTCGAAAAGCTGCCGGATTGAAGCTGCAGGCCATGCGAAGTTGCAATGTCACCCAGCCACAGAATCAGGTCATCGAAGGATGCATTCTCGAATTCCACGCGAATGCCGTTCTGTGCCGTTGGCTGACTACGTTGCAGTGCACTGTAAAGACCGCGCTGTCGCAAGCTGTTGTCGATGATGAGGACTAGGGATTCATTGCCTCTCGCCTGTGTAGCGCTGAGTGAAGCGCCTTGCAGCTGCGCTTGCAGCGGGCGAATTTCCGCGAGAGCCGTAGCCCAGGTCTGCACACTGGAGCGCAGTCCTGCCTGTGCCTTGCTGAGCGGCGACCAAATTCCGAGGTACAGGACCGCCAGCAAAATGGCTGCAAAACCACTCAGAACGAAAACGCGCTCTCTCGGCTGCAATGCTTCAAACCAGGCCTTCATGCCCCGTTCACCTGGATCTGGATCCGGCTGCTGACCTTCTCTCCGTCCTGATCGGTTGATTGTATGGCGGCTGTAAAGCGGCCTGTTTCACCAACAATCCGCTGAATGCTGTCGAGGGTAGCGACATCCGGAGCGGACAGACGAACATCAACAATCCCGCTGCGATAGCTGATCGCTTCAATACGTACTGCACGGTTCTCCTGCATGGCACGACCCAGTTGTTCCATTGATTGCAGAAAGATCGGCGCGGCCGCACCGGATCCGGCGCCGGCCCGGGTTCGCAATGAGTTGACGGTGGCAGCTGGATCGACTACTTCGGCGGCACCGGGCGAAATCAGTCGAAACTGTTCGTGAAATTCTGCTTTTAGCGCTGATTCCTGTTGCTTCATCCGATATATGTCGGCTGTCTTGGTGCCCAAACTGATAGCGACGAAAAAAAGCAGCAGCATCGCTGCATATTTCCATGGTCGAAGTAAACCGCCGTAATCCGAGCGCTTGCCGAATTCCCCCTGGAGGAGGTTGATGCCGCTACCCGTAACAACCGTGACGGCAAGCCTCGGCAGGACACCATCCGCAAGTACTTTGACATCCAGGCTGTCCATTTCCTGCCGGATGGCAATCCAGTCATGCGCGAAACGCTCCTCCTCGCCGGCATCGCAATACACGAGCACGTGGCGCGGCATCGTGTTAGCGCCAGCGGCGGAATCAGCGCTTTCGGTGCCGGGATCGAGAGCCCCAAGCGCCACCAGCGCATCACCCGGGCTCACTCCCTGCAAAACCAGCTCCACGTCCGCGCCGTTATTGATGACCACCTGGTCCTCCGCGACCAGCATGCTGATAGTGCCCGGAATGCGCGCCAGGCCGTAACTTTCGGCAACAACCGATGACGGCTCGATGCCGGCCTCCTTAAGCAGAGACAGCCAACCCTGCAGTTTGTCCCGATCAACCACCGATACCGGCGTTCGGCCACTGCTACGCCGCGCGCCGGCCGCAAAATGCAGGCGATCGACATCGTCTGCAACGAATTCCTCCAGCGCATAGGGCAGGGCTGCCTGCAACCGCGCACCACCCTTTACCGGTATATCCACGGCGGTGGTCAGAACGTCCGCACTGGGTACGAGTACAACCACGGAACGCTCGCCGATGTCGTTTGCTGCCTCGGCGAGCGGGCCGGTGATAGGCTGACTGCGGCGGCCCCCGGCGGAATCAACTGCAATCCAGGTCGCACTTTCGGACGGGTTCGCACCTAATCGTATGACGAGAAATTCAGGCATCGCTAGTTGGTTCCGAGGCTGCGCACGATCGGCGTTACGTCGCCACTCGGGCCACGCAACAGCAAGCTGTAGAGGGTAATCCTCACGGTGTCAATCCGCACTACCGTGCGGAACTGAAAATAGTCCGTCGATTCATCCAGCCTGTTTAGCACATCCGGTGTGACCAGGGACGCGAAGGAGGTCTGAATATCACCAAAACCGCCGCTTTCCCGTTCCAACATCAGTCCCTCGACATCGGAGGGTGACATGTTTTCATCGAGTGATTGCAGCACTGCGGCTGTCGCTGTGTTGACATTGATATTGGTGCGGCCCGGGAGTGCGGCAATGTGGGGAAGCAATGTATCGAATGTGGCCTTGTCCATGCCTTCAAGGGCAGCAAGCTCGCTGACGGATGTGAGCAGCTGATTGGCGCTGCGGTAGGGCGGTATGATTCCGGTATAAATGGGATCTTCCGCGCCATCCGGAAACTCGGCGTCCTGATTGGTATCCAGCCAGTCTGCGGTTATGCCGGCAAACCGGGGATCGAGACCCAGGGCGTTGAGCAGCCGGCGGAATTGCTCCAGCGCATCCGGGTCGATCTCGCCTTCCGCGGCAATCAGGTTATTAATATTGAAACGCCCCTGCAGATCTTCGATAGTGCCGAAAACTTCTCCGCCGTCGATTGGGAATACCGGCAGGTCGCCTGCCCAGAATTCGCTGAGGTGGTCTGTCTGGCCTTCCTCCAGGTCCTGATGCAAAACGGTGATCACCAGGCTCTCGGCTCCCAGCGCAACCTGCAAAGCCTGATCGCGGTTCAGCAACACCATGGTTCGCCTTACATCAAGCGCATTGTCCCAGGCGAGATTGGTCGCGAGTAGCGTTGCCAGCGTCGTAATCAGCATTGCTGTAACCAGTGCGACACCGCGATGCCGATGGACATTGCGACGACAAATCATGGTGCGACCTCGATCAGGCGGGTCAAAGTGCCCTGGTCCTGCAATGTCAGGATGATCTCCACCGCGCGTGGCCGCTGCCGCAGTCCCGGCAAGCCGTCTGCCGTTTGTGGCGGCCACTGGTCAGCCCATTCACCGTTCTCCTGCAGAAAGCGGAAAAAGATGCTTTCAACGTCATCGAGCAATGCGACGCCGATCCGCTCATTGGTGAACGTACGATCGAGCACATTCCAGTGGTAGCGCAGCAGTTGGCCGTCCTCGATCCGATACGCGGCCCGTTGCAGAGTACCGCGAGGAAGCGCAAGCGGATTATTCCAGCCGCCGCGCGTGAGTTCGAGGGCAAAGCCGGTCTGGGAGCTGGTCTGGAGCGCCGCTGAGTAATTGTCACCCAGTTCATCCCTTACGGGACGGGGCGTAAGCTGCATGAAATCCTCGCTGAGTACCCGCATCGTCCTCTGCAAGGACTGCAGCCGATCCATCCGTTCATTCAGCAGTTCGGCGCTGGCCAGGGTCTGGTTGAGCACGCCGTACGCCAGCGCAGCCAGAATCGCGAAAACGGCCAGTGAAACGAGGACCTCGATGAGCGTAAATGCCGACTGCCTTGGCAAGAACATCATATGTCGTCACCACCTGCGCGTGCATTGCCAGTCCATGCAATGTTGCTCTGGCCCGGAATGCCCGGTTCACCAATAAACCCGGCGACGCTCCGCAATACCTCCTCGTTGCCGGGCTGCGATACGGTAACGTCCACGCGAAACAGGTTCTCGACACCGGTCTCGGAAACGGTCGCGCGCCATTCCCATTCGATACCGGCAAACTCGGTTTGGCCGGACGTGCTGCTGACTTCCGGCACCACATTTGCGAGCCTCAATTCCGCGATCTTGTTCTGCGCGATCCAGTTGGCGTAACTTCGTTGTTGCATTGCCATTGCCGCATCGACCATCTGGCTGACTGACGCAGCTACGGCGGCAAGCCCGAGTGCTGCGATTGCCAGCGCGACCATCACTTCGACCAGAGTGAAACCTTCGGCCTTGTACATGTACCTACCGTGCAGATTCGTCATCGGCGTCGATCCTGATTTCACCGGCGGGGGAGACCGTCAGTGTTTTCTGCACACGGTCTGCAGCGCGGACAATATTCAGTCGGAACGGCGATATGTCGCCGCTGGAAAGGATGAGGACGTGCGGTGCGTAGTCTTCCCTACGATCGCGCCGGTTCTCATCGCTTTTTTCAGTATTGCCGGGATCCCTGGTGAGCATGACTTGCCGGCCCTCGATGAACAACTCGATTTCCATGTCGTCCTCGAGTTGTCGAGCCTGCAAGAAGTCGTCGCCAGGGACTTCGCTCCATAGTCCGAGGACCGGGTCCAGCTCGACGAACCTGTAGCCGCCGCGCATCAGCTCGAGACCGAAATCGCGACCCTGCAGTGTCGCTTCGTCGAGGGTCAGTTCCAGCAATGAGCCGAGACGCCGTGCGTGCTGTTCCACCGCGCGGTCATTGCCGAGGATGCCGAATGACAACAACAGGAAAGAGCTGACGATGCCGACGATGACGACAACGACCAGCAGCTCGATCAGTGTGAATGCCTTTTGCTCGCGAACGGCTTCCGGCCTCTCGCCAGCAGGACTCGGCATGATCGGGCTATTCCAGGTTCCAGTTACCGATATCGGCATCCAGACCTTCGCCACCGGGACGGCCATCGCGCCCCAGAGTATAGACATCGAATTCACCGTTGTTGCCGGGACTGAGGTACAGGTACGGGTTGCCCCAGGGGTCTTTGGGGACCCTGGGCAAATAACCGCCGGCTTTCCAGTTGCGGATGTTCGGGTCCGACGGGCGGGTCACGAGGGACTCGATTCCCTGCTCGCTGGTCGGATAAGTGAAGTTGTCGAGGCGATAGAATTTCAACGCGCTCTCGATGTTGCGCAAATCCTGCTGCGCCCGGGCAATCTGGGCGTCATCGATCCGGCCGATGACATTGGGCGCAACGATGGCGGCGAGTATGCCGAGGATGATCACAACTACCATGATTTCGATCAGGGTAAACCCGCGCTGGCCAGACAGGTGCCGGCGACAAATACTGGGGATGTTCACTGGCTGGCTCCGGTCGGCAGTCGATAAGCTGCCATGCTGATGCATAATTCAAATAAACGCGAGTATACCAAACATGGGGTTAGGCCAAGTCTGGGGTGGTGTGCCAGCTGCTATGCGACGCTGGTCGATACCGGTGTTTATTGCGGCCACGAGCCTGCTTTTCGAGCTTGCCGGTGATGCTGGGCGACTCGCCCTGCGATTCGATCGCCGTGCGATCGAGGCGGGCGAGTACTGGCGTCTTCTTACAGGCCATTTCGCGCACCTGAGCTCCGGCCACCTGGTCATGAACCTGCTCGGACTGTTGCTGGTATGGCTGCTTTGCGGACGCTGCTTCGGCATCAGGTCCTGGTGCCTGGTGTTGCTGCTCACATTGATCGGAATCGACCTCGGTTTGTGGTTTCTCGATCCCGATGTCGCGTGGTATGTCGGACTTTC
>CAYXKM010000144.1:0-2921 GCA_964465665.1 uncultured Woeseiaceae bacterium
CGAATGCGCGCCGACAACGGCACACAGTTCGATGCACCGATTCCGCCGTTTACCCTGGCTGTGCCCGGAGTCCTGCACTAGCAAACCCCTGGGGAGCGATTTTTGGCGGTCTACGCAATTGGTGACTTGCAGGGCTGTTACGATTCTTTCCGTCGTCTCCTGGACAAACTGGAATTCGATCCGCAGTCTGACCGGCTCTGGCTGACCGGCGATCTGGTCAACCGCGGACCCAAGTCCCTGAAAACCCTGCGCTACGTACGCAGCCTCGGCGAGTCTGTGGTGACAGTGCTCGGCAATCACGACCTGCACCTGCTGGCGCTGGCCAATGAAATCCGCTTTTCCAACAATCATTTCGACTCGTTGTGGAAGGTGCTCGCCGCCGACGATTCGGCCGAACTGCTCGACTGGCTGAGGCAACGTCCGCTGGCGCACTTCGATGCGGAATTGAACACCCTCATGGTGCATGCCGGCGTTCCACCGCAGTGGACGATCCAGCAGACGTTGGCGCGCGCCGGGGAAGTCGAACAACGCCTGCGGAATGACGATTACATCGCCTTTCTGGAAAAAATGTACGGTGACAAGCCGTCCAAATGGTCCGATGACCTTACCGGCAACAAGCGCCTTCGCATCATTGTCAATTGCCTGACACGCATGCGCATGATCCGTCCGAACGGCCGACTCAACCTTACGCACGCCGGCCCACCCGAGGCCGCCAGCCGTGACCTGATCCCGTGGTTTGATGCGGCCAATGCCGCATGGCGCGGAACGCGGATCGCATTCGGCCACTGGTCCGCGCTTGGCCTGCTCGTTCGCCCGGATATCATCGCTCTCGATACCGGCTGCGTGTGGGGGCGCGAGCTGACGGCCGTAAAGCTGACCCGCAAACCGAAGGTCACAAAGGTAAACTGTCGCGACTGACGAGCATGCCATGACGAAATCGAAACGCATCGATACTGCCAATGCCGCGCAACCCATCGGCGCTTACCCGCATGCACGGCGTCACGGCGGGTTGTTGTTTCTTTCCGGCATCGGCCCTCGCGCCCCCGGCAGCGGCACCGTCGCCGGAGTCAGCTTCGATGCGGCAGGCAACATCAGCGACTACGACTTCGAGGCGCAGTGCCACGCGGTGTTTGCCAACGTGCGGGCGGTGCTCACGAGCGCCTCGCTAAAATTCGAAGACCTCCTGGACGTTACCGTATATCTCGTTGATATTAAACGGGATTTTAAGACGTTCAATCGCGTCTGGAGCGACTACTTCGGTAACAATGCACCCTGTCGCACGACGGTCGAGGTGAGCCGGTTGCCAACGCCGATAGCCATCGAATTGAAGTGTATTGCCGCTGTATCGACGGACTCCGCCGAACGATGAAATCATTGACCGCATTCAATTTCCGCGACTGGATAGACGTCCACCGTCATTTGCTGCAACCGCCGGTATGCAATCAACAGGTATTCGACGAGGACGATTTCATCGTCATGGTGGTTGGCGGACCCAACAATCGCAGCGATTACCACTATGACGAGGGGCCGGAGTTTTTCTATCAGCTAGAAGGACACATGGTGTTGCGCACCATGCAGGACGGCCGCAGGGTCGATATCCGGATCGGTGAAGGCGACATACTGTTGCTGCCGCCCAGGGTGCCGCACTCGCCACAACGATCAGCCGGCAGCATCGGGCTGGTGGTCGAACGAAAGCGACTTCCAGGAGAACTCGATGGCTTCCTCTGGTTCTGCGAGAAGTGCGATCACAAGCTCTACGAGGAATACCTGCAGGTCACGGATATCGTCGGGCAGCTGCCCCCCGTGTTCGAACGATTCTACGGGTCGGACAGCAATCGTCGCTGCACGCAGTGCGGACACGTGATGCCGCAACCGCGCAAGGCCTGATGCTTGACGCTCAAGATCGACATACACACGCACGTCCTGCCGGAGAACTGGCCTGACCTGAATGAGCGCTATGGCTACGGTGGCTTCGTGCAACTCGAACATCACGGCCCCGGATGTGCCCGCATGTTGCGGGACGGCAAACTGTTCCGCGAAATCGAATCCAATTCGTGGGACGCGGCAGTACGTCTCAGCGACTGTGATGCCTGCGATGTCGATGTGCAGGTTTTGTCCACCGTCCCGGTAATGTTCAGCTACTGGGCGAAACCGGAAGACACGGCAGATCTGGCGCGCATTCTCAACGATCACATATCGCAGCTGGTTCACGAACGACCGCGGCGTTTCATCGGACTCGGCACGCTGCCGATGCAGGATGCCGATCTTGCGATTCGCGAACTCGAGCGTTGCCGTCGCTCGCTGGGTCTCGCCGGCGTGCAGATCGGTTCGCACGTAAACGGCTGGAATCTCGATGACGCACGCATTTTTCCGGTGCTGCAGGCGGCAGAGGACCTCGGGGCGGCAGTGTTCATTCATCCCTGGGAAATGCTCGGCCGCGAACGCATGGGGCTGTACTGGCTGCCATGGCTCGTCGGCATGCCAGCCGAAACTGCATTGTCGATCTGCTCGCTGATTTTTGGCGGCGTATTCGAAAAGCTGCCGAATCTTCGCGTTTCCTTCGCGCACGGGGGTGGCGCTTTTCCGGGCATCATCGGCCGACTCGAGCACGGTTTCAGGGTACGGCCGGACCTCGTTGCCACCGCCAATGATCGTAGCCCGCGCGAGTACCTCGGGCGTTTCTATGTCGATTCGCTGGTACATGATCCGCAGATGCTCCGGTACATGATCGATCTTTTCGGCGCAAACAGGATTGCTCTCGGCAGCGACTATCCTTTTCCGCTGGGAGAGCACCACCCGGGGAAAATGATTGAATCCATGATTCTGGACGAGCGCACGCGTAACTGGCTGCTCGCCGATTCGGCCCTCGAATGGCTGAATCTCCGGCGTAGAGACTTCGAATAGGTCATGGACTTCGACGC
>CAYXKM010000145.1:0-4501 GCA_964465665.1 uncultured Woeseiaceae bacterium
AAAGCCGGCTTCCTGGTGCCGAAGTCGCACTGGGAATTTCCGGAGAAGTCCGCATGGCCTTCCGACTGGTCGGGGCGCCTGCACGTCGATCTCGACAGTCACGGCACCACTATGCCGCTTTGGCGCGCCTGGCTGCCATACCTGCTGGTCGCGGCATTGCTGGTGCTGACGCGGCTACCGGAGCTGCCGTTCGGTGCCTGGCTCAAATCCCTGCGGATAGAGTGGACCGGCATTCTCGGCACCGACATAGCGGCGGTCACCACACCGCTCTACCTCCCGGCCTCGATGCTTATCGCCGTCGCCTGTATCACCGTCTGGCTGCACCGCATGCCTGCAAAGCTTTTCGCTCGCGCGTTAACCGATTCCACGCGCATCCTGCTCGGCGCCGGATTCGTGCTGATCTTCACCGTGCCGATGGTGCGGATCTACATCAATTCGGGCGTGGCATCGGAACTCGACAGCATGCCGATCGTGATGGCGCAATGGGTGTCGATCAACGTCGGGCAGGTATGGCCGCTGTTTGCGCCGACGATCGGCGCGCTCGGCGCGTTCATCGCCGGCAGCAATACGGTCAGCAACCTGATGTTCGTGCTGTTCCAGTACGGTGTCGCGCAAAACCTCGGCGTGTCCACGGCCATGGTCATCGCCCTGCAAGCCGTCGGCGCGGCCGCCGGCAACATGATCGCGATTCACAACGTTGTCGCGGCGGCCGCGACTGTCGGCCTGCTGGGCCAGGAGGGCCCGACGCTGAGGCGTACGCTGTTGCCGACACTTTATTACCTGATCGTGGTCGGCCTCATGGGCCTCGTCGCCATTCACATTCTCGAGGTCGGCGATCCCTTGCTATGAAAAAGGTGCCGGATTTATTTTCAGGAATGGATTTATCCGTCACTGGTTGAAAATAAATCCGGCACCTTTATCACCTTTATCAATCATCGATTGCTCAGGAACCGCGACAGGCCTTCCGTGTAGCGCACCCGGTTCATAATGAAGCCGGTGTTGTGATCGCCGGAGAGTTCGAGCAACTCCTTCGGTTCCGGCGCTGCCTCATACAAAGCCTCGCCCATGTGGAACGGGATGATCTCGTCGTCGCGGCTGTGGACGACCAGCACCGGGCTTCGCGCATGCGTGATGTACTCGTCGGCGGGATATTTTAACCGCACGAGGTAGCGCGCCGGCAGGAACGGATAGAGACTCGCCGCCATGTCCGCGGCGGACGTGAACGACGACTCGACGATGACACCGCCCGCGTCGTAACGGGCAGCGAGCCACGAGGCGATGGCGCCGCCCAGCGAACGGCCGAAGATGACGATGTCATGCGGAGCGACCCCACGCTGCTCAACGAGGTAGAGCCACGCCGACTCGGCATCGACGTAGGTTCCCTCTTCGCTCGTGCTGCCGCCGCTCTGGCCGTAGCAGCGGTAATCGAAGATGAACGTGTCGAAGCCGAGCTCGTTGAAGATCGCAATGCTGTCGAGCCGGTGCGAGATGTTGCCGGCGTTGCCGTGCAGGAACAGGATGGTCCCGCGCGGATCGTCGGCGCGCACGTACCAGCCGTGGATCGGGACGCCGTCAGCCGTTTCGATCGTGACATCGTCGTACGCGAACCCAAGCAGCTGTGGCGTCGCCTCGAGTGTCCGGCCGGGAATGCCCGACAGGAACAGCATGCGTTCCTGTAACAGGTACAACAACAAGCACAGCAGCAGGTAGCCGCCGCCGGCGATCGCAAGTGTGGTCAGGAGAATTCTCACTCGGCCTTCCCCGGGTACCGCAGGACCCATGATTCCACAGGATTCTTCATATTTCCCGAGAAATAAAGGTTCGTAATTTCAGGTAGTCACATACGTGTATCGCCAGTCTTGGTAACGGGGAATCACGACCGTCGCCTACCGAATCACAGGAGTAACGACCAAGATCACACTGAAATCGCATGCGTTCATGCTTGCCATCGTCACGACCGCCTGGCTGGCGGCGAGTCTGGCCAGCCGGGCGGACGTCTTTTGACCCGCGAGTGGGGTATTGCCAAAGCTCATACGTAAGCATACACTTACGGTTAGTTATGGCTTACCAAACAGCACTTCAGGCACTGGCGGACCCTACTCGACGGGATATCTTCGAGCGGGTTGCGCGCGGCCCGACGGCGGTTGGTGCGCTGGCCGCGGCACTTCCCGTGAGCCGGCCCGCCGTGTCGCAGCACCTGCGCGTCCTTAAGGAGGCCGGGCTCGTGCAGGAGCAGCGCACGGGAACGCTGCGGATTTACAGTGTCGATCTGCGTGGTCTGGCTGAAATCCAGCAGTACCTCGACCGGTTCTGGGACGAGGTACTGGACTCGTTCAGCCAGGAGGCGGCGCGAGGCGACAACCACAACACCCCAGGAGAATGACAATGAGCAAGAATCAGGCGGCGCTCAAGATTCCGCAGTCACTGCGCAAGTCGATCACGGTGCAACGATCGATAGTCGATGCATTCGACCTGTTCACCAAGGGCATCGCGCGCTGGTGGCCGTACAGGACGTATTCCGTCAGCCAGGAACGGACTGCCGATTGCGTGATGGAATGCCGCATCGGTGGTCGCGTTTACGAGCGTCGTGACGATGGCGAGACTTTCGACTGGGCCAAAGTACTGGTGTGGGAACCGCCCCGGTGTCTCGTTCTCGGCTGGCACCCGGGCAGACCACCCGAGACGGCCCAGGAGGTTGAGGTACGCTTCACCGATCTCGGCGACGCTACGCGC
Source organism: uncultured Woeseiaceae bacterium (assembly GCA_964465665.1). Lineage (GTDB taxonomy): Bacteria > Pseudomonadota > Gammaproteobacteria > Steroidobacterales > Woeseiaceae > JAKEGN01. The sequence goes on from CAYXKM010000145.1 coordinate 2,734, forward strand.
GTCGATCTCGAACACCGCGATTGGGCGAAACTCGGGGACGACGCGCAGGCATCCCGCACAAATTACGAGGGCGGCTGGGACTTCGTACTGGAACAATACCGGGAAGCCGCAACGAAACGAGGCTCCTGAAGTGGTGCGAAGAAAGTGGCGGGTTTATTTTTCCGGAGTCATGTGCCAAGAACGCTCAGTATCGTCGTCACGACAATAACCGTCGTGAACGGAATGACGAGGGTCACCATGCCGAGATCGGCATAGGACTGGCGGTGCGTGAGTCCGCAGATGATGAACATCGTGATCACGGCGCCGTTGTGCGGCAAGGTATCCAGTCCGCCGGAGGACATCGCGACCGCACGGTGCATCCATTCGAGACTGATGCCCTGATCGATCGCCATTTGCCTGTAGGTGTCGCCGAGCGCTGCCAGCGCGATGCTCATGCCGCCGGATGCCGAACCGGTGATGCCGGCGAGTACATTTACTGCGAGTGACGCGGAGATCAGCGGGTAGCCGGGTGCGAGGTTGACGATCGCGGACTTGACCAGCGCGAACGCAGCGAGCGATGCGATGGTCACGCCGTATCCGACCTCGGAACCGGTGTTGAAAGTCGGCAACAGCGAACTCATTGCTCCACCGCTGAGTGAATTGTTGAGATTGGCGAATCGCCGCCAGTTGAGCCCAATCACAGCGAGGCAGGCGATGAACATCGCGGCAATGATCGCCCAAAGGCTCCGCAGCGTCTCGACTGCGGTTGCACCGAACTTCGGCTCGGCGAGGTAGCTCGTATCCCAGGACGGGATCATCAACTCCGAGAACAGGTAGTTGACGCCGATGACGACGACGATGGGCGCGAGCGCGATCCAGAGCGGTGGCATGTTGCCTATATCCACTTGTGAGGGTTCGTTGATGTGCCCGTTGCCGTAGCCCTCGTTTGCAAGCACCCTCTGCCGACGTCTGAGCCAGAGCAATCCGCCGGTCCACATCAGCACGCCGCAAACCGTGCCATAAAGCGGCGCTGCGTAAATGTCCGTGCCGAAGTAACTGGTCGGTATGATGTTCTGGATCTGCATCGCGCCGGGCAGGCAGGTCATGGTCAGTGTGCCGCCGCCAAGCCCGAGCGCTGCCGGAACCAGGCGTTTGGGAATGTTTGCTTCGCGAAACATCGCCGCGGCAATCGGGTATACGGCGAACACGACCACGAAAATCGACACGCCGCCGTAGGTCAGTATGCCGCAGGCGACTACGACAGAGAGGATCACGCGCGCAGGGCCCATGGCGATGAAAATCGCCAGTGCAATCCGGCGCGCTGAGCCGGAGTCGTCCATGAGCCTGCCAAACATGGCACCGAGCAGGAACACCGGGAAGTATTTCACGACGAACCCCAGCAACCCGTACATGAAAACCTGGGTGTAGATGGCAAGCAACTGGTCGCCGGCGCCGGACACCACGACGGCAAACAATGACAGGATCGGCGCAAGGATAATGACGCTGATGCCGCGGTAGGCCAGCGCCATGAGCAAAATCAGGGACAGGAAAATCCCGGCAATTCCGAATGCGGCTTCCATTGACAGCTGACCCCCGTCGCAAACGCTGTGCGTCGCTCGCTGTTACAGGATTTTGTTCTTATGTTGATCAAACAGCCGTGCGGAACCTGCATTCCGCACCCGGCCATGATGCCAAAATTCACCGGAAAAAGGTGTCGGGCTTATTCTTCATGATTAAGCTTCGGCCAGCAAAGCAAATAAGTGAACACCGGCACCGGTTAAACCCGCAT
>CAYXKM010000146.1:0-7483 GCA_964465665.1 uncultured Woeseiaceae bacterium
GAAACCAGTAGGGATATCAGGCAATCGACGCCTGGCACACGGATAACAGACAATAAGGACGCATTGAAATGGCCGAACAAAAAGCAACCAACGTAACCTGGCATCACGGCGAAGTATCACGCGAGGATCGCTACCGATTGCTTCGACAGAAAGGTGCAACCATCTGGTTCACCGGGCTGTCGGGAAGCGGAAAAAGCACAATTGCCGTAGCGCTGGAGACGGCCCTGTTCAACCAGTCGAAGATGTCTTACCGGCTTGACGGGGACAATGTACGTCTTGGGATCAACAAGAACCTCGGGTTCTCCGAACCGGACCGCAAAGAGAATATCCGTCGTATCGGCGAAATTGCCAAATTGTTCGGCGATGCCGGCGTCATTTCACTTTCGAGCTTCATCAGCCCGTACAAAGCGGATCGGGACGAGGTCCGTCGTTTGCACGAAGCAGCAAAACTGCCATTCGTCGAAGTCCATGTCGATTGCTCGCTGGCGATTGCCGAGAAACGGGATCCGAAAGGGCTGTACAAGAAAGCGCGTGCCGGCGAAATCAAGAATTTCACCGGGATTGATGACCCGTACGAAGCACCGGAGAAGCCGGAGCTGCACCTGCACACGGATCGCATGACCCTCGAGCAGGAAGTCGACATCATCATCGAATACCTGAAGAAACACGGGATCATCGGCAGCCGCCATTTCACCCGCGCCGATGACGTGTCGGATGCGGTTGCAGTCGCACGCTAGGAGCAAAGAAATGATCAAGCCACATGGTTCCAACACGCTCAAGCCTCTGCTCGTCCGTGACCCGGACGAGAACCGCGCACTCGCTGCCGAAGCCGAGAAACTTCCGTCGCTGCTGCTGAATTCCGCCGCGGCTGCCAATGTCGTCATGCTCGGCGGCGGATACTTCACGCCGCTCAAGGGCTTCATGGACTTAAGCGACGCGCTCGCGGTCGCGAAGACCATGCATACCGCCGACGGACTGTTCTGGCCGGTACCGGTGCTGAACCTGACCAGTGACGTCCGCGGCATCGAGGGTGCCAGCCGGATTGCACTGCGCGACCCGAACGTCGCCGGCCATCCTGTGATTGCGGTGATGAAGGTCGACAAGATCGAGCCGGTGACCGACAAACAGATCGAGACCATGACACGCCAGGTCTACGGCACGATCGACCCGGGACATCCGGGCGTTGCCGTGTTCACTAAACTAGGCAATTACTGCGTGTCGGGAAAGATAAAGGTCCTGAATCTCAGTTACTTCGACAAGGACTTTCCGGACACCTTCAGAACGGCAGTCGAGATTCGGCACGAAATCGAGAAGCGCGGCTGGAAGAAAGTTGTTGCATTCCAGACCCGCAACCCGATGCACCTTGCGCACGAAGAGTTGTGCCGCATGGCGATGGAAAGGCTTGGCGCCGACGGCCTGGTCATCCACATGCTGTTGGGCAAGCTGAAGGAAGGCGATATTCCGGCTTCCGTTCGTGACGCCTGCATACGCAAGATGGTCGATGTGTATTTCAGCGAAGGCACGGTCATGGTCAACGGCTACGGTTTCGACATGTTGTATGCCGGCCCGCGCGAAGCGGTGCTGCATGCGATCTTCCGCCAGAACATGGGAGCAACCCATCTCATCGTCGGGCGCGATCATGCGGGTGTCGGCAGCTATTACGGCCCGTTCGATGCGCAGACCATTTTTGAAACCGCAGTGCCGGAAGGCTCACTCGAAATCCAGATCTTCGCGGCCGACAACACCGCGTACTCGAAGAAACTGAGAAAGGTCGTGATGATGCGCGAAGCGCCGGACCACAAGCCGGAAGATTTCGTTGCATTGTCGGGCACCAAGGTGCGCGAGATGCTGGGCCAGGGCATTGCACCGCCAGCCGAATTCTCGCGACCGGAAGTGGCGCGAATCCTGATCGACTATTACCAGCTGGAAGACGCACCGGCCGCAAAACGCGCCTGATTCGATCGACCCCGCCGTGCCTGCTGCAGTCGTTGCCAGGCCTGGCACCAGACCGGTCCCGGGATTTTCGCTCAGGCAATATGCTGTATGCTTTCGGTTTTTGCGCCGGGCAGCGTCCGCGCATTGCCGATAAACACGATTGCATAACATGGAAAGCCGATACGATCCGGAAAAAGTCGAAGCCAGGGCGCGGGCCTACTGGGAGAGCGAGCGCTGCTTCGAGGTCGGCGAGGATCCCGACAAGGAAAAATTCTACTGCCTGACCATGTTCCCCTACCCCAGCGGTCAGCTGCACATGGGGCACGTTCGCGTTTTCACGATCAGCGATGTCATTGCCCGTTACCAGCGTATGCAGGGTAAGCATGTGCTTCAGCCCATGGGCTGGGATGCCTTTGGTATGCCCGCCGAGAATGCGGCCATACAACGGGGCATACCACCGGCCAAATGGACCTACAAGAACATCGATTACATGCGCGGTCAGCTGAAGCGCCTGGGCTACGGCTATGACTGGAGCCGCGAGGTAACGACCTGTCGTCCGGAGTACTACCGCTGGGAGCAATGGCTGTTCACGCGACTGTTCAGGAAGGGACTGGTCTACCGCAAGAACTCGATCGTCAACTGGGACCCGGTGGACCAGACCGTGTTGGCCAATGAGCAGGTAATCGACGGTCGTGGCTGGCGCTCCGACGCACTCGTAGAACGCCGTGAGATTCCTCAGTGGTTCATGAAAATCACGGTCTATGCCGAGGAGTTGCTGCACGGACTTGACCGGCTGGACGGCTGGCCCGATCCGGTGAAGACGATGCAGCGCAACTGGATCGGCCGTTCGGAAGGGATCGAGATCGCATTCGCAGTCGAGAACGAAGACGAACCGTTGCACGTCTTTACAACACGGCCGGATACCCTGATGGGCGTCACCTATATGGCGGTGGCGGCCGAGCATCCGCTTGCCGTGAAGGCGGCGGCGGGCAGTCCGGAGATCGCGGCGCTCATCGAGGAGTGCAAGAAGACGCAGGCGGCCGAAGCTGCGCTCGAGACAATGGAAAAAAAGGGCATGCCGCTCGGCATCTACGCCATTCATCCTGTCAGCGGAGAGAAAATACCGCTGTGGGTCGCCAATTTCGTACTGATGGGATACGGCACCGGGGCGTTGATGGCGGTGCCGGGGCACGATCAACGCGACTGGGAGTTCGCGACGAAGTACGGGCTGCCTATAAAACAAGTCGTCGAAACGCTTAAAGGCAGTGCGATTGACGTGCAAGTGGCACCGTTTATCGAATACGGGCGCGTTGTGAACTCCGGTGACATGGACGGTATGACTTACACCGAGGCATTCAACTGGATCGCCAGGAAATTCGAAGCCGATGGCCGCGGCCAGAGACGCATCCATTACCGCTTGCGCGACTGGGGCGTATCGCGCCAGCGTTACTGGGGTGCACCGATTCCCATAATCTATTGCGATGACTGCGGCGCAGTGCCGGTCCCGGACGATCAGTTACCGGTTGTATTGCCGGAGGACGTTGCGTTCACAGGAGTTGGTTCGCCACTGAAGCAAATGCCGGAGTTCTACGACACTAGTTGTCCGGAATGCGGCAGGGCGGCGAAACGGGAAACGGACACTTTCGATACCTTTGTGGAATCATCCTGGTACTTCTCGCGATATACATGCGCCGACAATCATTCTGCGATGCTCGATGCGCGCGAGTCCTACTGGATGCCGGTCAATCAGTACACCGGCGGTATCGAGCACGCCATCCTGCACCTGCTGTACGCACGGTTCTTTCAGAAATTGTTGCGCGACGAAGGTTTATCGGCGGCGGATGAGCCATTCACCAATCTCCTGACGCAGGGAATGGTACTCAAAGACGGCGCGAAGATGTCCAAGAACAAGGGCAATACCGTCGATCCGCAGGTTCTGATCGACCGGTATGGCGCCGATACCGTGCGCCTGTTCATGATGTTTGCAGCACCGCCGGAACAGGCGCTCGAATGGTCAGACGACGGCGTACAAGGTGCGTTTCGGTTTCTCAAGCGCTTCTGGACTGCAGTGCAGAGTCATGCGGCCGACAAACGCAGCGACTCGGTCGATCCTGCGCTTCTGAGCGGGCCGCAGAAGGAGTTGCGGCGCAAGACTCATCACACGATCGCGAAAGTCAGTGACGACATCGGGCGCCGTTATACCTTCAATACGGCAATTGCCGCGATCATGGAACTGCTGAACGCCGTGAATCGCTTCGACGACACGACCTCGGCAGGCCGGTCTGTCGCCCGTGAGGCGCTGGATGCCATCGTTCTGTTGCTTGCGCCGATCGTGCCGCACATTGCACATGAGCTGTGGGAGGTGCTGGGCCACAGTACGCCGCTGGTTTACGAGCGCTGGCCTGTCGCCGACAAAGCGGCGATGACGAAGGAATTGCTGGAAATCGTGGTACAGGTCAATGGCAGGCTCCGTGGTCGCGTATCCGTAGCGGCCGATGCCGACAGGGAGGCGGTTGCACAATTGGCGATGGCCGACGAGAACGTGCGCCGTTTCGTTGCCGATAACACGATTCGCAAGATCATCGTGGTGCCTGGCCGGCTGGTGAACATCGTTGTTTAGGTCTGCCGCCATTGCGTGCATTGTGCTGCTTGTCGGCGGCTGCGGCTTTCACGTTCGCGGTGCCGCGACGGTTCCCCCGGAAATGGCGCGGACCTACATTGCCGCGAACAGCAAGCACTCGGTGTTTCATCGAAAACTGAGCAGCGCGCTGCGAGCGTCGGGTGTCGAGCTGGTCGATGCGCCGGGCGATGCGACCGCCATTCTTACCATTCTTACCGATGCGACTGGACAACGTGTGGTTTCGGTATCGGCACGAAACGTACCGCGTGAATACGAGGTCTGGTACACAGTGGAATACGAGCTGATCAGCGGCGAGAGAACACTCATGCCGGCCACCTCGCAGACGCTGACGCGCGACTATACTTACGATGAAACGCTGGTACTGGGCAAAGCAAGGGAAGAAGAAATCCTGCGCGACTCACTGGTCGACAACCTGGTCAGGATCGCGCTGATTCAACTTTCGGCGTTGTAGCGTTTTGCAATGGCTGCAAGCCCCTTTCCAGAGTTCACCGCCATGCCCGTACTGCGGGTGTGCGACATGGCAATCGATGAGTTGCAAGAGATGCTCGCCCGGTTTATGTTGAAACTTGTGTTGCTGCCGCCCGATGCGGTTATTGCAGGAAGTTACTGGGGCGAGCCGGAAGCCGGTCTCGTTGGCCAAATGGTTTATGCTCGGCTGGACACGCCGCTGCATTCACTTCTGCATGAGGCCTGCCACGCAATCTGCATGTCATCCGACCGGCGCTCTCGACTGCACACCAATGCCGGCGGCAGCGATCTCGAGGAAGCTGCCGTGTGCTACCTGCAGATCGAGCTCGCCGCGCACCTTTCCGGCATTGGCCGCAAACGGCTGATGCAGGACATGGACGCGTGGGGCTACAGTTTCCGCCTCGGAAGTACCGTAGCCTGGTTCGAAAACGATGCAACGGACGCACGGGACTGGCTGATTGCCAACGGATTGCTGACCGCAGGCGGCGCGCCGCTCTGGACGCTCCGGCAGGCCTGAATTCACCATGCAAAACGCTGACTGCAACATGCCGCGCGGAGGAATTGCGGTATATTTGGCAACCCCGTGCCAGGCGATGTGACATGCTGCTGATCCGATACATCACCTATTTCGTCGCCATCGCACTCATCACGGCGCTGTTGACCCAGCTCGAGATCGCGTTTCCCGGCGCGCTTCGGCTGCAGACGTTTGCCGGTCCCGGCGATGCTGTTGGTACGAGCGAATACTCTCCTCTCGAGATTATCCAGTCATTGATCCTGCTTGTGTGCGGGCTGTTATTGGCCTGGACGGCGAGGCATTGCCCGTCGCAACGGCCAGTCGCCGTCGGTTTCGCGGGTGTTGCCCTCATCTTCCTGCTGCGTGAGATGGATTATTTGCTGGATGCCTGGGTTGCCGACAATTTCTGGCAGGTGTTGATGGCCATCGTCAGCGCATTGCTCATCGTTTACTGTTACCGCCACTGGCGACGTTTTCGCATTGCCTGGTTCCGGGTCTGGCCATCGCCCGGGCTTGCTTTGTACTTTGCCGGCGCGGTCGTGGTGTTCGCCGGCGCAGCCTTTATCGGGCACGAACCGTTCTGGCAGGCCGTGCTGGGCGACAACTATCAGCGTATTGTCAAACTTGCCGTCGAGGAACTGATTGAGTTCCTAGGCTATGCGCTGTGGCTCGTTGGTACTATCGAATATACGTACCAGTCGCGTGCAATCACACGCCAGGAACCACAAACCGTGGTCGCGAAGCGCCGCGCCGGACGACACCCGAAATCGGAAGGCCGATACTGAATTCGTTCCAGCCGCTTTCAGGAACGTTCAGAGTATGGTGGGATTCGGCGCGTCACCGTAAATTTCTTCCGGGTCGAACACCTTTTCGGCGTCGGTGAATTCCAGATCCGGGGTTCGGCCGGCAGCATTGCCCAGCGGAATGCGGCGATAAAAACACGAGCGGTATCCGACGTGGCAACTGGCACCGCCGGCGACGTCGACCTTGAGCCAAATGCAGTCCTGATCGTCGTCGATCAGCATTTCCCTGACTTTCTGCACCAACCCGCTGGTTGCGCCCTTGTGCCACACCGTCTTTCGGCTGCGGCTGAAGTAATGGGCCTCGCCAGTGGTGATCGTAAGCCTTAATGCATCAGCGTTCATGAAGCCCTGCATAAGCAGTTCGCCGGTGTCTGCGTCGGTAGTAACTGCCGCAATCAGGCCGTGGTCATCAAAGCGCGGCGCCAGGTCTGTGCCTTCCTCTACTTGACGGACCGACAGCCGGGACTGAAACTCGATTGCTTGCTCGCTCACGTACTCACCGGAATGTTTCCCTGATTGGAACCCGGCATTATAAGCCATGGTGGTGCAGCGAGATTGCCGGCCCGGCAATTAAACTGCGAGAGTTGCTATCATTGGCCATCCTCCGGCATTTGCAAGCTCATGATGATTCACCTGCACGACACCCTGAAGGGCGAGAAAGTCCTGTTCGAACCGTTAACACCCGGTAGTGTAACCATGTATCTCTGTGGTCCGACAGTCTACAACTACGCGCACATCGGCAATGCCCGTCCGGCAGTTGTGTTTGACCTGCTTGCCCGTTTGCTGCGACGTCGGTACCGGCTGACGTTTGCCCGAAACATTACGGACGTCGATGACAAGATCAATGCTGCGGCAGCTGCCGCGGGCAAACCGATCGAAGCAATAACCGAAAGGTTCATCGAGGCCTATAACGAGGACATGAGCGCACTCGGCGTTCAGGCTCCCGATGTCGAGCCGCGCGCGACCCGTCACATCGATGACATGATCCGGATGATCGAGGCATTGATCGACAAAGGTTACGCCTACGTTGCGGAAGCGCATGTGCTGTTTGACGTATCTGCGTACAAGGAGTACGGACGACTGTCGCGGCGCGACCTGCGTGAAATGATTGCCGGCGCGCGC
>CAYXKM010000147.1:0-5209 GCA_964465665.1 uncultured Woeseiaceae bacterium
AAGCGCTGGGCGGGATGCCGGAAGACCATCGAAGCGTGCTTGAGCTGGTTGCCGTCGAGGGTTATTCGTACAAGGAGGCTGCCGAAGTATTGCAGGTCCCGATCGGCACTGTGATGAGTCGCCTGGCACGGGCACGAGCACTACTGGTGGCAAGAATCGCAAACAGGGCGAACGCAGATTGAAGGCTGCGGGAGACAGGAATGATTGAGGAATCGATAACACCGGATGATGCCGAATTATCCGCTTACCTCGACGGCGAGTTACCGCAGGTCCGAGCAGACCGGCTGACAGAACGCCTTGCGGCGGAGCCGGCACTGATGCGGCGTCTCGAGGCGCTGCGCACCGCGGACGACGCGACGCGACGGTTATTTGCCAGGCTTGACGAGCTGCCACTGCCGAACGGAGTACTCGACCTGTTGCAGCAGAAGGGCGCTGCAAGCTCCGACAACAACGTGGTGTCGTTCCCGGTTCGCGCGCTGCGACAATTTCTGCAATTTCCGGTAGCGATTGCGGCAAGCGTGGCGCTGCTTGCCGGATTCCTCGTTCACGACCTGCTGCGTAGCAACGCGGCCAACGGTGGCGACCCGGCAATGCTCGTTGCCGGCGACATCGCCGCAGGTTCGGCGCTGCACGAAATGCTGGAAACGGGCAGCGGCTCGGCACCGCGTACCCTGGCGGGCGGCACACAGGCACAGGTACTGCTGACCTTCGAGGAGCGCAACGGCGATTACTGCAGGCACCTGCAGCTGGGGTCCGAGTCCCGCTCCGCACAGGCGCTTGCTTGCCGTCGCGCCGGCGGCTGGCAACTGGAAGTTCTCGATTTCGCACCCGGGGCCCCAGCGGGCGGACCGTACCAGCAAGCCTCGCAGCGAAGCTCGGCTGCCGTAAATGCCGCCATCGAGGCTCTGATCGGCGGCAACGAGCCGCTCGATGCCGAGGCAGAGTCGCGTCTCGTCGAAAGCGGCTGGAAGAAAATCACCGAATGAGGGAATAAACACGGCTTCTCGCCCGTATTCCGCACAAGAACACGGGAAACCAGCACAACGGACAACCCGCGCCATCCCGGCAGGTATCCGGAAATGCGAAAAGGAGGAGTTATGTTGCATTCAAGAATCGCGGTAATCGTCATTGCCCTGGGTCTCGGCGCCTGTGCGTCCAACCCGAAATATCTCCCGGCCGATACTGCAAATGGCTATGGCCACTACAGCACGAAGCTCGAAGAGAATCGCTATCGCATCGTCTTCAACGGCCGGCAGACAACCAGCCTGAATACGACCCGCGACTACGCGTTGCTCCGGGCCGCAGAACTCACGCTGCAGGAAGGATTCGACTGGTTCCGGATAGTCGATCGTGAGACGTCCGGCAACAGCCGAAGCACTGTCGAACCCGCCATGGGCTTTGCGTACGAGCGCGCCTATTACGCTGAAACCCGCTGCGGCCTGCTGGCCTGCACTCGGTGGGAGCGCCCGCGCAATTACGCATACATGGAAGTCAGCGGCGCACGTCCGCAGACGACACACAGTCATGCGCTGGAAATTGTCATGGGTAGCGGCGAGATGCCGGCAGACGGCGGCAACTATTACGATGCGAGTGCGGTTGCCAAATCGATCTGGGACTCGATGTAGATTCCCGGTGGCTCGCTTGTCAGTGCCGGCCTAAGGCCGGCACTTTTTTTTGCGAGGACTTCATTGCGGGATGTCAGACAAAAAATCGCTGCCAGGCAACGGCACTCCAGACGAGTGCAACGAGCAGCAGGCTGAACAGCACCGCGGCCGATCCCAGATCCTTCGCGCGGCCCGACAGTTCATGCAGAGCCTCGCCGTGTCGATCAATGGCTGCCTCGACCGCAGAGTTCAGCAGTTCCACAATCAGTACGAGTATGCACACGCCGATCAAGAGCGTTCGCTCGAGTGCAGTCCGCCCAAGCCAGATGGCCGCCGGCAGCAACACCAGCGTCAGAAGCAGTTCCTGGCGAAAGGCTGCTTCGTGGCGCCATGCCGCTGCCAGGCCTTGCGCAGAATACTTTGCCGCATGGATGATGCGCCGGATGCCGGTGTTGCCGGGTTTTCCCATGGATGGGCCTCGAAAGAATCTCGTGGAAGTCGAATACTAAAGCATGGCGGGCTACAGGGTTCGCCTGTCCCGGAACTCGCGTGCTCGGCGCGGGTCGTACGAACGACACCAAAGAATTCAAGGTGAGCGCCATCGACGACAGAACAACAAGCATAAGTCGCCGTCAGTTCGTTCAACTTGCCGCGATCGGCAGCCTCGGGCTGGTCATCGGTATTCCGGCCATCGGCAGAACGCGGGAAAATCCGGCTTCGGTCACACTGCATCCGCTGATTCGCATCGGTGACGACGGAATCGTCACACTGTACGCACAGAACCCGGAAATGGGGCAGGGCGTGAAGACGGCGCTGCCGATGATCATAGCCGAGGAACTCGACGTCGACTGGGATTCGATCCGCGTCGAGCAGGCCGACTGGAACACCGCGCTCGAGCGGCAGTTTTCTGGCGGCAGTCTGAGTATCCGCCTGAATTTCGACGCGATGCGGCGCGCAGGCGCGAGCGCCCGAGAAATGCTGATCGCTGCGGCGGCAAATACCTGGCAACAAAACGCAAGCGAACTGACCACCGCCGGCGGTTTCGTCATCGATCCGGGACGCGACCGCAAACTCAGCTACGCGGTGCTTGCCGCTGACGCCGCGCAACTGCCGGTGCCGCAACAGCCGCAATTCAAGTCCGCCGCGAGTTACCACACGATCGGTCGATCGATTGCCGACGTCGATATAGCGGACCTGGTCAACGGCAGGCAAACCTACAGTCTGGACCTCAAACTTCCGCGCATGTTGTACGCCGTTGTACAGCGCAGTCCGCACGGCGATGGCCAGCCGGTCCGATTCGACGACAGCGAGGCACGAACGATGCCCGGCGTCGTCGACATCCGGATGCTCAGGAACACGGACTATAGCGGACGTATCGTGCTGCCGAACTCCCCGAATTTCGTCTCCGGCGTCGCGGTACTCGCAGAAAATACCTGGGCGGCGATGCAGGCTGCAGAGAAACTCGAAATCGAGTGGCAGGTTCCTGCATCGAAGGACGACAGCGCGATCCTGATGCGTGAACTCGAGAGCGCACTCGATCGTGAAGCCGCGATCGTACGGCAGGATGGTGACGCAGAGGCGGCACTGGCCTCGGCCATCCACACGATGGATGCAACCTATCGTTTGCCATATCTTGCTCACGTTGCCATGGAACCCATGAATTGCACGGCCGACGTGAGCGCCGACGATGCCGAGATCTGGGCGCCTACGCAGAACCCGCAACTGGCCGCCGAGACGCTGGCCAAAGCGCTGGGCATCGACCTGTCGCGTATCGTCATTCACGTCCTGCGCAGCGGTGGCGCATTCGGCCGGCGCTTCTATGCCGATTTCATTGTCGACGCCGCCATACTCTCGCGGCAGAGCGGACGACCGGTCAAAGTGGTGTGGACCCGCGAGGACGACGTGCGGCACGACTATTTCAGACCGGCAAGCGTGCAACGCGTCCGGGCCGGCATCGATAAGGACGGCAAACTGAGCGCCTGGCGCCATCAGGTAGCGAGCTACCCGAGAGAGTGGTACCTCGAACGCGACGGCGATCCGGCAGAAATCTCCAACTACGAATTTCCCGCAGCGTTCGTGCCGAATCTGCGCTACGAGTATGTGCCGGTCCACGCCCGTATCCCGACGGGCCAGTGGCGCGCCGTCGAACATTCATCGAACGTGTTCGTGGTATCGAGCGCCATCGATGAGCTCGCGCACAAAGCCGGCATCGATCCGCTGAACTTTTGGCTGGCGCTGATCGGCACCGAACAGTACGTGCAAGTACTCGAGGATTTCAGCTTCAATGCAGCGCGCCTCAGGCACGTGGTGCAGATGGCGGCCGATGCGGTCGGCTGGGGCAAGCCGTTGCCAAAGAACCGCGGCCGCGGTATTGCCGCAAGTTACAACCAGGGAAGCTGGGTCGCGGAAGTCGCTGAAGTATCGGTGGTCGGGAGCAATCTCAAAGTCGAGCGACTGGTCGCCGCAGTCGACTGCGGCTTGGTGATCAATCCGGGTGGCGCACTGCGCCAGGTCGAGGGTGCGATCATCGAAGGTTTGAGCGCCACGCTTTTTGGAGAGATCACCGTCAGCGACGGCGTCGTGCAGCAAAGCAACTTTCACGACTACCCGCTTTGTCGCATGCGCGACGTACCGCCGATCGACATCCGGTTCGTGCAGAACACTGAAGAACCGCGTGGGCTGGGTGAGCCGCCCTTGCCCCCGGTAGCGCCGGCAATCTGCAATGCAATTTTCGCTGCGACCGGACAGCGAATTCGCGAATTGCCGTTGAAGCATCACTTTACCGTCTGAGGCAACAGGCTTGGGTCCTGTCGACAGTCGATACGCACAAGCTGCGACAGGAACTGTTGCGTGGCACGCGACCAGCTTTGGCTGAGTGCATGGTTCCGGCAAGCCTGCCGATCGAGTTGCAGCGCTCCGATGCAGGCCTTCTCAAGATCGTGTTCGAGCATGCCGGTAATCCCGTGCTGCACGACGTCGATCGGGCCGGCGACCGGCAGCGCGGCCACCGGAATGCCGCAGGCCATTGCTTCCAGCATGACCAGGCCAAACGTATCGGTCTTGCTTGGAAATACAAAGACGTCAGCACCTGCCAGGTGTGAGGCCAGCTCCGGCCCGAAGCGATATCCAGGGAAATAGCAGTCGGGATGCGCCTGCATCAGCCGAACACGATCAGGTCCATCGCCGATAACGACCTTGCTCCCTGGCAACCGCAGGTTCAGGAATTCCTCGATGTTTTTTTCGACAGAGACCCGGCCAACACTCACCCAGATCGGGCGGGGAAGTTCGTAATCGTGGGCATTCCTGGTAGTGAATACCGCGGTGTCGACTCCCCGTGTCCAGATCACCACGTTTCGGAATCCCCGCTGTTGCACCAGGCTGCGGATGCTGTTCGTCGCAACCAGGATGCGGGCGGCCGGCCGGTGAAACCAGCGGAGCATTGCAATGGTCCAGGCGAGGGGAATGGGCACGCGCGCGCGAACGTACTCCGGGAACTGCGTGTGATAAGCGGTTGTGAACGGGTAGCTTCGCTTCCGGCAGTAACGTCGGACGGCCAACCCTATCGTTCCCTCGGTCGCAACATGAATGCAGTCCGGCCGGAACGC
>CAYXKM010000148.1:0-8096 GCA_964465665.1 uncultured Woeseiaceae bacterium
ATATCGCAGCCGATGCGCTGCGCCTGCCGCCCTGGGATGCGGATGTCAGCAAACTGTCCGGTGGAGAAAAACGTCGCGTGGCCCTGTGCCGGCTGCTGCTGTCGGAACCGGATATGCTGCTGCTCGACGAACCGACCAACCACCTGGACGCCGAGTCGGTCGCGTGGCTCGAGCGCTATCTCGAGGAATATCCCGGGACCGTCATTGCGGTCACGCACGATCGTTACTTTCTTGACAATGTCGCCGGCTGGATACTCGAACTCGATCGCGGCCATGGTATACCCTGGCAGGGCAACTACTCGTCCTGGCTGGAACAGAAGGAGCAGCGGCTGTCACAGGAAGAAGCGTCCGAGAAAGCGCGCCGCAAGGCCATGCAGGTCGAACTGGAATGGGTGCGTTCCAATCCGAAAGGCCGGCAGGCGAAATCGAAGGCGCGCCTGCGGCAATTCGAAGAACTGTCGTCACCGGCGTACCAGGAAAGAAATGAGACCAATGAAATCTACATTCCGCCAGGGCCGCGGCTTGGCGATATCGTGGTCGAGGCTATTGATCTGCGCAAGGCATACGGCGACAAACTGTTGATGGAGGGCTTGAGTTTCAGCCTGCCGCCCGGTGGCATCATGGGCATCATCGGGCCGAACGGCGCCGGCAAGACCACGTTGTTTCGCATGATCATCGGCACGGAAAAACCGGATGCGGGAACCGTCCGTATCGGCGACAGCGTGACGCTCGCAAGCGTCGATCAGTCGCGTGAAAGCCTCGACAACAACAAGACCATCTGGGAGGAAATCTCCAACGGACAGGACATGATCCAGGTCGGAAAATACGAGACGCCATCGCGAGCCTACGTCGGGCGATTCAATTTTCGTGGTACCGAGCAACAGAAAAAAATCGGACTGCTGTCGGGCGGTGAGCGCAATCGCGTGCATCTTGCCAAAATGCTCAAGGCCGGCGGAAACCTGCTGCTGCTCGACGAACCGACCAACGACCTCGACGTGGAGACGCTGCGTGCTCTGGAGCAGGCCTTGCTGGAATTTCCCGGATCGACCATCGTGATCTCGCACGACCGATGGTTTCTCGACCGCATCGCGACACACATTCTCGCCTTCGAAGGAGACAGCCAGGTGAGCTTTTTCGCCGGCAACTACACGGAATACGAAGAGGACCGGCGCAAGCGGCTCGGCTCTGACGCGAACCAGCCGCATCGCATCAAATTCAGAAGGCTGGAAGCCTGATGTTCCTGCTGCTGGCAATCTGTGGCACGTTCCTGCTGTTGTCGCTGTATTTCCTGGCACGGACCGTTACCTGTGTGCGGCGTCGCAGGTTCCTTCGAGCCGGAGGTTCGACTTTGGGATGCGCTGCATCGGCCGCGATCATGTCGGCCGCTGCGGTGCTGGCTTTCAGTTACTACAGCTATTCAAGACTTACGGAAGAGCAGCTGGTATCGACACTCGAGTTCCGCAGCGTTGCGCCGCATGAGTTCCAGGTACGCCTGATGATCGAGGGACAGCGCGACCAGTTCCTCAATCTCAAAGGCGATGAATGGCAGATCGATGCGCGACTCATAAAGTGGCTCCCGCCGCTCACTTTACTGGGTCTCGACCCGATATACCGCCTGGAACGATTGAGCGGCCGTTACTCGGAGATCGATCGGGAACAAACCGACGCGCGAACCGTGCATTCGCTGGCAGGAGAACTGCCGGTGGATGTGTGGCGCGTTGCGCAGCGTTTCCCAATGTTCGCGCGCGGCATCGATGCCTATTACGGCAGCGCAACGTACGTGCCCATGGCCGATGGCGCGCATTTCGAGGTCAGCCTGTCGCGGGATGCTCTGATTGCGCGCCCGGTCAATGAGGCAGCCCGAAAAGCGGTAGGTGAGTGGCGCTAGACCAGGACCGGTCTCAGAATTCCGCGTGGCGGCTCACGGGGAATTCTGAGTTAGGTTCTTGTGACAATTGTTTGATTATGTTCAACAAACCAAGGTGGCAGGGAAAACCGGTTATATACTGGCAAGGCAACCGGCGATCGTCCGCAGAGACGGACCGAGAGACGGACCGGGCGCCGAGATAAAAACAACGATGGCGATCACACTCGAGCGGGACACGGGCATCAGGGAACAGACCGGCGAACAACTGGGTCTGGAGTGCCCCTATTGCGGCGTATATGCGCACATGACACCGCAATCGGTGCCGGATGCGGCGCTCATTATGAAGGACAAGCCGAAGCGCGTAGGCCTCGTTTACCAGTGCGACGCCTGTCATGCGCCGATCTTCCTGCGCTTTGCTGTCAAGAAATACAACGAAGACAACGTCGAGCTCTACCAGAATTTCATCGAGCTCGAGCGCCCCAAGGAACGATTTCCGTTCTCCTACCTTCCGAAACAGACCGAGATACTGTTTCGCGAAGCGCTTGCCTGTTATTCGGGAAACAACTTCAACGCATTCGCATCGATGTGCCGGCGCTCGGCGACCAGCGCGTTTCGCGTCATGGGTGACAGTGGCAAGCTGCGGGCGTTCGACGAGGTCATGGTGGCGCAGGACATTGCCGAAATCGATGACAACACTTTCGAACCCATCAAAAAAGTGCTTTTCGAGTCCGGTGACGACGATTCCATGCCGTCGCTCAATCGCGCCCAGGCCGGTGTCCTGCTGGAGGTGCTGAAGGACATGTTCTACCAGTGCTTCGTGCGGCGCGGAAAACTCACTCGAGCCATCAAGGTGCGGCGCTTCTTCGTCGAGGACGGCAACGACGCCCTGCGACCGACCGCGTAGTTTAAAGACCGCCGCGCTTCGCGCGGCGAGATTCAGTCAATCACAATCCGCGCATTTCGAAATATGCGCATCCACGGCCCATCGTCACCCCAGTCCGCCGGGTGCCACGAATTCTGTGCTGTGATGGCAACGCGTTCGGGGTGCGGCATCATGATGGTCGCGCGCCCGTCATCGGTGGTGAGCCCGCAGATGCCATCGACAGAGCCGTTCGGGTTCTCCGGATACCGCGTCGCCACTCGGCCGCGGTTGTCCACGTAGCGTAGCGCAACGGCGGCATGCAACCGGTCTGCGTCGCTGGCAAACACCGCCCTGCCCTCGCCGTGTGACGTGGCAATGGGCAGTCGCGAACCGCTCATGCCCGCGAGAAAAACTGACGGGCTGTCGAGTATCTCGACAAGGCTCAGGCGCGCTTCGAATTGTTCCGATCGGTTGCGCAGGAAACGTGGCCAGCGTTCTGCCCCGGGAATGAGATCGTGCAGTTGCGACATCATCTGGCAGCCGTTGCACACTCCGAGCGAAAACGTATCGCTGCGCGCAAAAAACTCCTCGAACTGGTCGCGCAGTACCGGCTGATACAGGATCGATTTGGCCCAGCCGCCGCCAGCGCCGAGAACATCGCCGAAAGAGAAACCGCCGCAAGCCACGAGCCCCTGGTAACGACTCAGGTGATCACGCCCATCGAACAGATCGGTCATGTGCACGTCGACCGGCTGAAATCCGGCACGAATGAATGCCGCCGCCATCTCGTACTGGCTGTTCACGCCCTGCTCCCGCAGGATGGCCACGCGGGGCGCCGGCTTGCGAATATACGGGCGGGCGAGGTCAAGCTTCGGGTCGAAACTCAAACGTACGTTGAGGCCCGGATCATTTTCGTCGAGTACGCGGTCGAACTCCTCCTGCGCCGTTTCCGGATTGTCGCGCAGCGACTGCATCCGGTAGCTGGTCTCCGACCAGCAGCGCTGCATTTCGATGCGACTGAGGCGCAACACAAGTTCATCATCGTTGACTATGGCAAGTTCATCGGCAGCGGTCACCTCTGCCAGTTCGACCCACCCGGTATCGTATGCCTGCAGCACTTCCTGCACCTCGGCGAGGCGGCTCAGGGCGACCTGGATGACAGCGCCCGGTTCTTCGCTGAACAGTTGCGCCAGCATGTCACGATCGGAGCCCCCGAGCGTCAGCGAAACGCCAAGGCGCCCGGCGAACATCATCTCGGCGACCGTAACGAACAGCCCGCCGTCGGAGCGATCGTGGTAAGCCAGTATCAATCCGCGCTCACTGAGTGACTGGATCGCCGCGAAAAAATTCACGAGTCGCCTCGGTTCATCGAGATCGGCTGCCGCACCGCCAGGGCGATTGAGGACCTGTGCCAGGCACGACGCACCCAGCCGGTTTGCGCCGAGCGACAGATCAATGAGCAAGAGGCAACTCGGTTCATCGATCTGTCGAAGTTCCGGCGTCAGGTGACGCCGCACATCGGTCACCGGCGCGAAGGCCGTAACCACCAGCGACACAGGCGCTACCACCTGGCGGTCCTGCTGGCCGTCGGCCCAGCGGGTGCGCATCGAAAGCGAGTCCTTGCCGACAGGGATGGCAATCCCGAGCTCCCGGCAAAGCTCGCTGCTCACGGCTTTCACGGTATCGAACAGCCTCGCCTCTTCCCCGGGGTGGCCGGCGGCGGCCATCCAGTTCGCCGAAAGCCGGATCTTGCGAATGTCGTCGATAGCGGCAGCGGCGATATTGGTCACGGCCTCCGCGACTGCCAGGCGCCCGGATGCCGGCGCATCGAGAACGGCGACCGGCGTCCGCTCGCCCATGGCCATGGCCTCGCCGGTCGTGCCCGCATAGCCGCTTGCGGTTATGGCGACATCGCTGACCGGAACCTGCCACGGGCCGACGAGCTGATCGCGAATCGACAGGCCGCCGACCGTCCGGTCGCCGATGTGGATCAGGAAAGACTTGTCGGCGACCGCGGGAAACCGCAGCACGCGCAAAGCCGCGTCACGCAAATCGATATCGGACAAGTCCAGCTCGACGGGCGCGACTCGCACATGCCGGACATCACGGGTCATTTTCGGCGGTTTGCCGAACAACATCTCCATCGGCATGTCGATGACACGATTGCCAAACCCGCGATCGCTGACTATGAGCCTGCGGTCGTCGGTCAGGGTTCCTATGACGGCGTGCGGGCACCTTTCGCGAGCGCAGATTGCGGCAAATTCCGTGCAGCGGTCGGCGGCAATCACGAGCACGTACCGCTCCTGTGCTTCGTTGCACCAGATCGCCATTGGCGCCATGCCCGGTTCTGCATTCGGCACATCGCGCAGTTCGACTCGGGCGCCGAGACGGCTGTGATCTACAGCTTCCGGAACCGCGTTCGACAGGCCGCCGGCGCCGACGTCGTGTATGAGCAGTATCGGATTCCCGTTACCCATGGCCCAGCACCGATCGATGACTTCCTGCGCACGTCTCTGGATTTCCGGGTTGCCGCGCTGCACGGAAGCAAAGTCGAGGATCTCGCTGCTCGCGCCGCTGGCGACACTGGATGCCGCACCGCCGCCGAGGCCGATCTGCATGGCGGGACCGCCAAGTACGATGATCCTGGCGCCGGCATGCACGGCGATCTTCTTCGCGTGAGCCGCGCGCACATTGCCGACGCCACCGGCAATCATGATCGGCTTGTGATAACCCCGGATCTCGTGCGCTGCCAGGCCGGGCGCCGCGGTTTCGAAAGTACGGAAGTAACCGAGAAGATTGGGCCTGCCGAACTCGTTATTGAACGCGGCGGCGCCGATCGGACCTTCGAGCATGATCTCGAGCGGTGTCGCCATGCGGGACGGATGGCCGAAAGGAAACTCCCACGGTTGCGAGTAACCGGGGATACGCAAGTGCGAAACGGTGAATCCTGTCAGTCCGGCTTTGGGCTTCGCACCGAGCCCGGTTGCGCCTTCGTCGCGAATTTCGCCTCCCGAGCCGGTGGCTGCGCCCGGAAACGGCGAAATGGCCGTCGGATGATTGTGCGTCTCGACTTTCATCAGGATGTGTATCGGCTCGTCACTGTACGCATAGGCCCGGTCCGACGAACCTGGCATCAGCCGCTTGCCCGGCCAACCTTCGATCACCGCTGCGTTGTCCGAATAGGCCGAAATGATGCCTGTCGGTGACGCATCCGTTGTGCTTCGGATCATGTCAAACAGTTTCTCGTGACGGATCTCGCCGTCGATGATCCAGTCGGCGCGAAATATCTTGTGCCGGCAATGCTCCGAGTTCGCCTGCGCGAACATCATGAGTTCGGCATCGGTCGGATCACGACCGAGCGCCAGATAGTTGTGCAGCAAGTACTCGATTTCGTCGCCGGACAATGCAAGGCCCAGGTGCTCATTCGCATCCTGCAAGGATTTCATGCCATCGCCGTGCAAACTGATTCTCCCGAGCGGTGCCGGCGCATGTTCCTTAAACAGGTGTGCCGCGCCGTGCGAATCGGGTAAAAGCATTTCCGTCATCGGATCGACGACAGCGGCAGCAGCAACGCGCAGCCGGTCCCGGGTCACGCTGGCATCGGCGTCAATCGCGTACTGTATGCCACGCTCGAGCCGCCGCACTTCGGCAAGTCCACAGGCGTGTGCGATGTCGGTTGCTTTGCTGGACCACGGCGAGATCGTGCCCGCGCGGGGAACGACGCAGACTTGCACCGACGATGCCGGAAACGGCTGTGTCGCCTCCCCCGACAGCAGCAATGCATCGAGTCGTTGCCGATCCAACGCCGACAAGGAGGATTTGAGATCGGCAAAGTACACGTAGCGCGCTTCGATGCCGCGGATGCGTGCATCCGCCTGGCGTAGCCGTTGCAGGCACTTCTCGATGCGGAACTGCGACCATGCGGCCTGGCCCGCGATTTCCAGACAGGACCCGCTGTGCCGAATAAATGCGGGTGTCAGATCAGTCGCAGGTTTGGACAAGCCGCGGCTACCTTTTCTTGGTTTGGCATGGCGTGCGGGAAGACTGAGGATGATACTGGAGCAGTCGTCAGGCGACCAGCGCCCGCGCCCCGTCAGGTCTTGCCCGAGGAACCGCCAGGCGTGTAAACGGGCACCGGGAACTGCGCGACATTTCCGCCCTCGAGTTTCGATATCTTGCTCTTGCCCTGCTTGTCGACCTCGTCGATGCGAATGATCGAATGCATGGGCAGGTAGGTCCGCTTGACGTGCTCGAACTCCGATTTGATTTTTTCCTCGGACGGATCGACGACCACCGAACTGCGCTCGCCGAACACCAGCTTCTCCACTTCGACAAAGCCGAACAGCGCCCCATGGGCAACGCTCCGGGCATAGATTTCGTAGACCTGTCCCTGACTCATGAAAACGATCTTGTAGAGATTCTTGCTGCTCATCCCCGGATTCTGCCACGTCAGGCGCGGCGGCCACTCGATAAGCGCCGTAGTGTACCGAAATTGCGCTGGCAAAACCGGGATGGGACGCGGTGGCGCGCCGGCCCGCATCTGGTCTCAATTGCTCCGGCCGATCCGGCAACGGACGGCTGTCGTTTGGATTTATGTGAACTGCTTGGCAGCCTAAGCCCTTGCTTTTCGGCAGTATTTGCGAATACCCGGTGCGCCTTCCGGCACCTGCCGTGAGACGCAACACCGGGCTATGGAACACGCGATGCCGTTACAACTGGAAATCACAAGCGAGCACAAGGATCTCCTTGGCAACGATTATGTACGCCTGTTTCGTGAAAGCGGCGGCACCATCGGACGCGCGCTGGAAAACGACTGGATACTCCCTGACCCCGACAAATTCATTTCCGGGCGGCATGCAACCGTCGACTACCAGAGCGGCGCCTATTATCTCGCGGACGTAAGCACCAACGGTGTTTACGTCAACGATGAGGAGGAGCCTCTCGGCAAAGGCAAGCCGCGGCGCCTGTTTGACGGCGACAAGCTGCGCATGGGCGATTACGAGTTCCGGGTGCACGTCGACGAAGGCGAGGGACTGGAGATGCCGCCACCCGCTCCGCCGAGCATAGTCCCGGACAGGACCGAACAGCGGGTACCGGAAACTACGCTGAAAACCGGCGTGCAGCTGCTCGACGAGGAAGCAATCACCGGCGACGAGGAATTCCAGGAAGCACTGTTCGGCGCCGCCCTCAATGGCAAGAACGGCAAACGATCGCGGCGACACGATCCGATGGTCGGACAGCAGGTCCATTCGCTGCAGCCGCCAGCGGACCCTGGTCCTCTGACCGCGGACCAACTTCTTGACATTTTCCTGGATGCCGTCGGCATCGAACGGTCGGAACTGCATCCGGCGACCGATCCCATCGAGG
>CAYXKM010000149.1:0-10379 GCA_964465665.1 uncultured Woeseiaceae bacterium
ATGGCCTCGGTCGGCACACCGTATCCGTCACCGATGTAATTGCAGTCGGCAGCAATGTCTTCGCGCTTGACCACGCCTGGTGCACCGATGAGTTCCGCAGTCTCGACTGCCAGTTTGAACACACGTTCTTCCTGGATATCCTGCGGTGCGTTGACGCCGATGCCGAGCAAGGGAATCCCTGAGTGACTCGCTTTGAGACCCGCGATGATCCCTGCCTGCGTGCCAGCGCTTCCAGTCGCATGAATGACATGATCGATGACCAGACCCATGCGATTCGCCTGCGACATGAACTCGTAAGCGCAATCGACATAGCCCAGCGCCCCGATCCTGTTCGAACCACCGCCCGGTATGACATACGGCGTCTCGCCGGCGCTGCGTAGCTCATCGGCGACCGCTTCCAGTGCCGCGGTCATGTCCGAACCTTTCTCGACTTCGCGGATTCCGGCGCCGAACAGCCGGTCGAGAAACACGTTGCCGGACTTGAGATAGGGGTCGCTTGGCGTGTCGACTCTTTTTTCAAATACGAGTTCGCATTTCAAACCGAGCTTGCAGGCCGCAGCGGCGGTCTGCCGTGCATGGTTCGACTGTACTGCTCCCTGAGTAACCACGACCGTCGCATTTCTCTGCAGCGCTTGGGCCATCAGGAACTCGAGTTTTCGCGTTTTGTTGCCACCGGTGCCAAGGCCGGTGCAATCGTCGCGCTTGACGAAAATGTTCGGCCCCCCGAGATGCTTGCTGAGGCGCGGCAATGCTTCGAGTGGCGTCGGCAAATGCGCGAGTGGCACGCGCGGAAAACGAGATAGCAACACGTTGGTTCCTTTCGGGGTCTGACCCCGATATTTCCTAGGCAATCGCCATGGCGACCGTGCGCCTGGCGAGCACTTCCGTGGAGGAGATGAATGGCACTTCCAGATCGTCGTGGCCGAGCACCAGTGGAATTTCGGTGCAGCCGGCGATAATCACTTCCGCGCCGCGCTCCGCAAGATCCCTGGCGATGCCGCGCATCGCAAGTTTCA
The DNA here is from genome assembly GCA_964465665.1 of uncultured Woeseiaceae bacterium. Taxonomy (GTDB): domain Bacteria; phylum Pseudomonadota; class Gammaproteobacteria; order Steroidobacterales; family Woeseiaceae; genus JAKEGN01. Next base: position 1,017 of record CAYXKM010000149.1, read on the forward strand.
CTTTGCTGCTCTTGTCGCCGCGTTTGATACGAAGAACCAGTTTCATCAATTCCTGTTGCCGGTCCGCCGGCGACAGAATGCTGTCCCGCCCCGAGGCACGGATCGCTGACTGATACACCCCCGCCTCGATGCAGGCATTTGTCGCCAGCACACCGACCTGTCGTGCTTTCGGTTGTGCGCTGGCGATTTCTGCCACGGTCTCGGAGACGATGTGTATGAATGGAACGCCAAGTTTCGGCAGCACCTCGGGCAGGAATACGTGCGCCGTATTGCACGGCATGACCAGGAAATCCGCACCGGCAGCTTCGAGCTTCAGGGCCATATCGGCCAAGACACTGCTCACCGCGGATCGGTCGCCCCTCATCGCTGCCTGTCGGTCCGGCACAGCGGGGTTGTGATCGACCAGCATGCGAATATGGTCCTGGTCCCTGCCCGCCGGTGTCAGGGCGATGACCGCGGCCATAAAATCCACCGTTGCCTCCGGCCCCATGCCGCCCAGCACCCCGACAGTCTTGCGTTTCATTGCATTGATTCTGCCGTGACAGCCTGCAAGCGGATCACGTCGATCGATCGCAGCGCCTCGAGATACTCGCGCACGATGTCTTGCGGCACCGGTCCCAGTTCGGCCGTCAGCCAGTTGCGGATCTCCGATACGTTCCTTTTGCCGTCGACCAGATTCAGCGCTTCATAGGCATATTCTCCGCCGCTGCCGCGAGCTCCCGAATACTTCGGCAGGCGGAGCGCCGCCTCCTTCTGTTCCCCGTACTTGTCGGACAGGTAGGCGTAACCGAACGCGCTCATCGGTCCGGCGATTGCCGGATTCCGCACATACACGGCGTCATCCGTCACGCTGTGCGTAACCTCCGGTACCGCGATCAGCGCTTCGAGATCTGCAATGAAGCTGGCTGCGGCATCGTGCAAGGAACCTGGCAGCAATGCGAACGCCTCAATGCTGTGGACTTTTCTGCGCTCAACAGTGAAGTGGATGCGCGAAACAGCGGAGGCATCGGCAGGGTCCAGTGGTTTCAGGTTTTCGACCAGGTCCGCGCTGCGCTGCAGGGCATTGCGTTTCAACAGGGCCAGGATCGCCGGAACGTCTTTGTCCGAAAGGTTTGCAAGTACCAGCGCATTCACAGCACCGATGAACGCCGAACGCTTGAGTTTAGACGGGTCGATCATGGCCGCAGTATCGAAATTGGTGTGGATGTAACGGTCCGGCCAGTCGTGCAGGTACAGGCCGGGAATTCGCCAGCTGCCTTCGCGGAACACGTCATGGTCGCTGCCCATGTCCAGACCTTCCATGATGGCAAGCAACGGTTCCTTGCCGCCTTCAAGAGCAATGAGTGGAAAAGCGACGTTGGCGCCGCCGGCGTATGCTTCGGTCTGCGCGTTCACGAAATGTCCGACTTCGAATCCGAGATCGCTGATGAAAGTCGGCAGGCTCATCGGGCCGCCGGAAATACGGAATACCGCCTTCGTTTCGGGGCCGCCGCCGACCATGTCCATGTGGATATTGGCCTTGATGCGCGACGGATCGTCGTGTTCGGACAAGTAAATGATGCTGCCTTCGATCTCCGCCGGCCAGAGGAAACGGATGGAGCGTGCCGGCCGTTGCACGGTGCCTTCGTCGATCAGCTTGTTCAGCGCCCGCGCCACCTCGAGGATGGCAGCGCAACCGGAGGCATTGTCATTGGCACCCGGCCGCGGGTGATCGAGGTGACAGGTAAACAGAATCTCCTCTTCGGCCAGTGCCGCATCGGCACCATTGATACGCGCCGTGGCAAACCGATAGAAACCTCGCTCGTGACTGGCATCGACGGTGCCGTGCAGCAGGATCTCCTCGCCACCGGCCATGCGCTCCTGCAAGCGGCGCGCTTCGCCCAGCGATAGCATGAAGGCAAAGGACTTCGTTTTCGGGAAACTTCCGAGGTGACCCCAACGCACCAGGCGGTCATCCTGTTTCCACCACGCGGAGCGCTGGTTAGCCGCGTAGGAAACGATGCCGGTCGCGCCCGCCTGGCCGACCGCGCGTTCGACGACAAGCTCGGGCTGACTCGAGGTCAGCACGAAACGGCCGCGCAATTCCTTGCCGGCATAATCCGAATCCTCCGTCCCGGCGCCAATATCGACCAGAACCGCCGTCGCGTCGCCGGACAGGCTGTCCTGGGCGAGGCTCAACGGCATGGCTTCCCAGCTCGCCAGCCGCCGTTTGCGAACAGTTTGTCCCGCTACCTTGCCAATTTCCCAAAGTTCGGCAAAGCGTACGTCCCACACGGGCCGGGATTTCTGAGTACCGAACATCGTCTCGCCATCGGCCGGGTATTGGAGTGTCGTGGCTTCGTCAAGGCCGTAGGATTCCAACTTCCGCAATATGTGCGCCGTCGCTTCGTCGAACTGGCTGCTCGCGCGCATGCGATGCTGCAATGTCAGAGTGTCCAGGTTGCGCTTGGCTTCCTCGCCGGATATTTCCTCGGCAACCTGTCTCAGCACATCCTCCGGCAAAAGTTCCCGAATATCGGCGCCGGCCGGCAATGACAGCAGCGTCGCGCTCGCAATGGCATACAGGTTTCGAAACAAGCGACTTCTCCCCTTCATTGCACAGCCGCCGTACGCGGGATCAGGTGAAAGGACTTCTGCCGGCCATCGATATACCAGGTTTTCTCGCCGTCGAAGAATGCATCTTCCTCGAGCTTGATACGCACGGCCTTGCCCCATTCGGCAACCGCCGTTTCCGCGTACAGTTCGATGGAGTGCACGGTATTCGGGTACAGCGGATAATCGCCACCGCCCGGTACGCCTCCCTGCTGGTCCCACATGCCGATCGTCGGCCCTGCCGCGTGCCCGTGATAGCCGAGGGGATGCGTGTATACAGATGCGACGATCCCTTCCTTCTTTGCCTGCCGGAGCGTTGCTGCAAGAATCTCGTTGCCGTTGCGGCCGCTGACGAAGTGCGAGGTCAGGATGTCCTGCAAACGGTTGCCGCGCGCCAGCGCCTGCTTCAATGCCGCCGGTGCGTCTGATTCGCCGGGCTTCAGGACGTAGGCGTGCTGCTGCGTATCGGTGTTCAGGCGCAGGTAAGTGATGCCGAAGTCCACGTGCAACAGGTCGCCCGGCAGTATGACTTCGTCCTCGTGTCGCGTGGCGATCGCGGTTTTCATGTCTACCTCCGCCTGCCCGGCCCTGTCGAGCGACACGGAGGGGTGGAACCAGGTATTCAGTTTCATCTCGCGGATGCGTTCGCGGTACCACCACTCGACATCGTTGGTGGTCGTGATCCCGGGCTGGATGACGCTGTCCGACAGGCCCTCGGCAAGGATTTCGTGGGCGATGCGGCAGATCTGAGGATACACGAGCATTTCATCTGCGGTGCGGGTTTCCAGCCAGCCGACCGCCAGGTTCTCGGCGGAAACGACTCTCGTGCGCAATTCCTCCGACAATACATCCATGAGCAAGCCGTACTCGGTGTGGCTGATGCCATCGGCAAGCGAAAAAGTCTCCGAATGATTGATAGCGATCGTATTCGGCTGCCGCTCTGCAATGAGTTTTCCGAGGTGTTGCCACTGGTCTCCGTCCCGTTCCTGGTCCCAGGCCTGTTTGAACGTGTCGCCGACTGCGTAACGCGCGACAGCGAGAGTTTCGAGCGGCTGGCCGTCACCGGCATCGTAGATCATGAGGATCGTCGTACGTCGGGCGGCGTGCCAGGTCGCCGGCAGAAAGGTTCGAATGACCGGGTCCTCGTTGTATTCACGAGAAACGATCAGCCACATGTCGGCGCCGCTGCGACGCATCAGCATCGGCAGCACGGTCTCGACTCGCGTGGCAAGCCAGCGGTCAATGACATCGGCCTGCTCTCTCACCGAAAGTATCCTGACGTCCGCAAATGCATTGCTCGCGAACAGGACGAGCACTGCCATGACAGCCTGTTTGAACGTCATCATTTTCCCCCAAGTCTTGTTTTCGGTTCGTCGACTGGCAATTCGTGCAATGCTATCTGGAAAGATCCGCGTAAGCCGCGCGTAGCAGTTCTTCCGGGCTGCCGATCCGGCTGCTCCGGTTTGCCCAGCGGGCATCGAATTCCGCGGTGAGACCTGCAGTTTGCGCCTCTGCCAGCGGCACACCTGCGGCAGTGCTGTCGATCACCCTGTCCCGGATGACCAGCAACATGTCGCGGACGATGCGTACTTCCATGACATTGGACAGCACGCCGTGGCCCGGGATGATTTTTGTATTGCCGTCGGATACCTCGATCAGCAAGTCCAGCGCCTTGATAGTGCCGAGGAAACTGCCACCGTTCTCCACATCGATGTAGGGATAGGTGGTGGTGCGGTACACGTCACCGGTATGAATCACGTTCGAGCCCGTGAAATGGATGAACGAATCGCCGTTGGTGTGTGCATCCGGTGTCTTGAAGACGCGGACGGTTTCGCCATTGATGTGAAACGAGATGTCCTCGCTGAAAGTCACCAATGGCGGTTCCTCCTTGTAAGCGCTTAGCGCCATCTGGATACGCACGTTGTCGTGACCGAAAATGAGTGCGCCGAGCTTGCCGAAATTCTCGTTGCCACCGGTATGATCCGGGTGCATGTGGGTGTTGATCAGGAAACGTACCGGCTGATCGGAAATCCGGTGGATCGCGGCGACGATTTTATCCGTCAGCGGCGCGTACTGGTCGTCGATGAGAAACACGCCGTCCGGTCCGGTAAAAAGCCCGATATTCCCGCCGCTGCCCTCGATGTAAGAGACATTGCCGGCAACAGGGTGCACGATAATTTCGACGTTACTCAGGTCCTGCGCCTGCACGATGGCCGGCAACAGTAGCAGCAATGCAGACTTCTTCGCGAGTCCCGATAGTGACATGTTCCCCCCTTTGTCCGACGGCAGATTAACGCAATCCCGATCGCAACGCATTCGATGCTAATATCATGCTGTCTGCAATTGAAGCAACAATCGGGGGGAATCCGTGCGAAACCTGAAAATACTGGTGCTTACAGCGCTTTGCGCATTGCCATTGGCGGCACAAAGCGCTGCCAGGACACAAGTCGATGTCGTGAAACAGCCTTACGGCGGGGAAAGGAATGTAGCGGAGATCTCGATGAATCCGGACTACATACACGCTGCCGGACTCGAGCGGCTGATCGAACAATGGGGCGGCGAACTTATACGCCCGGTCCAGGACATTCGCCTGACGCCGGAACAGAACAAGCAGTACGGCGCCTGGAATCGCATGGCGCTCGCCAACTCCAACATGGCAGCCGTCGTGCGTGAGGGCCTGCAGGACAATCTGCTGACGGTAGGCCTGGAAGCGAACTGCAACGTGCTGCTCGGCATGCTCGCCGGCCTCAAATACGATACCGAGGGCAATGCAAGGCGCGTTGGCCTCGTGTTCATCGATGCACATGGCGATTTCAACGTGCCGGAGACCACGCTGTCCGGGATGCTGGGCGGCATGCCGGTTGCCGTTGCCGCCGGTCATGCACTGCACAATATCCGGAAGACGGCCGGGCTGACTGAAGGCCTGCCGATGAGCGACATAGTCTGGGGCGGTGTGCGCGACCTCGATCCGCTGGAAGCGGAGCGGTTCCGCGAATACGAGGTGCAGCAGTTCTCGGTCGACGATATCCGCAGCCTCTCGGGCAACCTGAAAAAGCAGATGGATACCCTGTCGGCGAATGTCGACGCCATTTATGTGCACATCGACATGGACGTGCTTGATCCGGACGAAGTCCCCGGTCACGACCTGCGGGTATCGAACGGGCCGACCAGCAAGGAACTGGCCGATGCAATGACGTTCATGTTCAGGTATCCCAAGAGCATTGCACTCGGCATCGCGTCGACCCCCGCGGGACCATTGGACCCGACTGGTGTCAGCCGGCAGGCCGCACTGAACCTGATCGAAGGGGCAATGAAAGGTATGCAGGCGCGATGACAGCAATGACCATGGGGGTGCCGATATTTTTTTCGGCACTCGTTGTAACAGCGAGCATCGCGGCGCCCTGGTCCCTCGAAATCGGTCGTGATGAAAAAACCTGGGAGCACGTTGCAACACTCGGAGTCGAGTCCAGCAATGACGTTGCCGACGAGTACGCGACCAAAAAAGTGCGCCCGCAACTGGCATTCACCTGCACGCCCGGTGGCGACGGCACGATTTCGGTACGGCTGGACTGGCGCCGGTTCATTTCGTCCTTCAACACCGAGGTCGGATTCAAGGCCGACGACAGGGAACTGTTGCTGGTGAACTGGGGCGTGGACAAGTCGAACAGGATTACCCATCCCCGCTCCGTGAGCGACGCCAGCGAGATCATCGCCTACCTTGCGGGTGCAAACAGGGTGCAGGTTGAGGTCATCCCGTACTCCGCGAGCCTCATCACAGTGCAGTTCGACATCTCAGGCATCGACGAGGCGTTGCAGGCGCTCAGCGCCAAATGCATGTAAGGCGTCGCCTGCGGTGCGGGATTCTAAAGCGTTAATGTTGCATTTGGCCGGTCGCCTGCAATGCAGGCTCCTACAATGCCAGTAGCAAGACTGTAGGAGCCTGCACCGCAGGCGGCGCCATCATGTCGTCGTCTTACGATCCCCTGTAGGAGCCTGCACCGCAGGCGACGCCGCATTACGACTTTTCGGTCAGGCCCAGCCGTTCGTGCATGATCGGGCTGGTGGTCGTGTACTGCAAATGGACCTTCTTGTCCGGTTCGATGCGTTGCTTGATCGCGAATGCTGCCAGCGCCGCTTCGTGGAAACCGCAGAGGATCAGCTTCTTTTTCCCGGGGTACTGGTTTATGTCGCCGACGGCGTAGATTCCCGGAATACTGGTCACGAATTTTTCGGTATCGACGTTGACGGTTTTGCGATTGATATCCAGCCCCCATTCGGCAATGGGCCCGAGTTTCGGTGCCAGGCCAAAAAATACCAGCACTTCATCCGCCGGCAATTCAAGCTCCGAATCGTCCTTTGATTGCACGGTCAACGACCTGACTTTGCCGTTATCACCGCGTATGGCAGTGGCTTTGGCATTTTCGATAAGGTCCATTTTTCCCGCCTTGACCAGCGCGCGCATCTTGTCGACCGTCGCCGGTGCCGCGCGGTATTCGTCACGACGGTGAACCAGCGTCAACTTTTCGACCTTGCCGGCCAGGACCACCACCCAGTCGAGAGCCGAGTCACCGCCACCGAGGATCACCACGCGTTTTCCAGCGAAGCGCTCGGGCTTCGTAACACGGTAGTGCACCGTGCTGCCCTCGCACGCTTCGATCCCGGGAATGCGCAACTGTCGCGGCTGGAACGAGCCCACGCCACCGGCGATCACCACTGCTTTTGCGGTGAACTGTGTACCTTTGTCGGTTTCGATGTGAAAAGTCTGCGCATCATTGGCCCTGACTATCGCCACTTCCTCGCCGAGATGCATGCCGCAATGGAATGGCTCGATCTGCTTCAACAGGTTCCGCGTCAGTTCCTCGCCGGTGCAGACCGGAATGCCCGGAATGTCATAGATTGGTTTATCCGGATACAGCTCTGTGCACTGACCGCCGGGCTGGCGGATCGAATCCACGATCTCTGACTTCAGGCCCAGCAAGCCGAGTTCGAATACCTGGAACAGGCCGCAGGGACCTGCGCCGACCACGACCACATCCGTATTGATCACCTGATGGCTCCGGGCACGAAAGATGGGGCATTTTCCGGACAATTGCCGCGGGCCGCAATCTGCAAATACGGAAATTCTCAGGAATCGAGCCTGAAAAAGGTGCCGGATTAAAAAAGGTGCGGCGTCAATTCATGGAATAATGGCGCATGAGCCAATCGGTCTTTCCGGATTACCAAAGCGCTTGCGGCTGGAACGCCTTGCTGCCACGACGCGATCCTGCCAACTTGTTAAACGAAGATATTCAATGTGATATAGCCATCGTCGGTGCCGGCTATACGGGGCTCGCTGCAGCCCGGCGCTGGGCATTGCACGCGCCGAATGACCGCGTGACAGTACTCGACGCGAGCGACATCGGCGAAGGAAATCCGGGACGCAATTCCGGATTCCTGCTCGAGATTGCGCTGGCCAACGATGCCAACGCACAGCAAATCGAGCGCATGAACATATGCAATCGACTCATCGCAGACACGATGCAGGAAATCCGCGAGATCGTGCAGGAAGCGCATATCGACTGCGATCTTCAGCGCAGTGGGACCTACCGCGCCGCTGCCGGCGCCACCGGTGAACAGGCGCTCGATCAGTACCGGGCTTTTCTCGAGGCCGCCGGCCTGCCGTTCCAGGCACTGAACCGCGACCAGCTCGAGGAAAAGCTCGGAACCCGTTTTTACCGGCGCGGCCTGTACTCGCCGCATTGTTACCTGGCGCAACCGGCAGCGCTTATACGTGGCCTCGCTGATCAATTGCCGCCGTCTGTAACGGTTTACGAACGCACGCCGGTCACGCATCTCGCAAGGAAAGACAGGCAGTGGATACTGACCACGCCGGAAGCCGCCGTTCGTGCCGACAAAGTGATCCTCGCCAACAATGCGTTTTGCAAAGGCCTCGGAACCGCCGCCTCGCGCATTGTTGCCATGTACACCTACGCCGCATTGACTCCCCTGTTGCCGGATGACGTGGTCGCGACGCTCGGCACCGATTTGAGCTGGGGAGTGCTGCCGGCTCACAGGCTCGGCAGCACCCTGCGCCGCACCGGTGACGGCCGGCTGCTGATCCGGTCCTTTTACGGCTACGAGCAGGAAGCCGACAACCGGTGGATTGCGGAGATGCTCGGCGACAATTTGCTGCGGCGTATCCCGCAGCTCGGTAAAGTGGAATTCGAACACGTGTGGTCGGGCGCCACCGGGTTCACATTCAACGGCGCGCCGATCTGGGGTGAGACGAGCCCGGGGTTGTTCGTGTCCGCCGGCTGCAACGGCGGCGGCGTGGTCAAGGGAACCTTGTTCGGCAGGCTGCTCGTCGACCACATGTTCGGGCTCGCGGTTCCTGACATGCAGCAGCTTTTCGGGCAGGCAAGCTGGATGCCGCCGGAGCCGTTGCGGCGCTTCGGCTTTCATGCCATTGCCGCGCTGGAACGCCGGCGCGGGCTCGCAGAAGTGTAAGCAGCCGCGGATTCGTGTAGTTTTGCCAGGGCGATTTGCGGCTTGCTTCAACAATAAGAAGTATCGGGGGTAGCTGTGACTGAAACAGAATCGCTCGGCATACTGTCGCTGTTGCCTGCAAGCGTCGCGATAGTGCTGGCATTCCTCACGCGAAATACGGTTTTCGCCCTCTCCGTCGCCTGCATCGTTGGCGTGCTCGCCGCCGGCCAAGGCCTGATGGGTTTTCCCAATCTGCTGAAAAATGCACTGGGAACGACCGCATTTTCCTGGATTTTCCTGCTCGAG
>CAYXKM010000150.1:0-2892 GCA_964465665.1 uncultured Woeseiaceae bacterium
CGCCAGCGAGCCGAGCGCCATGATCATGGCGACCGAAGGGATAGCGATACCCGATTCAAACAGGAATCCGGCCAGGATCGGCGAGATCATCGCACCGCCCCGGCCGGTGCCGATCGAGAATCCCGTGCCTGAAGCCCTGACGTGCGTCGGGTAGCAATGCGCCAGCAACGCATACAGACCGACGACACCGGCGTTGGTGCAAAAGCCGGCGGTTCCTGCAACGAGCGACAACATCGCGAGATCGTTGGGACTGCGACCGAAAACCGAAACCATCACGGTCGACATCAGCAACACGATGATTGTCAGTGCCTTGACGTTGTACTTCAAGGTCAGGAAGCCGAACAGCGCACCACCGAGCGCGCCGCCGACGTTTGCCCAGACCAGCACGCCGACTGCCGAGGATGCCGCAAATCCCATGTCGACGACGACCTTCGGCGCCCACTTTATGACGAAGTAGAAGGTCGTGATATGGAAGAAATAGGCGAGCGTCACAATGACCGTTGTCGCGACGAGAGCCGGCGAGAAAATGCCCGCGAGCGAGTGTTTGTACGCATCCGTTGTCAGCTTCGGCAAAGCGTCCAATGCCGCATGACCCATACGCTTGAGTGTGCTGTTGATGCTCGCCAATGCACCGGCCGGCCGTTTGTGCGCGAGCCAGTGCACCGACTCGGGAATCAACCAATAGACGAGCGGAATGCAGAGCGCTGTCATCGCCGTCCCGAGATAGAACACCGAGCGCCAGTCGTAGGTTTTCAGAAGCTGTGCAGCAATAGTGCCGCCGACGACCGCGCCGATCGGGTAGCCTATGGTCATCAGCGATACGTTCAGGTGCTTGCGCCGGGCGTTCGAGAATTCGGCCGCGACGGCGTTGATTGAGGCGAGCATGCCGCCGATGCCGAGGCCCGTAATCACCCGCCAGGCCGACAGTACCGCGATGGTGGTCGCCGTCGTCACCATGAACATGCCAAACGTCATGATGACCAGGCAGCCGAGCATGGTGCGGCGTCGGCCGTAACGGTCGGCGACCCGGCCAAGAACGATGGACCCGAGACCCATGCCGATGAGTTCCATCGCGAGCACGATCCCGAGCTCCGCGCGATTGATTCCCCATTCCTCGGCAATACCGGGAGAGGCGAAGCTGATCGAAAGCACGTCGAAACCGTCGAGCGCGTTGAGTGCGACAGTCATCGCAACGGCAATGACCTGAGCCCGGCTCATTGGCGATTCCGATAAGAGTTTTCGCGGGTCTGTATTCACGTTTCCACTTCAGAGTACGTGAAACAAGGGTGCCGGTGTTCACTTATTTGCGGATTACTGCACTGCCGGCAGGTGGACTCCGGCACCAATACCGATTGTCGGATATCATAGTCGGCAATGCCTGAGTCGGGCTGAGCGCGGTTCTCGCGACGGTGCCGACCACAAGAAAAAGAAGTGCCAGTGGAAAACAGATATCTCATCGCGAAACGGCACGATCACTCGCTGACCGTCAGCCTAAAAGGCAACTGGGTCTTGAGCAACGTGCCGGATCTTGAAACCGCATTGGCAGACATGGACGCCGGCGGCGCCACGGCGGTGACCATTCAGTGCGGCGGGTTGCAGGACATCGATATCGCCGGCGCCTGGGTACTGTTCCGCAAATCACGGGAATTTGAATCGGTGGGGCGTACCACCGAATTTCAGGGGTTCAAAGCCGCGCACTTCAGATTCCTGCAGAACATCGCAGACGTCAATCAGCCGCCGACGGTTGCGCTGGCCAATGTCACGACGACCTTGCGCGAAAACGTGGACACGTCGGTTGCCATCAAGGTCGCCGATATCGTCATCACCGACGACGGCCGAGGCGAGAATAAACTGAGCTTGAGCGGTGACGACGCGGCACTATTCGAGATCGTCGGCAGCGAGCTTTACCTGGTCGCGGGCGCGAGTCTTGATTTCGAGTCAAAGACAATGCTCGATGTCACGGTCGAGGTCGATGACGTCGCCATCGGTGCATCGCCGGACGATACGGCGCCGTTGTCGATCGCGATCACCAGTGTCAACGAGCCAGCGGCGACCGCCGGTGCCAAAGCGGTTGTCGACGACACGCCATCCGGCGACGAACAGGACGTGCCCCCCGACGAGGAGCAGCGCATTCGGCACGGACTGGAATCGCTGGGCAAGGCCGCGACCTCGGCCTTGCAGGATGTCGGTTTCATTACGACGACGGTCCTGCAGGGCATCACCAGGCCGTCCGAGCTTGCCTTCCGCGAAACCGTACGGCAGGTCTACCAGACCGGCGTGCAGGCGATTCCGATTGTATGCCTGATCAGTTTTCTCATGGGCGTGGTTATCGCCTACCAGGGGGCGACGCAGCTCGCCAAGTTCGGTGCCGACGTATTTGTCGCCGACCTCGTCACCATTTCCATCCTGCGGGAAATGGGTGTGATCATGGCGGCTATCATGGTGGCCGGGCGTTCGGGCAGTGCTTTCGCCGCTTCGCTCGGCGTTATGAAACTGAACGAAGAACTGGATGCCCTGCGCGTCATGGGTCTGAACCCAAACCAGGTGCTGGTGGCGCCGCGCGTGCTCGGCCTGATCATCGCCCTGCCCTTGCTCACCGGGTTTGCCGACTTGTCCGGGCTGGCCGGCGGCCTGTTCCTGAGCACGGTCGTGCTGGACATTTCCGCGATTCAGTTCATTGACCGGGCAGCGGACAGCGCCGATCTGAAGACGCTCCTCGTCGGTCTGGTCAAGGCGCCGGTGTTTGCATTGCTGATTGGTGCCGTCGGTACGCTGCGTGGCCTGCAGGTCACCTCCTCCGCGGAAGAACTCGGCCGACTGACCACGATGGCGGTGGTCCAGGCAATAACGCTGATCGTTATAGCGGACGCCGTGTTTACCTTCATTTTTGTC
>CAYXKM010000151.1:0-13139 GCA_964465665.1 uncultured Woeseiaceae bacterium
GGGCCTTAGCGCCGCTGATCCAGACGCCGTCGTCCGTGCGTCGCGTGACGTGGACATAAAGGTCGGGATCGGCCTGCGCGTGCGGGGCCTTGCTGCGGTCGCCCTTCACGTCGGTCATGGCGCCGCCGATCACGTAACCCCGCTTTTGCACCGTCGCTACGAAATCGCGGAAGCGCTGGTGATACCCGGTGCCGTGTGCCTCGTCGATCTCGAAAGTCACCGAATGCAGGGCGTTGATCGCATCCATGCCGACACAGCGCTGGAAACAGGTTCCGGTCAGTTGCCCGAGGCGCCGCTGCATCTTGTTCTGCATGACGAGGTCCGCTGCACTCCCGGCGATGTGCAGAAAACGGCTGATGCGCTCACCCGTCAGCGGCGAGATCACGGATGCGAGTTCCGGATCACGCAACGCGAGGTCGTAGGTCTCGGCAACGGCATTGATCGATGGCCGAATGACCGGATGTTCCACCGGGTCCTGGACCAGCACACCGAGATAATAGACTGTCAGGTCGCGATCACGCAGGCTCTCGATGTAATCGTTGCCGCTCCTGATCTGTGTCGTCGAAACATCATCCATTGCGGAATCCCGTCGCCGTTGCTGTGCTTGATTGTATCGAAAAAATCGGCCAATTCTTGCCTCAGTGGGTCTAGCCGGCCCGTTCGAGTTCCTCGTGCGCTTCGAGCCAGTTCGCTTCTTCCCTGGCCAGCTGCCAGTTGACGTCAGCCTGTTCGTCCAGCACCGATTTCAGCTCGTCCTTGCGGCCCGGATCGTAAAGTTCGGCAAGCGCAAGCTGGTCTTCCAATTCCCTTTTTCTGAGCTGCAGCGCGGCGATTGCGACCTCGGCCTTTTCGATGCGCCGGCTCAACGGCCGCAGGCGCTGGCGTTGCTCTGCTTCGCGGCGCTTCCTGTCTTTTCTCTCGTTGCCACCGGCCTCCGTTGTCGCGGCACGCAACACATTGCTGCTCGAGCGGTTCTGTGCCGCAAGCCAGGCCGGATAATCATCGAGGCTGCCGTCGAACTCGGACACCTGGCCCTCGTGCACGAGCAACAACTGATCGGTGGTCACGCGCAACAGGTGCCTGTCGTGGGATACGATGACCATTGCACCGGAAAAATCCTGAAGCGCCGTGGCGAGAGCCTGGCGCATCTCAAGGTCGAGATGGTTTGTCGGTTCATCCAGAAGCAGCAGGTTCGGCCGGTGGTAAACGAGCAGCGCGAGTGCGAGCCGTGATTTCTCGCCGCCGGAAAACGGGCCCGTCGGCATCAATACGGAATCGCCGGAGAAGCCGAAGCCTCCCAGATAATTCCTCAGCTCGAGCTCCCTCGCGCGTGGCGCGAGCTCGAACAGGTGTTCTAGCGGCGTCCGTTTCGGATGCAGTTGCTCCACCTGGTGCTGCGCAAAATACCCGGTCACGAGGTCGTTTGCCCTGACCAATTCACCGCTCTGCATTTCCAGCGTGCCCGCAAGCAACTTGATCAACGTTGACTTGCCGGCGCCATTTCGTCCGAGCAGTCCGATGCGATCGCCCGGCGAGAGACTGAGCCGCACATTCGACAAAACCGTCGCAGACTCGTAGCCCACGGCCGCGTGATCCATGCGTAACAATGGCCTCGGCAGTTTCTCCGGCTCGAGCAGCGAGAAATGAAACGGAGAGTCGACGTGTGCGGGAGCGATGAGCTGCATGCGTTCCAGTGCCTTGATCCGGCTTTGAGCCTGCCGCGCTTTGGATGCTTTGGCACGGAAGCGGTCGATAAACGATCGTATGTGCGCGACTTCGCGTTGCTGTTTTTCGAACTGCGATTGTTGATGGGCGAGCCGCTCTGCCCGGACGCGTTCGAACGCCGAATAGTTTCCGCTGTACAGGGTTGCGTGCTGGTTCTCGAGGTTGAGTATGTGGCCGACGACCGAATCCAGGAAATCGCGGTCGTGCGATACAAGCAGCAGCGTGCCGGGATAGTTACGTAACCAGCCCTCGAGCCAGATGACGGTATCCAGGTCGAGGTGGTTGGTCGGCTCGTCGAGCAGCAGCAGCGAGGAACGGCACATCAGCGCCCGGGCAACATTCAGGCGCATGCGCCAGCCGCCGGAGAACTCGTCGACCGGCCGCGACTCGTCAGCGGTTGTGAAGCCCAGCCCGTGCAGCAATTGCCCGGCACGGCTCCTCGCCGTGTAACCATCGATATGCGCGTACTCGGCATGCAGGTTCGCAAGTGCTGCCCCGTCGTGATGCAGTTCGGCGTCCTGCAGCAGTTTCTCTATGTTTCGCAGTTCCTGGTCGCCGTCGAGCACGTACTCGATACAGGCACGGGTATCCGATGGTGTTTGCTGTGCGATGTGCGCGATGACCCAGTCTGCGGGCACCTGCAGGTCGCCACCATCGGCTCCGATCTCCCCGAGTATCAGCGAGAACAGGCTGGATTTGCCGCTGCCGTTCGCCCCCGTGATGCCGATCTTCTGCCCGGGATGAATCTGCAGGCTGACTTCTTCGAGCAGCAGTTTGGCGCCGCGGCGCAGTGCGAGTTGGTTGAACTGAATCATGGCGCGGCATTGTACGGGAATTTCGCTTTCCGGCTGCTGCATTCGGTCCAGCTGACTTGCGCGTTACCTGTCCCTATACTGCATTCGGTCATTCACAGGACAGTTGCCACACATGTCAGTACCGCAAGCCGAACAGAAAGAACTGCGCGCAATTCTCAATCGCGGTTTCGATCTGCTGGAAAGAGGCGATATCCGCGGCGCCGCGGCGTGCTGCCAGCAGGCGATCCATATCAAGCCGGACCTTGTGCAAGCGCATTTCCTGGTCGGTCTGGTAGCGCTCGAGGCTAAAGATCGCCGGAACGCTTTCAGCGCATTTGGCTCCGTAACCAAGCTCGATCCAGGGCACGCGGCGGCGTGGGCGCATCTTGCGAAGCTCTACATGGGTGAGGGGCAGGTGAACCTCGCCGATATGGCACTGCGCGAAGCGAGAAGGGTGCCATCCGACGACCCGATGGTCAACGATCTGCTCGGGACCGTGGCCTCGCTCATGGGCGAATACGACGAGGCCAGGGACTTTTACGAACGAGCGACCGGCAAAGCGCCGGAACACCCGCCATTTCTTCTGAATCTTGCCAATAATCTTGTCTACCATGGCCTGACAACGGACGCGAAACGCATCTTCGAGAAGATTATCTCGATTCAGCCGGAGAGCCCTCAGGCACACTGGTCATTGTCCGCCGCGGAAAGGACAAGAGACCACGTCCACATCGGTCAGATGCAGGAACTGGCGCGAAGGAAAGGCAATCATCCGCGATCACTGGCGTTTTATTACTACGCGATAGGCAAGGAATACGAAGACCTGGAAGAATGGGAGCCGGCGTTCGACGCATTCAGCAAGGGGGCAGAACAACGACGCATGACCGTCGAATACGACGAGAATGCCGAAATCGAAATGTTCGACTTCCTGTCCCGAAATCTCACGGAGGACTGGTTGGCCGACGGCGAGCGCGGACACGAAAGCAACGCGCCGATATTCGTACTCGGGCAACCGCGGAGTGGCACGACGCTGGTCGAGCGCATTATCAGCAGCCATCCGCAGGTGCATTCTGCCGGAGAACTGCAGCAGTTCGGGCTGGCCATACGCCGGCTCAGCAACTACCAGGACCCGAAGCGATTTTCGGCCGGTCTGTTCCAGGAGGCAATGAAGCTCGACTTCCGCAAGACAGGCGGCATGTATCTCGAGACCACGCGGAAGATGCAGGGTACGACTCCACATTTCATCGACAAACTGCCACAGAATTACCTGTACATTCCGTTTATCCTCAAGGCATTGCCGAATGCAAAGATCGTGCACCTGGTGCGGGATCCGCGCGATGCCTCTTTCTCCAGTTTCAAGCAGCTGTTCGCCGATGCCTACCTGCATTCCTATGATCAGCGTGAAATGGCACGCCATCACGCGCGATACTGGCACCTGATGCGAAGTTGGCGCGAGCGCTTCGCGGGCCGCTTTTTCGATATCTCGTATGAATCCACGGTGCAGAACCTCGAAAGCAATGCTCGTGCACTCATCGATTACCTTGAACTCCCGTGGGATCAGCGCTGTCTCAATTTTCACCAGCAGAAAGCGGCGGTTTCGACCGCGAGCGCGGTACAGGTCCGTGAGCCGGCCCACACGCGTTCGATCGGTCGTTGGCGGCGTTACCAAGAACAGCTTGCACCGATGCTTCAGGAACTGCTGTCTGCCGGGGTTGCACTGCCTGATTGACAGCTGCTGCAGGCGGGGAGAACAATGACGGGGTCCCGGCGGGCGGGAAGGCTGTTCAAGGCGCCCGGAATCTGAGCATCTTTGTCAGAATAATTGAATAAAAAACAAGGAGATACGACATGCGTCGCGCATCCATAAGGAACAGGCAAGGGCACCGCAAGGATGTCTCGGCGTCATTCGGAGCGCAGCTGCCGATAGCCCGGCGTTCGGCCCTGTCGAAGGCCGTTACCGCAGCCATCGTGAGCGGCGCGCTCGGCACGGCCCATGCACAGGAAATCGAGGAAATTACGGTCACTGCGACACGGCGCAGCGAATCGGTGCAGGACGTCGCCCTCGCCATTACCGCGATCACCGGAGATTTCAGCCGCGACGTCAACCTGAATGACGTGAAGGACCTGGTGATGTTCACTCCCGGCGTAACCGGCAACAGCCAGGACAGTTTCATCGATGCCATCAGCGTAAGGGGAATCCGAACCCAGGATTTCGGCGTCGGCGGCGACCCGTCCGCGGCTTTCTTCAAGAATGAATTGTACGAAGGTCGCAACGGCTCCGCGGTGACCAGTCTTTACGATATCGATCGCGCGGAAATCCTGCGCGGCCCGCAGGGATTCCTGTTCGGTCGCAATTCCATCGGCGGCGCGTTCAGCGTGCATACGGCGAAAGCCGAAGTCGGCGGCGACATGAGCGGTTTTGTCGACCTGGATATCGGCGAACGTGGGCATGCGGTTGGCGAAGGCGCAATTAACGTGCCAGTCAGTGACACGTTTGCCATGCGTTTTGCCGGTTACTATTCCGAGGAGGACGGATTCGTCCACAATTACTTCAACGGTGACGACCTGATCGAGCACCAGAAGGGCGCCATTCGCTGGTCGACGCGTTACGAAACCGACACGTTGAGCGTTGATACCACGGTCGAGTATGAAGACCGCGACCAATCGGGTTCGGTCTATCGTGCCATCGAAACCGGCGACATCTGGGAAACGTTTGAAGCGGCGCTGGGTGATGTTCCGCTGCGCGGCGACGAACGCGATACCGACAGCGACCAGGCCGGCGGTGACAACGATGACGCACAGATACTGACTCTCGGCGTCCGCCTCGACTACGATTTCGATTTTGCAACCTTGACATCGCTGACCGGCTACAAGGACCACGATTACTACTACAACGAGGACTATGACGGGACGCCGCTGTCCATTGTCAATTACCGGCAGGACCAGACCGGCGATTACATCCAGCAGGAGCTACGCCTGACATCGGACACTGAAGGCGCGTTGTCATGGTATGCGGGAGTGTCGTTCTACCAGGAAGAGATCGATGCGCGCTTTACATTCAGCGGGCAGGAGGACTACTTCTGCCAGTATTACGGTTATTACTACAACGGCGGACAGACCTTTACCGGATGCGTGGATCTTTACAATTACTACGGCTACACGTTTACGCCGAGCTCTGACGGCAACCTGACAGAGTCCGGGCGCATTGTGGGCAAGTACACCGGCTGGTCCACCTATGTCGATCTGAACTACGCACTGAACGATAGCTGGGATTTCGGCGTCGGCCTGCGCTATACCGACGACGAGAAGGACTTCACCATCAACGTCCCGACGCCGGAGAGCGAACTCGGCCCGTACTGGGCTTATGGATTCTCGACAGCCGGTGACATTTCGGACACACAGAGCTGGGACGACCTGCAAATGCGCTTCATGTTGCGCTTCCGGCCGACGGACACGGCGCTCCTCTATGCAAGTTATACCGAGGGTTTCAAGTCGGGCGGTTTCGGCAGCTTCGCGCTGACCGACTCGGACGGAAACGGCATCGGCGGTGGCACGGCGGATGTCAGCCAGGCGGACGGCGCCTTGCCCAATACTTTCAATCCCGAGGTCGCCGACTCCTACGAGATCGGCTACAAGGACACCTTGCTCGATGGCCGCATGATTTTCAGCGTGAATGCGTTCTATTACGACTACCAGGATCTGCAGGTCGTGGTCTTCGACGGTGGCGCATCGAACGTCGAAAACGTCGGTAAGGTCAAGAGCAAGGGCCTCGAAGGTTCCATGACTACGGCACTCGGCGAGAATTTCGACCTTTTTCTTGCACTGTCGTGGCTCGACAGCGAAGCCACCGAGTTGCAAAGCATATGCGGCTTGCCGGATCCGAACGGCTGCGAAGGGTCGACACTGTTCTGGGCGCCAGAGTACACCGGCGCTGCCGTGCTGAATGGCTATTTCGAACTGGGCCAGGGCGAGATCAAGGCCAGTATCGATGCGACCTACGAGTCCGAACGCGGCGGTGGCTGGGAAGGCTTGCCGTCGACAATTATCGCGTCCAACACCGAGCTGGCGTTCCGCGTTAATTACACGTCGCCGGCAAACTGGGGCATCGGTGCCTATGTCGAGAACCTGACCGACGAATTCACATACGACGGCCTGAACAATAACGGTGGAATCAATCCGTCGCACTTCTTCGGTCATCGCCGGCCGCGAACGGTAGGCATGCGCTTCACCTACGAGTGGGAATAAAATCGGCGTCTGACGCTGATCATTCTGGCGCAAGCAATCCATGAGATCGTGGTTCACGCGCCTCGGCCCAGGCATGATGCTGGCGGCCATCGCTATTGGCGTGTCCCATCTTGTTCAATCGACGCGCGCCGGCGCGGATCATGGATTGTTGTTCGCGCTGATTATCACGGTAATCGTGGTCCTCAAGTATCCGGCATTTCGTTTTGCCGTCGAATATGCATCGGCAACCGGCGAAAGCCTGGTGAAAGGCTATGCCCGCCACAGCCGCTTCGCACTTGCCTGGCTTGCCGTGGCTTTCTTCCTCGACATGTTCGTGGCGACTGCTGCCGTAGCGCTGGTAACTGCCGGTTTGTTCATCAGCATCTTCGATTTGCCCTTCACAGGCCCGCAGGTGGCAGCGGCGCTCACGGTCGCGTCGGCGACCTTGCTGTTGAACGGCCGGTACCTGAAAGCGGAACGCATCGTGCGCGTACTGGTGGTGCTGTTCTGCATCCTGTCGGTAGTTGCGATGTTGCTGGCACTGCCACTGCTGGGCAGTGACGATCGCGAGGTGTTTGCTGCGATTACTCCGGATCGGGCTTTCGCCGTATTCGTCATCGCGGCCGCCGGCTGGATGCCGATGCCGATGACCGGGTCCATTTTTCATTCCATGTGGATCTGTGAGAAACGGCGTGTCGCCCCTGCAGAGTTCGACCGCCGACAAGCACTGCTGGACCTGAAAGTCGGCTACGGCCTCACGCTGGTCATCGCCCTCTGTTTTCTTGTGCTCGGAACTGCAGTACTGTTTCAAACCGAGCGCGTCGTTCCCGAAACGACCGGCGCTTTCGCGGCCGAGTTGCTGTCGATTTTCACTACGGTGATTGGTGACTGGTCGTACCCGGTCATTGCCACCGCAGCGATCGCCGTCATGTGGTCGACTTTGCTGGCGCTGCTCGACGCACTGCCGCGGGTCAGCGATCAGCTGGTTGGGCTCTTGTCTTCCCGAGCGCCGGAGGCGCCGTCGCGATACACAGCGTTTCTCGTGATCCAGGTGCTCGGCGTGGTACTGCTTTTGATGTTTTTGCTGCGGGGATTCACGACCTACATCGATTTTGCAACGGGGGCGGGATTCGTCGCTGCACCCGCGCTCGCCTATTACAACTATCGTGCCGTCACGTCCGGAGCGGTGGCTGGTGTTTATCGCCCGACACGGGCCATGATTGCCTGGAGCTGGACGAGTGTCGTGGTGCTGGCCGTGTGTGCGCTGTGTTTTTTTGCTCTGCGGCTACTCTAGATCCGGTCCGGATCAACCCGCCTGCCGGAAATGGTCCGCGAGCACCTGCGCGACACAACTCGTCAGGCGCTTGCCGGTTTCGATGTGCAGGAATTCGTTGGGTCCGTGCGCGTTCGAATTCGGGCCGAGCAAACCCGTCACCAGGAATTGCGCTTGCGGAAACTTCTTGCCGAGCATTCCCATGAATGGAATCGTTCCGCCCGTGCCCATGTACATCGATGGCTTGCCGAAGTAGGTATCCGACGCTTGCTGCATCGATGCGACCAGCCAGTCCGAGATCTCCGGCGCATTCCAGCCACCCATGGCGGAATCGACTTCGAAGCTGACCTTGGCGAGGCGTGGCTGGTCACGTTCCAGTGCTTTCTTGATGGCGCTTGCCGCCTTTTTCGGGTCGCAGGTCGGGGGCAGGCGGAAGGACAGCTTCAGTGTCGTGTGCGGCAACAACACGTTGCCTGCATTCACCAGTGTCGGCAGCCCGTCTGCGCCGGTGACGCTCAGGGTCGGGCGCCAGGTATTGTTCAGCAGCAATTCGAGCGCCGATCCGGTCGGTTTCGCGCCCTTGACCGCCCAGGGGTATCGCTTGTGCACGGAGTCCTTGAGGACCTTGGCCGCTTTCACTGCCTGTTGCTGGCGTTGTGCCGGAATTCTTACTCGAAGTGCCGCTGGCAGAAGTTCGCCGGTTGCCTCGTCCTCGATGCGGCTCAGTAACTGCCGCAGCAGACGAAAGCTCGATGGTACGATGCCGCTGGCGCTGCCGGAGTGCACCCCTTCGGTCAGTACTTCGACCGTCAGTTTGCCGGTGAGGTTGCCGCGCAAGGACGTCGTGCACCAGAGCTGCTCATAGTTTCCGCACTCGGCATCAAGGCATACGACCAGGCTCGGCGATCCAATGCGGTCCTTGAGCACGTCGATGTAGTAGGGCAGATCGAAACTGCCGCTTTCCTCGCAGCCCTCGATGAGTACGACGCAATGTGCATGCGGAATGCCCTGTTCCTGCAACGCACGAATGGCGGTGAGTGAGCCAAAAGTGGCGTATCCGTCATCCGCACCACCCCGGCCGTAAAGCTTTCCGTCTTTGATGACCGGTTTCCACGGGTCGAGTCCGTCCGACCAGCCGCTGAATTCCGGCTGCTTGTCGTAGTGCCCGTACAACACGACGACGTCGGCGGAATTGCCCGGAATATCGATCAGCAGCACAGGCGTGCGGCCCTTGATCCGCACGATCTCGGTCTTCATTCCTTTGATCGGTTGTTTGCGGCACCAGGACTCGAGCAGGGCGACGGCGCGGTCCATGTGGCCGTGCTCCTGCCATTGCGGGTCGAATATCGGCGACTTGTTGGGCACCTTGATGTAGTCACAAAGCGTGGGAACGATGGACTCATCCCACTGCTGGCTGACAAAAGCGGCTGTCTGTTTACTGTTCATTGATCTCGATGAAATGAAATGTTATTTGCGTGAATGGGAATGATCGCCCGAAAGAGTGAAGCATCCGGCGGCAGAAGGCAATGCTGGAGTCCGGCCGGCACGAGCGGTAGGCTCTCCGGCGAGGATCAGGGGAGACCGGATTGAACAAAGCCATCGTTACCAAAACATGCCTCGGGCTGTTGATGACGCATCTTGCGTTTCACGCGTCGGGCGTAAGAGCGCAGATGGTGCGGGTCACGGATTCGGACGGCAATCCGGTCGAAACAGCGATGGTGAGCCGAACGGTATCCGGTACCGATACCGTGGACACATCGGACAACGGTTACCCCGAAGAGGGCGTGATCAATCGTGTGACTGCACGCGTCACGCGATTTACAGCCGCGAACGGCAATGCGGATTTCGGTCTGCCGCCTGCTGACGGCGTGCTGAAAATTCGCGTGCGTGCGCAGGGTTATCGCGATGCGATGGTCGAGTTCGCAGCACCAGCGACAATGACCGAAATTGCGCTCGAAAGGATCCGCGATGCACAGGAGCTTGCCGAGACCAAACCGTCCAACCTGTGGTTATCGAAGCTGGATTTCAGTTGGGCAGAGAACCCGTCGCAGGCCAAGGAACATTTCCTGTTGCATTGCGGATTTTGTCACCAGCAGGCCTCGCCGCTGATGCGCCTGGCACGAACGGAACGGCAATGGCGTGACATCCTCGAACGCATGAATACCTACGGTGCCATGGCGGCCGGGGACTTTGTCGAACCGGCCGCGGCTGCGCTGGCAACAGCTTACCCGGCCCTGACCGCGAACTACGCATCGTTGCCGGATTTCGAGACCTGGCATCCTGCACTGCAAGAAACAACGATCGAGGAGTGGCCGATCGGCGACAACCTGTCGCAAATGCACGATTTCATCCTGCACCCGAACGGCAAGGTCTATGTCGGCGACAATCTCATGGATCGCATTTACGAGGTGGATCCCGACAGCGGCCACTATCGCGTCTTCAAAGTGCCGCATCACGCAGGCGCAAGAATCGGCGGTATTCTCGGTGACCGGTTGAAAACCTACCCTAAAGCCGAGAATTATTCTGGCGTGCATTCGTTTGCCGTCGCGCCGCGTGACGGCCATATTTTCCTGACGCCGTCGATGCAGCGTGAACTGATCGAGTTCGATCCGGAATCCGGTGCGTTCGTTCATCATCCCATGGACGAGGGCTTTTATCCGCACACCGTTCGTGCCGACGACAAGGATCGTATCTGGTTTACGCTTGCGCTGTCCTCGCAGGTCGGGATGTTCGACCGCCGCACGCAGTCGTTCACTTTTTACGATCTGCCGCCGCGCGGCATCAAGGAACGCATTGTCCTCTGGATCGCGAAACGCAAACTCGCGAGCGGCGACATTTCTTCGCCACCCGATTATGACTGGGACAGCAGCGGATTCCCGATGCCTTACGGCATCGATGTATCGCCGGTTGATGGTTCGGTGTGGGTTACGCGCCTGTACGCCCGTGACATCGCGCGCATCGATGCCGAATCGGGCGAAGTGCAAATGATTGAAACGCCGTTTGCGGGGCCGCGACGCCTGCGCATTGATGCCAGGGGCAACGTGTGGATCTCCGGGTTCGCGAGCAGCCTGATCGCGAAGTATGACCCGGTGCAGAAAGAGTTTTCGACGCACGCATTGCCTGTAACTCACGAGACACCGTATGCACTGAACGTCGACCGGCAACGCGGCATCGTCTGGGTGAACGGCAACCAGTCCGACAGCATCCTGTCCTTCGATATCGAGCACGAGACCTGGCGCGTTTATCCCTTGATGCAGCGCCGCAGCTTTACCCGCGATATCGAGATCGCGGCGGATGGCAGCGTTTTCACCAGCAACTCGCATTTTCCGGGCTGGATGATCGAGGACGGCCAGCCGACCCTGATACGCGTGACCCCGGAGCTTTCGAAGGACTACACAACGGCGCGGAAAGGCGCAGAGCTGTATGAGGCACATTGCGCGGACTGCCACGCCAATCCGGAGGTCAAAGCGCCGACGTTCGCGACACTCAATCAAATGACCGTATCCCGAATCCTGCAATCGCTCGAATTCGGCCGCATGCAGGTACAGGGATCGCTGATGAGTGCCGAGGAACGCTTCCTGGTCGCGAGCTACCTTGCAGCGCCCGGTGGCGAACAACGCGATGCCTGGATAGGCGCCAACGCCTGTAAGTCGCCAAAGACATTAAACGTGATTCCGCGGGAACATGACAACTGGGGTTTCGGTACCGGGAATCGTCGCGCGCTGGAAGGCAACGTCTCCATCTCCTCGAAAAATCTGCAGGACCTCGAGCTCAAGTGGTCGCTGGCAATTCCCGGGGCCACCGAAATGCGCTCGCAACCGGTTGCCGCATCCGGAGTGCTGTTCCTCGGTACATCGAACGGCAACTTGCTGGCGCTGGATGAGGACAGCGGATGCGTTCGCTGGCATTTCCAGGCTCGCAGCAGCATTCGTTCCTCGCTGAACCTCGAAACGACGGAAGACGGTGTTGCAACCCTCTTTTTCGCCGACGACCTGGCGAACGTTTACGCGGTGTCGGCGAATGACGGCACCCTGCGCTGGCGCCAATCGTTGCGCTGGTTTCCGACCACGGTCATCAGCGGCTCGCTGGCTTTTCACGACAACCGCTTGTACATACCGGTTTCCTCGTTCGAAGTGGCTATCGCGGGCCTCGACAGCTATCCGTGCTGCCGCTCGCACGGCGGTGTCGCAGCGCTCGATGCAACGGACGGCGAAACGCTTTGGGAGTACCGCACCACGCCGCACGCGGAAATCACCGGGAAAAATGCGGCCGGCGCAGAGGCCTGGGGACCCTCCGGTGCATCCGTATGGACTACGCCTGCCATCGACGCCGGTCGCAGTGTCCTGTATGTCGGCAGCGGTGAAAACACTTCGCCTCCGGCGACGGATACCAGCGATGCCGTCATTGCTCTCGACCTTGTCAGCGGGTCCCGGCGCTGGATATTCCAGGCCCTCGCCGGCGACGTGTGGAATGCCGCCTGCCTGCGGGGCGGCGCCAACTGCCCGGCGGACGCCGGAGAGGATTTCGACTTCGGTGGCGGACTGACGCTCGCGCGAACTGCGGAAGGGCGGGAACTCGTGATTGCCGGCCAGAAATCCGGTGTGCTCTTCGCGCTCGATCCGGACGCGGACGGCAAGGTCCTGTGGCAAACACGGCTCAGCATGGGGACGTCCAACGGCGGCATCCACTGGGGTGTGGCGAGCGACGGCAGCCGGGTTTACGTCACGATTGCGGATCCGCCGCGCGGCACACCCGGCTACAAACCGAACCCGGGCGTGTTTGCCGTGAGCCTCGCAAGCGGTGAGTTGCTTTGGTCGTCGCCGGTCGAGCGCGGTTGCGACATCGACCTGGCCGATGTGCCGAAAGTCGGTCTCGCCGCGATGCAGGATGGCGCGAACCGCAATCCCTGGCCCGACTGCTCGTTTTATTACGGGCAGTCTGCCGCGCCGCTGCTGGCAAACGGCGTCGTGTATGCCGGTGCGCTGGATGGCAAATTGCGCATGCTGGATGCAGACGACGGTACAGTGCTGCGGATCATCGATACGCGGAAAGCGTATGCGGCGACGAACGGCATCGAAGGACATGGCGGCGCCATCGATCTTTCAGGCGTCGTCGTCGATGATGAC
>CAYXKM010000152.1:0-9359 GCA_964465665.1 uncultured Woeseiaceae bacterium
AAAATGTCGGTGATTGCCCTGTTGCGGTACCGCTCTGCCGAATACTGGGCGCGGTCATTCGGGTTATAGGTCGGCTGATTGACCATGGCGAGAACTTCGCCGGTCTGCACGTCGAGCAAAACGATGGATCCGGACTCGGCCTTGTGCTGCTGAATCGCCGACTTCAGTGCACGGTAAGCCAAATACTGCAACCGCAGGTCGATACTGGTCCTCAGATCCCTGCCATGATGCGGCGGCCGGATGCTTTCGACGTTCTCGACCGCCCTGCCGAGACGGTCTTTGAGTACGCGCTTCGCACCGGATTCACCGCTCAGCCAGTGATTGAACTCGAGCTCGAGGCCCTCCTGACCATCGTCATCGACGCTGGTAAATCCGACCAGGTGGCCGGTGACTTCGCCGGACGGATAGTAGCGCCGGTATTCGCGAAGCACGTTGACACCGGGAAGTTTCATCGCCATGACCAGTTGCGCCTGCTCCGGACTCAGGTGCCGCTTGAGATACAGGAACTCCTTATCCATGCTCCTGGTGATGCGGCGCATCAACAATTGCGAGTCGAGTTTCAGCGCTTTTGCCAGTTCGGGGACGCGATCGACAGCGGTTACCAGCTCTCCCGGATTCGCCCACACGCTGTCCACCGGCGTACTGATTGCCAGCGGTTCGCCATTGCGATCGGTGATCGAACCACGGTGTGCGGATATCTTCTCCGTACGAAGGTGACGTGAATCGGCCTGCTGGTTCAGGAAGTCCTTGTTGAGGACTTGCAGGTGCACGGCACGCGCGAGCAATGAGCCGGCGGCGACAACGAAAAATGCCATTACCAGCATCGCCCTGCCGACGAATCGCCGCGCAGTCTGCTCTTTTGTTTCTGCTCCTCGCGTCATTGGCGTTCAATAACGAAGATTTCCGACGTCGCCGGGCGCGCCAGCGACAATTCCTCGAGGGCAACCTTTTCTATGCGCGCATGTGTCGCCCAGGTACTTTGTTCGATTTGCAATTGACCCCATTCGATATTCAGTTCGTCACGTTCGGACGTAAGTTGCTCGAGCTGGATGAACAATTTGCGGCTTTCATGCTTGGTGTAAATCAGCGCGAGCGCCGAGACGAAGCAGATACACACCAGAACCGTCGTCAGAACCACGGGTTGCCGTCTGATCACTATCTGCATCAGATGTGCTCCGCGGCGCGCAGGCGCGCGCTGCGCGCCCTCGGGTTAACTGCGATTTCCTGGAGGGTTGCCGTCACAGCCTTCCCGGCCAGTTTCAATTGGGGCCGATGGGCCTCGGGAATCGACGGCATGCCGCGATATTGTTCCGGCTCGCGGGATGCGTTCCGCAAGAACCTTTTTACCCGGCGGTCCTCAAGCGAATGAAAGCTGATCACGCACAGCCGCCCGCCGGGAGCGAGCAGTTTCAGCGACGCTGCAAGCGCAGCGTCCAGCTGTTCAAGTTCGCGGTTGATGAAGATGCGGATAGCCTGGAATGTCTTGGTCGCCGGATGAATCCGGCGATTCTTTGCCGGCGCGACAGTAGCGATCAGTTCCGCCAGCTGTCCGGTTCGCAGAATGGCTCCCTTGGCTCGCGCCGCAACGATTGCGCGGGCTATCCGGCCCGCGAACCGCTCTTCGCCGAATTCTGCGATGACTCTTTTCAAGGTCTTTTCATCCACGCCCGCAAGCCATTCGGCTGCACTGACTCCGCTTTCCGTGTCCATTCGCATGTCGAGCGGCCCGTCCAGGCGGAAACTGAATCCACGCCCGGCCTCATCCAGTTGTGGCGACGACACTCCCAGATCGAGCAGCAGACCATCCACTTTTCCGAGCAACCCGCGTTCTGTCGCGATGTTTTCAAGATGCGCAATTTCGTCCTTTACAATCTCAAAGCGTGGATCACTGCGCATATCGGGAGCTGCTGCATCAATCGCCTGGGTGTCCCGATCGATTGCCAGCAAGCGACCGTTACTCCCGAGTCTCCGCAGAATTTCCCCGCTATGCCCGCCACGTCCAAACGTACCGTCCACGTAACAGCCGTCTTCTTTTATGTTCAGCGCCTGCAGGACTGCCCCCAGCAGGACCGGCACGTGGCGTCCCTCAGGCCCCGTGTTGTCGCTCACTCAAGTTGCGCCGGATCAGAAGGACAGTGATTCGAGTTCGGCAGGGAGATCGGTTTCTTCGTCGTCGCCCAGCCATGAATCCCGTTTTTTGTTCCAGCGTTCTTCATCCCAAAGTTCAAACTTGTTGCCCTGGCCGATCAGAATGGCCTGCCGGTCAAGTGCCGCAAACTCCCGCAATTCCTTTGGCAACAGGATGCGTCCATGCGCGTCCACCTCGAGTTCGGTTGCGTAACCGACCATCAGGCGTTGCAGTCGACGTGCCTGTTTATCGAGACTCGGCAGCCGCACCAGTTTTCTTTCGATCTCTTCCCAGTCCGGAAACGGATAGAGCAGAAGGCAGTAATCGCGATCGACGGTCGCTACCAGTTGCCCTGCGCAACGTTGCGCAATGCGCTCGCGATACCGGGTTGGTATTGCGAGCCGCCCTTTGGCATCGAGCGTGATTTTTGTAGCCCCTCGAAACACGTTTTTGTTGACGGGTGGTGGAACCGCACCTGACGCGCATGTGCCGCATTAACCCATCTCCTCCCACTTTTTTCCACTTTTCAACACTATATTAGCGGCGCTGGGCCGGGTCAACAAAAGATCTGATTATTTTCTTGTTCTACAGTGACTTATGGCCTATTTCGTGGCGCGATTCGGGCGAATTATGGCAGCATTTACGGACAGTAAATCAATGGCTTACGTCGGTAATCTCAATCCGGCAGAACGAAGTCGTCGCCAGACCGCGACAATCCAAGGGCCGGCCGGCCACTGTGACGGGCGTCACACTTCAGGGGAATACGGGCCATCGACTGGCCCATGCGCGGGTGCTAAAAAAAAGAGTCGGCCATAAGCCGGGTTCTGTCTGGGGCAACCATTCATCTGCGACAGCCGTCACCGGCTGCCTCTAGCGACCTACCCGGGAGCCCGTTCGGGCACACGGTGCGGACCGAAGTCCACCTGCTCCCCTATTTGGTCTTGCTCCAGGCGGGGTTTTCCGTGCCGCGAAGTGTTACCACTCGCGCGGTGCGCTCTTACCGCACCTTTTCACCCTTACCGGCACTTGCGTGCTTGGGCGGTATGTTTTCTGTGGCACTTTCCATGGGTTCGCACCCTCCAGGCGTTACCTGGCGCCCTGCCCGACGGAGCCCGGACTTTCCTCCGGCGCTTACTGCGCGCCAGCGGTTGCCTGGCCGACTCTGGGCGGCATCATACGCCAATCCTGCGGGAATACGGCGCCCTGATTCCAAGGACACCGGGCGCGCGTGCCGCAAGCGAATTCAGCCGGAATCGGGCTTGCGGTTCTTCTCCTCAAGCATCAGCCGGTAAACGTCGTTTGGCTTGAGACTCAGGATGTCCGCAACCAGATCGGCTGCCCGTTTACCGGGCATTTCGGCCATGAGTTTTTGCAACAGGCGCCGCGTTTCGGCGTCGTTTGCCCGCAGATCGTTTGCCACAACGCCGCCGACAACAAGCACGAACTCGCCTTTCACCGGGATACGCGCGTCCCCGAGCATGGATTGCAACGTTGCAAGGTCCGCTGTCCTGCATTGCTCGTGTTTCTTGCTGATCTCACGACCTATGAATGCCTGCCGGTCGTTGCCGAGAACGTCAGCAAGGTCGGCAACACATTCCGCCACCCGGTGTACGGATTCATAGATGACGATGGTCCGCGTCTCTGACGCGAAAGACGCGATTCTTTCGCGTCTGGCGGCCCGCTTTGCCGGCAGAAAACCCTCGAAGCAAAAACGATCGGTGGGCAAACCTGCGGCCGACAACGCTGCCGTCAGCGCACACGGCCCGGGTATCGGCGATACCACGAGACCGGCGATCTGCGCAGCACTGACCAGGCGGTAGCCTGGATCGCTGACCAGCGGTGTGCCGGCGTCGCTGACCAGCGCAATCGACTGGCCCGAGCGTAGTTTTGCCAGCAGTTTCGGCACCAGTTGCTGCTCGTTGTGCTCATGCAATGATTGTTGCGGTGTCGTTATATTGAAGTGATTCAACAGCTGGCGCGTGTGGCGCGTATCCTCCGCCGCAATAAGGTCCGCGGTTGCCAACACATCGCGCGCGCGTGGCGACAAATCGG
Organism: uncultured Woeseiaceae bacterium; assembly: GCA_964465665.1. Taxonomy (GTDB): domain Bacteria; phylum Pseudomonadota; class Gammaproteobacteria; order Steroidobacterales; family Woeseiaceae; genus JAKEGN01. The sequence continues at coordinate 4,181 of CAYXKM010000152.1, forward strand.
CGAGATTGCCGATCGGCGTGGCCACGACATACAGCGTTCCCGCAGTCACACATATTCTCCGTTATCGGTACAATTATGCATAATGACACTGAACCGGCCTGTGGCATGCTGAGAGCCACGACCATTATCGTTGATCCCGGAACCTGATGCGCCCGCCGCGCACGCGCGGTTTCTTTGGAAAATACTCGCACATGATTCGAACCCTGACATTCAGACTCGTCGCAACGGCCTTTCTTACTCTGATCGTAAACGGCTGTTCTACAACTGATTTTGGAGCAGGCTCGGGGTCGCCCAACGAGCGTCGGGCAATTTCGTATGCGAGTAGCGGCCGCCATGCGGAGGCGGCAGGAGTCTATATCGGGCTTGCATCCACCGCACAGGGTACGGAGCGCGCCCGGTACACACTGCTTGCGGTCGAGCAATGGCTCGATGCGGGCGACACACGACGCGCGCGGACCGCGCAACTCGGCGTTACTGTGCCGGCCGCCGGCGAGTTGTTGCGATTGTGGAGCGCCAATGAAGCGGCCCTGGCATTGCGCGATGGCAAGCCCGACGAGGCGTTGACCCTGCTCGATCCGCTGAGCCGCATGCCATTGCCGGTTGCAGAACGGGCGCGGGTCGAGGCATTGCGTGCGGATGCCTGGTTCCAGAAAGACAACCCGGCTCACGCCGTGCAACTTTTCATTCAGCGGGAGTCATGGCTGGATGGACGACGAAATATCGAGGAGAACCGGCGCCGACTTTGGGCCGGATTGCTGGTCAGCGACCCGCAGGTTTTGCGGTCGGCCGCGACTCAATCGACCGATCCGCAGGTCGAGGGTTGGCTGTCACTCGGGGCGCTCGCCGCCTCGACCGGGCAGCAGGGAATAGGCTGGAGCAATGGTGTCATCCGCTGGCGGGATTCGCACCCAGGCCACACCGCAGAATTCCTGCTTGACGAGTTCGTCGTGAGCGACGGTGTCCTGGCAGCATACCCGCGACGAATCGGCTTGCTGCTGCCACTGTCCGGCAGCAACGCTGCGGCGGGACATGCGATTCAGAACGGATTCTTCGGCGCTTATTTTCCGGCGGCTGCATCGCTTGACGAGGAACAGCAGATCCGCGTGTATGACGTCACTGCACCCGGTGGAGTCACCGCTGCGTATAACCGGGCTGTGCAGGAGGGCGCGGAATTCATCGTCGGGCCACTGTTGCGCAGCGACGTGACCGAGCTGGCCGGCACAGGCATGCTCGCTGTTCCCGTGCTGACGCTCAATTATCTGCCGGATGAAATCATGGCGCCGCCAGGCCTTTACCAGTTCGCGCTGGCACCGGAGGACGAGGCATCGGCAGCGGCAATGCGAGCTATAGACGATGGCTTCCGGAGGGCCGTTGTCCTTTATCCGAATAACGAATGGGGCAGGCGCGTCGCCTCGAGTTTTGCTAGCGAGTTCGAGGCGGGTGGCGGCATCTTGCTCGAGCACCGTGACTACCTGCCATCGAGCCAGGACTTCTCGTCAGAGATCGAAAGCCTGATGGCCTTGTCGCAAAGCGTGCAACGTTATCAGCGAATGCGCGCGAACATCGGCGGGCCGCTGCAATTCGATCCGCGACGGCGCCAGGATGTCGATTGCGTCTTTCTGGCAGCCGACGCCAAGGCAGGCCGCCTGATCAAGTCGCAACTCCGCTTTCACTATGCGGGCGACTTGCCGGTGTACTCGACATCATTTGTCTATTCGATGGACGGTCGATCCGATGCCGATCTGAACGGAGTCATGTTCGCTGACACGCCATGGATAGTCGCGCCACCACCCTGGATTGCGAACTATCCGCAGCTTTACACGGAATACTGGCCAGGCGAGCGACGCCTGGGACGCCTTCACGCCATGGGCTACGATGCCTATCAACTGGTGATGGGTTTATTCGCGACTCGCGACGATGCCATGGACGAACTTATCGGCGCCACCGGTCGCCTGTTCATGAGCGCGGACGGCAGAATCCACAGGCGGCTTGCCTGGGCGCGTTTCGAACGCGGCATACCGGTTGCCATGCCGGAGCACCCGGTTCAAACCCTGCCGCTACAGAGCATCGATCCGCAGCCCTCTTTCGATGAGGCGCCCGCATGGCCGGATCCAACCAGCAGTCAGTAGCGCGACAGACCGAACAGCTGGCTCTTGAACATTTGCAGCGCAACGGTCTCGACCTGCTCGAGCGAAATTTCCGCTGCCGACATGGCGAGATCGACCTGATAATGCGAGACCAGTCGACTCTTGTTTTCGTCGAAGTCCGATTTCGCAGGTACAGTCAGTATGCGTCCGCCGTCGCGTCGATCGATACGCACAAGCAACGCCGCCTGTGCCGAGCTGGCAGTCACTACCTGAGAACACATCCTCATCACTGCAATACTCCGGTACGCTTCGACGTCGTTGCATTCGACGGGCCGACCCAGCGTGACTTCACATTGCAATGGCTGCAGGACGCATTCAGGCCAGGGTAAGCGACATCCTCCGGTCTTGAATGTGTAGCGACGTACCGGTTGCCCTTCTCACTCGGAAGTCTTAACTCGCTCGAAGGGCAACCGGTACGCCGCCACCTCAGTATTTGGCGCACCCGCGCGATGCAGGCGGCGGTGCGACAGTGTGCTGTTCGAGCGAGTTTGAATTTCCGAGTGAGAACAGTACCCGGCGCGACGCCGCCTGCTAAGTGGCACCTGCGACAGCGTCGGGAGACGGTGGCACGTCGGCATGTCTTTCGAACGAGTTAAGACTTCCGAGTGAGAAAGACATGCCGACGTGGCGTCGCTAGGCTCGCATTATCGCCCGCGATGCGGGCTCCTACTTGACGATTTTGAGGTGAGAGCGAGAGCTTTTTGCCGACTCTTTTTCCTGCGGGTCGTGCGGCGGTTCCGGCTGGTCGGCGCCGTGCGAGAAGATCATGCCCTGCCCGGTTTCCTTGGCGTAGATGCCGAGTACCGATGCAATGGGTACCCAGACGTCGAATGGTACGCCGCTGAAACGCGCGCGGAAACTTACGGAGGTATTGGTCAGCTTGAGATTGTGCGCTGCAGACTGGCTGATGTTGAGAATTATCTTGCCGTCCTTGACGTGTTCCTGCGGAACCGACGCACCATCTATCGACGCATCCACAACAATATGTGGCGTATGCCCGTTGTCTCCCATCCACTCGTGCATGGCTCGAATCAGGTATGGGCGCTTCGATTTGCTGGGGAGACTTTGCACCTGCTTTACGCTCCGCGACTCGCCTCGTCATCTGCACACACAGATAGGGGAAGCATACCACTACCGCAGGAGGGCAACAGCCGCACGGCTGGCAATGCGCCTTACAGGCGCATCTCCTGCTCGAGTTCTGTAAGGCTTTCCTGGAAGGAACGGCGCTCAAAGACGCGCTTCATATAGCGCTCGATCGACTCGGCATGGGAGCCAAGTTCGATTCCGTAAACCGGCAGTCGCCAGAGTATGGGTGCAATACTGCAATCCACCAGCGAAAATTCGTCGCTGAGGAAAAAATGTTTGGCATCGAACAATTCAACACTGGCCATGATGCTTTCGCGCAACAACTTCTTTGACTTGGCGCTCAGTTTGTTTTCGCCACCGACCTCGAATTCGCCGGCCAGCTGGTACCAGTCAGTCTCGATGCGGAACAACGCCAGGCGGAACTGGGCCCGGGTCACCGGGTCCACCGGCATCAACGGCGGATGCGGAAATCGTTCATCCAGATACTCGATAATAACTCTCGAGTCGTATAGCACGAGGTCGCGATCGACAAGTGTCGGTACCGTGTGATACGGATTCAGATCCATCAGATCCTCCGGCAGGTCCGGACCCTCGACGTTGGCGATTTCGATATTGATGTTCTTTTCAGCAAGGACAAGTCGCGTCCGGTGACTGTGTATGCAGGCAGGCCTGGAAAACAGTGTCATGACGGATCGTCTGTTGGCAATGACTGCCATTGTGCGCTCCCTTTGGAACGAAAATTTAACTGGCGACGCGTATCGAAATTTCTGAAGATTTGGGGGCGGGAGATGTCTCTCAGCTGACATCTTTCCAGATCTGCTTCTTCAGCATGGATGCGATAATGAGGAAGACGGTCAGGTACATCAACACCCAGACCCCCATCTTTCGGCGCGTCGAACGGACAGGCTCCGCGATATATTCCATGAAGTTCACCGTATCGCGGACAAAAGAATCATACTCCTCTGCGGAGAGAGATCCGGTTGAAAATGGTTCAAAGTGTTCAAACACGGATCCGTTCTGGTCGTCCTCGGTAAACACAGCGCGCTGAAATCCCTGCAGTTCCCAGAGCACGTGCGGCATGCTCGTACCAGCCAACACCATGTTATCCACACCTGTCGGGCTGTCCGTGTCGAGGTAGAATCCTTTAAGAAAGTTGTAGATGTAGTCCGTACCGCGCGAGCGGGCCATCAGTGAAAGGTCGGGTGGCGCCTGGCCAAACCACCTGGCGGCGTCTTCCGCCGGCATGGCCGCAAGTACCGTTTCGAAAGTCTTTTCGGCATTGAACATCAGATTTTCGACTACCTGGTCTTCGCTCAGGCCGAGACCACGGGCGACGCTGTTAAACCGCACATATCGAGCCGAATGACAGCCCGAACAGTAGTTCATGAAATTCCTGGCACCGCGCTGCAATGAGACAACGTTGTCGACATCGTTGCCCGCTGGTTCAAGTTTCATCCCGCTGGCAGCGAACGCCGGCCCTGACACGGCCAAAGCCACCAACACGGCTGTCCACATGCCTGCCTTAACCATGATAAACCACCCTGTCCGGCACCGGTTTCGTCTTGTCAATTGCCGAGTAATACGGCATCAACAGGAAGAATCCGAAGTACAGCACGGAGAATATTCGCGCCATCATCACGTAGATGCCTTCTGCCGGCTGTACGCCGAGCCACCCAAGTATCAGAAAACTCACCGCGAAAATGCCGAGCGCCGACTTGTAAATCCAGCCTCTGTAGCGAATCGACTTCACTCGGCAGCGATCGAGCCAGGGCAGGAAGAGCGGAAGCAGCACGGCGGCCGCCATCAGGATTGCTCCCCAGAGTTTGTTCGGTACTGCCCTCAGAATCGCGTAGTACGGCGTGAAATACCAAACAGGTGCGATGTGCTCCGGCGTTGCCATTGTGTTGGCGGGATCGAAGTTTGCGTGTTCCAGGAAATAGCCGCCC
>CAYXKM010000153.1:0-7674 GCA_964465665.1 uncultured Woeseiaceae bacterium
AATATGCGCTATGGGATTCAATGTGGTTATGATCGCGTCGCCCGCGATGCGGGCTCCTACAACAGAAGATCGTGCCAGGATCGGTCGCCCGCGATGCGGGCTCCTACAACAGAAGGTCGTGCCAGGATCGGTCGCCCGCAATGCGGCTCCTACAGAAGGAGGACGAAGGACCGAGGGAGCAGGGTTTCGATGTCGTAGTGCACTGGTTTGCCGTCGTCCCCTTGCAGGATGATTACGGTGTCGGCGCCGGAGAATTCGCGGATGCGTTGCCGGCAGCCGCCGCAGGGCGTGCAGGCTTCGGTCGTGTCGCGTCCGCCGGCCACGGCAATTTTCCGGATCGTTTTCCTGCCCGCGGCGACCATCGCGCCGATGGCGTTCGCTTCCGCGCACGATCCTTCGGGGAAAGCGGCGTTCTCGACATTGCACCCGACGTGAATATTTCCCATGTCGTCTTCGATGGCCGCACCGACCCGGTAACCGGAATAGCGCGCATAGGCTTTGTCGCGAACGTGCAGGGCTGCCTCGATCAGAACTTTGTCGCCCTTGTCGGATTTACGTTGCTTCACTCAAGACCCCTTGCGCATGGGATTGTTGGGATGGGTGGTCCAGTCGGCCCTCTTGCTGCTGATGGCCTGGCCGGTACGCGGATCGACGCCGCTCACCATGTGTCGCATGGTAATACAGCTGTCCACCGGGCAGACACTGACGCAAAGGTTGCAGCCGACGCATTCTTCATCGATGACTTCGAAATGCCGCTCGCCATTCATCGATTTCGTTATCGCCTGGTGAGACGCATCCTCGCAGACGATGTGGCAGCGTCCGCACTTGATGCACAGGTCCTGGTCGATGACTGCCTTCTCGACGTAATTGAGATTCAGGTATTGCCAGTCGGTAACGCTTGGCACCGCTTTGCCGACCAGTTCTGCAACCGAGCTCATTTTCCTCTGATCGAGGAAGTTGCTGAGACCCGCGGTCAGATCATCGATGATGCGAAAACCGTAAACCATGGCAGCAGTGCAGACTTGTATGTTAGATGCGCCGAGTGCCAGGAAATCCACGGCGTCGCGCCAGTCGGTGACGCCGCCGATGCCGGAAATCGGGATCATCGACGTTTCCTTGTGTCGCGCAATCTCGGCGACCATGTGCAGTGCGATAGGTTTCACCGCCGGGCCGCAATAGCCGCCGTGTGAACCCATGCCGTCGGTGGACGGGTACATCGTCAGCGTGTCGTAGTTGACACGCATGATGGAGTTGATGGTGTTGATCAGCGATACGCCGTCCGCGCCGCCTTCCCATGCCGCTTTGGCCGGAGGCAGGACATTGGTCACGTTCGGTGTGAGTTTGACGACGACAGGCTTTTGCGCAAATTTCTTGCACCATTCGGTGGCCATGCGGATATAGTCCGGCACTTGCCCCACGGCCGCGCCCATGCCGCGTTCCGACATGCCGTGCGGACAGCCGAAGTTCAGTTCGATGCCATCGGCACCGGTGTCCTCGATCATCGGCACGTATTTCTTCCACACCTGTTCGTTCATCGGCAGCATGACGGAAACCAGCAGCGCGCGATCCGGCCAGTCCTTCTTGATGCTGCGTATCTCGTCGAGATTGACCTTGAGCGGCCTGTCGGTAATGAGTTCGATGTTGTTGAAACCGATCACGCGCCGGTCGTTGCTGTGAATGGCACCGTATCGTGGCCCGCTGACGTTGACGATCGGCGGATCTTCTCCGAGCGTTTTCCATACCGCTCCGCCCCAGCCAGCCTCGAAAGCGCGATTGACGTTGTAGGCCTTGTCCGTCGGCGGGGCGGACGCGAGCCAGAACGGGTTCGGAGAACGTATGCCAAGGAATTCGGTTGTCAGATCAGCCATAGGTCGTCTCGATATCTGCAGTAATCCGGCCAAAACCCCTGTAGGAGCCTGCATTGCAGGCGACCCGATGGCAAAAATCTTGCCATGTATGAAGCTCCGCGTCGCCTGCAATGCAGGCTCCTACAGGTATTGCGATTAAGCTTGATCATTGCTCGCGCAAGTGGCGGTCAATGGAATGTGCTGCGACTTTTCCGTCCTGCACGGCGGTCACGGTCAGGTCGTCGCCGCCGGCAACGCAGTCGCCGCCGGCCCAAACGCCGTCGATCGAGGTCCGTCGGTCACCGCTGACGGACAGCTTGCCATCGTGCATCTTTAGCGCTGATCCCGCCGATTGCGGAAGACCGCTGCCGAGCCGTTGCCCCACCGCTTTGAATACCACGTCGACGTCGACCGACCAGGTATCGCCGGTCCCTTTGAGTTTGCCATCGGCATTCAGCGCCGTGCGCTCGAACTCGACGCCGCGCGCATGCTTGTCGCCCAGTATGCGTAACGGTCGTGCCCAGTGATGTATCGCCACGCCGCTCGTCTTCGCAAACTGCTGTTCGTACTCGCTCGCTCCCATTTGCTCCGGGCCGCGCCGGTAGAACATGTCGACGTAAGCGGCGCCGAGGCGCTTGCTTTGTACCGCGATATCGATCGCGGTCATGCCACCGCCGATGACGACCACGCGGTTGCCGACCGGCAGGCCGCCCTTGTTCCGTGTCTGCCTCAACTTCGCGATGTATTCGACCGCATCGATGACTCCGTCGAGATCCTCGTTGTCTACGCCAAGGCGATTGACGTAGCCGAGTCCGATTCCGAGGAACACCGCGTCATACTCGTCCATCAGGTCGGCGAGCGTGAAGTCCTCACCGAGCGCAACCTCGTTTCGCACCTCGATGCCACCGATGTCCAGGATCCACTGCACTTCGCGTTGCGCGAAGTCGTCCACTGTTTTGTAGGCGGCGATGCCATACTCGTTCAGCCCACCGGGCTTTTCGTCGCGATTGAAGACGACGACGTCATGCCCAAGCATCGCGAGCCTGTGTGCGCAGGAAAGCCCGGCTGGACCGGCGCCGACGACCGCGACTGTCCTGCCGGTCCCCGGGGCGCGTTCGAACAACGCGATGTCCTGCTTGAAAACCGGATCCGTCGCATAACGCTGCAGCAGCCCGATGCGCACCGGTTGTTCCTCGTGCGTGTTTCGCACGCACGCTTCCTCGCACAGCACTTCGGTCGGACACACGCGGGCGCACATTCCGCCCATGATGTTTTCGCGAAGTATGGTGTGCGCGGATCCTTTTATATTGTCGCTGCGGATTTTCTGGATGAAGCCGGGTATGTCGATCCCGGTGGGGCAGGCGGTGGTGCATGGCGCATCGAAACAAAAATAACAGCGATCAGCCTCGATCAGTGCTTCCGAGCGCGACAATGGCGGATGCATGTCACTGAAATTATCAGCAATTTCTGCATCAGACAGGCGCCGGTTGCGGATGTCCGCGGAGTCGGACTTGCGCGATGTCATTGACGTTTGACCGGGGAGGGTTTCCGCAACTTTGCCTGCCGCGCCATTGCGTCGTAATACGGCGCGTACGGCGGGCGTGGGACATAGCGGCCGGCGCCACGCTCGACATTCAGTTTACCCTCCGCATACACGACCTTGCCGCGGCTGATCGTATGCGATGCACAACCCTTGACTTTCATGCCCTCGAATATATTGAAGTCGATATTCTGGTGATGTGTTTTGGCTGAGATGGTTTTCTGCGCCGCCGGGTCCCACACCACGATGTCGGCATCGGCGCCGACGGACACGCTGCCCTTTTGCGGATACATATTGAATATCCGCGCCGCGTTTGCCGAAGTCGCGGCAACGAACTCGTTCATCGTCAGGCGCCCGGTGCCGACGCCGTGATGCCACAATACTTCCATGCGATTCTCGATGCCCGCGGTGCCGTTCGGAATCAGGCGGAAATCCTTTTTCCCGGCGGCTTTCTGGTCCGCGCAGAAACAGCAATGATCGGTGGCCGTGGTTTGCAGGTTGCCCGATTGCAGGCCGTGCCACAGCGCCGCCTGGTGCTCGGGGCTGCGAAACGGCGGACTCATGACGTGCGCCGCCGCGGAGACGAAGTCCGTGTCGCGGTAAACCGAATCGTCGATCAGCAAATGCCCGGCCAGGACCTCGCCGAAAACCCGCTGGCCTTCGTTGCGTGCGCGCATGATCGCTTCCAGTGACTGGCGTGAGGAAACGTGCACCAGGTAAATCGGCACGCCGAGCACTTCGGCGATGCGTATCGCCCGGTTCGCTGCTTCGCCTTCGACTTCCGGCGGACGGGACAGCGGATGCCCTTCCGGCCCGGTGATGCCCATGTCGAAGATTTTCTGCTGCAGGCGGTAAACCAGCTCGCCGTTTTCGGCATGCACCGTCACAATCGCGCCGAGTTCGAGGGCCTTGGAGAAACTGTTCACCAGGATCTCGTCGTCGGCCATGATGGCGCCTTTGTACGCCATGAAATGCTTGAAACTGTTGACGCCGTGATCGCGAACCAGGGTCTCCATGTCTTTAGCGACTGTCTCATCCCACCAGGTGATCGCGACGTGGAAGGCATAGTCCGCCACGGACTTCTCCGCCCACTCCCGCCACTGGCGGAATGCCGCCATGACGTTCTGCTGCGGATTGGGAATGACGAAGTCGATGATCATGGTCGTGCCGCCGGCAAGGCCCGCCGCCGTGCCGGAATAGAAATCGTCGCTGGCGACCGTGCCCATGAACGGCAGTTGCATATGCGTGTGCGGATCGATGCCGCCCGGCATGACGAACCGGTCCCGCGCATCGATGACTGTCGCCCCCTTGGGCGCTTCGACTTTCTTGCCGATGGCCTGTACGCGGCCATCCTCGCACAGGACGTCGGCGCCGAACGACTGGTCGGCGTTGACGACCGTGCCACCTTTGATAAGTACCGACATACGCCTAACCTCGACTCATCAAGTAATAAATGACGGCACCCAGCAGCGATCCGGTGAACCATCCGTAGTCGTAGAACCAGCTCAGATGATCGGTCGTCAACGCAACGACCGTCAATGCAACCGGCACCAGGAACGCGACGAATCCGGGAACGTGCCACGCCGGGTACGAACCGCCGTCCTTGTACAGGGACAACAGGTCGTAGGTCTGGTTTCGTACCAGGAAGTAATCCACGACCATGATGCCGGCGATGGGTCCGAGCAGGCTCGAGTAACCGATAAGCCAGTTCGAATACAGGCTCTCGAGGCTCACGTCCGATTCCAGCCAGCCGAGCTTTTTCAGCAGTTCCCAGCTCATCAGTGCGATGCCGATCACGCCGGTCAGCAGCACACCCTTGTTCTCGTCGATGTACTTCGGTGCGACGTTCTGGAAACTGTTGGTCGGAGAAACAATGTTCGCCGCCGTGTTGGTGGAAATGGTGGCAACGATAATGACGATCATTGCCAGCACCACCCACAACGGGCTGTCGATGCGGCCGATGAGGTTGATCGGATCGGAGACGGTTTCACCGACCAGGCTTGCCGAAGCAGACGTCAGGATCACGCCGAGCCCGGCAAACAGCAGCATGGTCAGCGGCAGGCCGATGATCTGGCCGACGACCTGGCTGCGTTGCGATTCTGCGTAGCGGCTGAAATCCGGAATATTCAGCGACAACGTTGCCCAGAACCCGACCATGGCGGTGAGCGCCGCCATGAAATAGGCGGCGAAGGACGCATCGGCGGGACGGGAGGCGGCTGTCGCGAGGACTTCCGGCAGCGAAATCCTGGGCAACGCCCAGGCTATCAGCCCGATGGCAACTACGAGCAACATCGGCGCGGCCCAGGCCTCCAGGTGCTTGATGGACTCCGAGCCGCGAATGACGATGACGATGTTCGCCACCCAGAAAATGAAAAAGCCGAGCACTTCACCAGTGCCGCCGAGGGACGCCCAACTCTCGGACATGGCGGAGAACATCAGGTGTATCGCAATGCCGCCGAACAACGTTTGCACGCCGAACCAGCCGCAGGCGACGATGGCGCGAATCAGCGCCGGCACGTTCGAGCCAATGATGCCGAAGGAGGCGCGCAATACCACCGGGCAGGGTATGCCGTAACGCGTTCCCGGGTAGGCGTTCAGCGTCAGCGGAACGAGCACCACGATGTTGGCGATGAGTATGGTCCACAGCGCCTCCGACACCGACAGTCCGAAATAGGCCGTCAGCACACCGCCCAGCGTATAGGTCGGCACGCAAATCGCCATGCCGACCCAGAGCGATGCGATATTCCACTTCGACCAGGTCCTGTCCTTCGCGCGTGTCGGTGCAATGTCGGCGTTGTAGCGCGGGCTTTGCAGGAGATCGGCGCCGGCCTCGAGCTCCACGAACTCGCCGACAGCGACAACCCTGCTTTGTGCATGGGTCATTGCGAAACTCAGTATTCGACCAGCGGATCGTAAAGCTCCGGCCGCCGGTCACGGAAGAATTGCCAGGTGTTGCGCACTTCGCGAATCATGTCGAGGTCGATTTCGTGGACCAGCAGTTCGTCCTTGTCATCGCTTGCCTGCGCTTCGATGGCCCCGCGCGGATTGACGATGTAACTGGAGCCGTAGAACTCGCCCATTTTCTTCGCCCACGGTTCTTCCTTGCCGACTCGATTGATGGCGCCGATGAACACGCCGTTCGCGGCAGCCGCAGCCGGTTGCTCCAGTTCCCACAGGTACTTGCTCAGGCCCGCAACGGTAGCGGAGGGATTGACAATGTACTCCGCGCCGTGCAGCGCGAGCGCCCGCCAGCCTTCGGGAAAATGCCGGTCGTAACAGATGTAAACGCCGAGCCGTACGTAGGCAGTTTCGAACACCGGGTATCCGAGATCGCCGGGTTTGAAGAAAAATTTCTCGTAGAATCCCGGATCGACCTGTGGGATATGCGTTTTGCGATACTTGCCGAGGTAGCTGCCGTCCGCGTCGATGACCGCCGCCGTGTTGTAGTAAACGCCCGGCATGTCCTCCTCGTAGATTGGCACGACGATCACCATGCGGTGCTTTTTAGCGTACCCCTGCATGAGCCGCGTCGTGTGCCCGTCGGGGATCGGTTCTGCGGCCGCGTACCATTTGCGATCCTGGCTCGGGCAGAAATACGGCTGGGTGAACACTTCCTGGAAACACAGAACCTGTACGCCTTTTTTCCCGGCTTCGTCGATATACGGAATGTGCGCGTCGATCATCACATCGCGAATTTGCTCGGGGCTTTTGGACGTATCGCCCTTGAACGCCATCTGGATCAATCCGCACTTCAGTTTGGCCATCGCAATCCTCTCTTTTCGAGTTTCCGCGCTTTATTCGACCGTGGTCCACGAGCCGTGCATGGGATTCGGCAGGATGAACCAGCCGGCGCCCCAGTAGTCGCGGCGCTCCCAGGTTGCATCGCGGCGGCTCTCAATCGTGGCCCGTTCGGTGCACGGTGCCCGTGGACTGCTGCGCGTGCATTCGATGAAGTCGCCGAGATCGTCGCCGATCAGCATGATGACCCGGTGAGTCTGTCCGATGAGATTTCGCCTCACGACTTTTTCACGATCCCACTCCGGCTTTTCGTTAGCGAGCATGACATGGTCAGCGTCTGTTGCGACACCGGCTTCAATCAGGTCACGGATGGTCACGTCCTTCTGCGGGCAGGGATGATCCACGCCGTCGATCGGCTGACAGGGCCGGTTGGTGACGAAGAACAATTCGACACCGGCGGCTCGTGCCTGTCGCGCAAAGTCGGCGGCACCGGGCAGGGCGCGGGCAATCGTGGCATCGCTCCAGTCGTTCAGTTTGGCATTGGTGAAC
>CAYXKM010000154.1:0-10792 GCA_964465665.1 uncultured Woeseiaceae bacterium
TCCGGCGCCGCCGCGTCCGCGCAGGCCGGATGCGGTCACCATTTCCACTACCGCGCTGGCGCCGGCGGCCAGCGCTTTTTCGAATCCGTCGAAACCGCCGTGCGCCCGGTAGTCCGCGACATCCAGCGGATCGATCAGCCCGCAGCGCGCAAAAGTCCAGCGCTGCTGACGCGCCAGCCAGGAAATCTTTTCCGTCAGTCCGAGGCGAAGCGCGTGCTTGCCACCCTGCAGGAAATCCGCAGCAATGAGCGAGTCGACGTCGTCCGGTGTTACCGGCCCGTAAGCGATGCGCCCCTTGCCGGTTTCGACTTCCACCAACGGCTCCAGCCAGCACATGCCCCAGGAGCCGTTACGCACGATCTTTACCTTGTCGCCGGATTTCTCGAGGAGTGTTCGGAGTTTCTCGGCAACGTCTTCGGCACCGAGCGATATCGCGCTGGTCTCGCGCGGAATGAATATTCGTTGTGCCGTCATCGCTGTGCCCTCGCGAGGATCTGGTCGAAGCGCTCGGCGTCCACGCGACCGTAGACCTTGTCACCGTCCATAACGGCCGGTGAGCAGGCGCAGTTTCCGAGGCAATACACCCCTTCGAGCGTCAACGCGCCATCGCCGCTCGTTTCATTGAGCCGCAGGCCGGTTGCTTTCTCCGCATGTTGCGTCAGATTGCGGCTGCCCATCGCCTGGCAGGATTCCGCCTGGCATATTTTGATCACGCGTTTGCCGGCGGGCAGGGTGCGAAAATCGTGATAGAAGCTGACAACGCCGTGCACTTCGGCGCGGGACAGGTTCACCGCGTTGGCAATTTGCCGTATGGCCTCTTCACTTATATAGGAATAACGCTCGACGAAGGCATGCAGGATCTGCACCAGCATTTCCGGCTTCGCGTCGAAGCGATTGATGATCTCTGCAGCGATGGTTTTGTCGTACTTGGCCGGCATGGTGTTATTGGATCCGTTCGTAACCGGAATAAATGTTGAATTGTCCGTTACGCAGGAAACCGATGAGCGTCATGCCGAATTCCCGCGCGGTCTGCACTGCAAGGCTCGACGGCGCGCCAACCGCCGCAAGCAACGGAATTCCTGCGCTCAGTGCTTTCTGCACGAGTTCGAAGCTGGCGCGGCCCGAGACCAGCAGTCCCAGTCCGGAAGCGGGCAGCTTTTTCCCGGTCAGCAAGCAGCCGACGATTTTGTCCACGGCATTATGCCGTCCGACGTCTTCCCTGAGGGCCACAATTTCACCCCGTGGATCGAAAACGGCCGCGGCGTGCAGGCCACCGGTCTGTGAGAAAACGTGCTGCTGCTCGCGGAGCTTGTCCGGCATCGTAACGATCGTGTCACGGCGGAACATGGTGCGAACCTGTGCCAGCGATTTCGCCCCGGCAAATTTCAGCGCATCGAGCGACGCCTTGCCGCAAACGCCGCAGCTCGAGGTCGTATAAAAGTGCCGTTGCAGGCGGTCCATGTCGATCGGAACCTCGGGCCGCACTTCGATCCGGATGGTGTTTCGCAGCCCGCTTCCGGCATCGATCGGACCGGTGTGGTGAACAGATGCGACCTGGTCAATGGACCGGATGATGCTCTCGGTAAACAGGAATCCCAGCGCCAGCTCGTTATCATCGCCCGGCGTTCGCATGGTGATGGAAATGCTCTTGGCGGCAGCCGCTTCTGGCGCCGCAGCGATGAGTTGAATCTCCAGCGGCTCTTCGACAGCAACGCTGTCTTCGGTTTTCAGTTGATTTTCGCCATTGACCTTGCGGATGTCGATGGCGAGGCTGCTGCCGGTCATGTTCTGGTCCAACGCCTGCCGGGCACACCAGTATATATCAGCCTGATGGCCGCGCCCGCAGGCGGGCCGGCCGGTTGCAGCGTTAGGGCGAGTGACTAGAGACGAGTTTGTCGCGCCAGTGCGCGGTTTCGCTGTCGGGTGCGACGATGGCGAGACGAATATCGCGCAACTCACCGCTTCGGCGCAGTTTGACCTTGCCGTCGGACAGGGAAAGACCGAGGCGGTCGAACAGTCCGCTGGTATCCGGGAAACCCGCCGTATCCGCGTAACGCCGGTAAAGCGATTCGAAAACCGGGTAATCGGTCAGCGTATCCATTTTTGCAAACAGTTCCGGGCCAGTCCACATGCGATCGGACGGCAGGCAGCAGTTCTGCAAGCGATCGAGAACCGTGTCCAGCGATTCACGGCCACCGGACAACTCGCGCAGGCGTACGTCGGCCATCAGTGCAATAGCTGCGCCGCTCCAGTAAATCTTCATCAGGCCGGTGCGCACGTCTCCATCTGCCGCTTCGTTAGGTGAAAGCTCCGGCCGCGACAGCCTGCCGCGTTCGAGCCCGTCATGGATTTTCTGCCAGGCATACTGTTCGTCGTACGCACCGGATCGGGCCAGGAGGACGTTCTGGTAATACTGGGAGAATCCTTCCGAGATCCATTTGTGCCGCCGATCGACGTACGGCAGCAACAAGTGACTGAATTCGTGTGTCGCGGTCCAATCGGAAAGAAATGCCGAGAGCGGCTCATTCTGATTGACATACAACAGCACTGTTTCCCCGCCATCGCGAATGACCTGGCCGAACGGCACGGCACTGTCATCGCGTCCACGGCTGTCGCCGACTGGTACGATCAGGACCTGCGGCAGCGGGTTGGGAAAGCGTCCGTAAGCCAGGCTGACATCGGTCGCGGTTGCCCGCAGCCAGTCGAGTATCGATGTCTCGTCGGTCGGCTCATTGCCATGCAACAGTGCAACACGCAACGTGGAGCCGGGCACTGCAAGTTCGTGATAGGTAAAGTTGCCGAATGCGACTGGCGCATCCGAACTCTCCGGCGAATTGCGCAGCGTGTAGCTGTTTTCTGCCGCATCGACCGGTTGCCACGGTACGGACACGCGGCTGCCTTCCGGTAACTGGAACCGGATGAGCAGTTCGCTTCCGCCGGTCAGTTCCGGCCGCCACAGCCAGATCGATGAAGAAACGATGAGGTTATCGGCGCTCAGGGTCCTGTTTTGCCGGTTGTCTTTGGCGGCGCGGGCGAGATCGACGGCGTAGTTCAAACAGCTGATACCATCGTCGGGCAGCAGCATGCGGCGATTTCGCAGCCGAATGCTGCTGGTGTCGCCGCAGCCGCGTACATCGACCAGGAACTTGCCGGCATCGTGGGCCCTGGCGGTGACGCTGTCGACCGGGTGACTGAACCGCGCTTCGACCCACAGGTGGCTCAGCGCGTAATCGATCGTCACCGTGTAATCGTGTACCGGCCCCCCGGCCGCAGCCCCGGAGGCGGACATGCCAAGGAGCAGGCTGCCTGCCAGTGCCAGGCATCGCCGGGTGAGCGCGGAACGCTCCTGAATGATGCAACTGTGTACGGGCTTCTCGCTCAACGGATTCACCGCAGCTTGTTGTTCCGTGTATTTGATGCGCGCGCCGGGGGGCATATGCGTTTATGGGCATTATGCAACAGCAGCGGATTCCGGAAAGGATTGCGCGGCCTGATTGTGAAGGGCCTCACATTCTGCTGCCGTTCAGGTTCGGGGTGGCAATATGGAGGAATGCTTGCGATCCCGGTTCGGCATTCGAAGTCTTGAAAATGCGAACCATTCGCAATTACACACCGGCCGCGAGTTCAAGTGTCGCGATTCGGATTGATTCAAATTAACATACGTAACTCTGCGCAGAACCGGCGCCATACTTACCAGGTAAAAGTCAGGAGATTCCGTTGAGTAAAATAGCAAGACGCAAATTCATCCAGCTGTCGGCTGTTGCAGCGGCAGGCTGTTTCGTCCGTCCGGGTGCCGAAGTACAGGCGCAGGACCTGCCTCACCTGGCCGAAGATGACCCGGTAGGAAAGTCCATGCGTTACACGCACGATACGAGCACCGTTGATCCTGCGTCCCGCGCCAACCCGGCAGCAGACCAGCGCTGTTCGAATTGCGCACTCATTCAGGGTGCGGACGGCGACACCTGGCGGCCTTGCCAGATATTTCCCGGCAAGCTCGTCAACGCCGATGGCTGGTGTTCGGTCTGGGCACCAAAAGCCTGATCCAGGTTCAAGCCCCGCGGTGACGCGGGGCTTTTCTTTGCGCAGGCGTTCTGCGCCGTTCTTATAAATCAAGAATAATAATCGGGCGTACTGTGAGCGCCTGCCGATCGTAATGCCCAATCCGGACATTCAGCATTTTTATGACGCGGCCAGCGGGACTCTCACCTATGTCGTCACCGACCCGGTGACTTCCAAAACCGCAGTCATCGATCCGGTGCTGGGTATCTGCATGGCCTCGGGAAGAACCGACCAAGGCCTGGTCGACCGAATCTGCGACTATCTTGCAGCAAGGAAACTGCAGCTCGAGTGGATACTCGAAACGCATGCGCACGCCGATCACCTGAGTGCGGCACAGGCTCTGAAAGCTCGGCTCGGCGGCAAGGTGGGAATCGGCGAGGGCATCTGCAGTGTGCAGGAGAATTTTGCCGGCCTCTTCAATCTCAAGGCACCATTCCGTTGCGATGGTAGCCAGTTCGATTGCTTGTTTGCGGCCAACGACACCTTTGCCATCGGCTCGCACACAGGCCGCATACTTGCAACGCCCGGACATACCAGTGACAGCGTCACTTATCTCATCGGCAACGCAGCGTTTATCGGCGACACGCTTTTCATGCCCGACGTCGGCACGGCGCGGTGTGACTTTCCCGGTGGTGATGCGGGCCTTTTATACGACTCGATACAGTCGTTGTTGTCGCTGCCACGTGAAACCGTGCTCTACGTGTGTCACGACTATCCGCCGGACGGGCGCGACATGCGCTACCGGTGCTCGATTGACGAGCAACGCGCATCGAATATGCACATCGGCGACGGGCGTTCGAAGCACGAATTCATTTCGCTGCGTCAGGCAAGGGACAGAACCCTGCCGCCACCGGCACTGATCCTCCCGGCCATCCAGGTGAATATCCGTGCGGGCAACGTGCCGGACCACGAGGACAATGCCGTGTCCTACCTGAAGATACCGCTCAACCGGTTCTGATCATTTGGGTCGCGTTGCGCGGGTGTTCTGCGCCGCGCCCGCGGCTGTGTACAATGTCGCGGCTGTAGCGTGCAGCTCGCGAGACCGGAGAATCACTTGTTCGAGACCCTGAAAGCGCAACCCGCGGACGCCATCCTGCGTCTGATTGCCGAGTACCAGAACGATACCCGGCCACAGAAAATCGATCTCGGTGTCGGCGTTTACCGCAACGCCAAAGGCGAAACGCCGATACTTTCGTCCGTCAAGAAAGCGGAAAAAATGATACTGCAGGAACAGGAGACCAAGACCTACCTCGGCTCCGGCGGCGACCCGGTGTTCAACGAGCTGATGCAGGGTCTGATTTTCGGCGACGGGAACGCGAGCAATGAACGGATCGTCACTTTGCACACGCCCGGCGGTTCTGGTGCGCTGTGTGTTGCCGCCGGCCTGATACTTCGCGCGCGCCGCGATGTCACGCTGTGGGTTCCCGACCCGACCTGGGCCAATCACGTGCCGCTGCTCGGCGGCGCCGGCCTCACCCTCAAGACCTATGCGTACTACGATGCCCGGAGCAAAACCATACGCTTCGATGAAATGCTGAAAACACTGTCCTCGGTCAACGAAGGCGACCTGGTGCTGCTGCACGGCTGTTGCCACAACCCGACCGGCATGGACCTGGACCGCGAGCAATGGCAGGAGGTCGCGAACCTGGTCAGTAAGCGGAGACTTGTGCCGTTTGTCGACATCGCCTACCTGGGTTTTGCCGAAGGCCTCGAACAGGATGCCTGGCCGGTGCGACTGCTGTTCGATGCGGTGCCCGAGATGATCGTTGCCGCATCCTGTTCGAAAAATTTTGGGCTGTACCGGGATCGCATCGGGTCGCTGTCTGTTGTCGGCCGAAACCGCGAGGCGCGCGATATCCTGCGCAGCCAGGCACACAACATCGTTCGCACTCTGTATTCGATGCCGCCCGATCACGGCGCTGCCATCGTCCGGCGCATCCTCGGCAATGCCGGCCTGAAGTCCGAATGGGCGGCCGAGGTTGACGTCATGCGCAACCGGCTGAAATCGATGCGCCGCCTGCTGGGGGATGCACTTGCGAAGAGCGCCAAGGGTCACGATTTCAGTCACATCAACAGGGCGAACGGCCTGTTCTCGTTTCTCGGCATCTCGGAAGCACAGGTCGACGGATTGAAGCGGGACTACGGCATTTACATGGTCGGGTCGAGCCGCATCAACGTCGCGGGCGTCACCGCCGACAATGTCGGATACCTCGCCAGGTCCGTCGCCGCCGTTCTTTAACGGATCGCGCGTGTCCCTGGTGCCGCCATCGTGCCGGTTGCCATTCTCGCTTAGGAAGAAATGCGCTCGAATGGCAACCGCCGCGCCGTCGCTGGCAATCCGTCGCCGCCGTCCTTTGACACGTTGACCGCTATGCGCGCGACAGTATCATGACATACGCGGGAATGCCGACATCGCGTCGCCTGCGATGCAGGCTCCTACAGGTGCTCGCAGTACCCGTGTAGGAGCCTGCATTGCAGGCGACCTGAGATCACTTCAGTACAACCACGCTGCCGGCGTCGATGGACAGTCGCTCGGTCACGCCAGCATTCAGTTCGAGTACGTAATTGACGGGCTCTGTCGAGCTTACCGAGCGCAACGACAACGGTTCGGTATTTCGTGCGACCGACGACACGCGGCCATCACCGCGGATGAACACCATGTCGAGCGGAATATAGGTGTTTTTCATCCACATCGAGTGAACGGCGGTGTCGCTGTAAATAAAAAGCATGCCGTAATGCAGCGGCAGGTCGCGCACGAACATGAGTCCGCGCTGTTTCTGCGAGTCGGTGTCGGCGACAAATACATCGAAGCGGTAACACGCATGCAGGTTCGATTCGATGACGATGACATCGCGGCCGAATGCCGCGGAAAGGTCATCGACGTCATACTCCTGCGCAACCGCTATGTCCCCGGAGGCGGCGAGTACGGCGAGACCGGCGAGCACGCGCATCACTTCGGCGGCTTCCAGTCCAGCAATCCCGTGAAATGCACATCGGACAACAGCACGCTGCTGTTGCCATTCAGCTCGGCAAGCGGCGCCACGCAGTAGACGATGCCGCTGATGACATACCGGCTTTCCGACGCGGATTCTTCCTGGCTGTCGACGTCGGTCCAGCAGGAATCGGTACTCTGCGTGGAAAAGAACCGACCCAGACCCTCGTCGATCACGGTGACATTGGTCGGCAATTCCTTGCCGGTCTTGCCTCGCTCGAGAGCCGGTATGCCAAAAATGATAGCCAGTTGCGTTGACTCCCCTCCGCGGGTTGCGGTGCCGGCAAAGCGCAGCCGCGCGCCTGCGGCGTTCGGTCGCGGCATGCCCTGGCACTGCAACTGGCCGGGTTGCCAGTCGATGGCGGTTTCCAGCGCACCGTACAGCTCGGTCTTCAGTCCACCTTCGGACGCGCAGTCGCCGACGATCTCCCGCGCAACAGGAGGCGGATCGCCGCAGGCGACGACCGACGTCAGCAATAGGGCAGCGATCGGGCCGCGGTATGCCGGCCGGCACGAAGATTCGCGCGAGATGTCGGGAAACCCTTGCAATGTATTTCGATCCGAAGTGTCACAGGACACTCAATATTACCCAATCCGGCCATCAGGACGGCAACATGAGTATCCGCCAGAGACAAATCCGGGCACGGCGCATGCCCCTCCGGGAGCGCAACAGCTTGGACTGCCCGCGCATCATCACTACAATGGCACGCCGTTTTTGCCGCCGGAGTCCTTGATGACCCTTTCAGAACAATTTCAACAACTCGAGGCCCACGCCAGCCGGCTGATCATCGGCCAGTCGCACCTGATCAATCGCATGCTGATTGCATTGCTTTGCGACGGCCATTTGCTGGTGGAAGGCGCCCCGGGACTGGCGAAAACGCGTGCCATCAAGGTTCTTGCGGAAAGCATCGAAGGCGACTTTCATCGGCTGCAATTCACCCCGGATCTGCTGCCCGCCGACCTGACCGGCACCGAAATTTACCGGCCGCAGGAAGGGACTTTCGTGTTTCGTGAGGGCCCGCTGTTTCACAATCTGATACTCGCCGATGAGATCAACCGCGCACCCGCCAAAGTACAGTCCGCGTTGCTGGAAGCGATGGAAGAACGGCAGATTACTGTCGGCGAGAAAAGCTACCCGCTCCCGGACCTGTTCATGGTGATGGCGACACAGAATCCGATCGAACAGGAGGGCACCTATCCCTTGCCGGAAGCACAGCTCGACCGTTTCCTGCTGCACGTGCAGGTCGGTTACCCGACGCCGGCGGATGAACGGCGGATCCTGGTTCTGAACCGTGAAGAAGCGAAATCGCGGAAGCGCGACCAGTTCCAGCCGCCGGAGATCCTGCCCGAATCGGCTATCATGGAAGCGCGCCAGGCCATACTCGGATTGCACCTTGCCGACGAACTGGAGCAGTACATCGTCAATGTCGTGGTAGCCACTCGCAACCCGGGTACGGTCAACCCGGCGCTGGATGGCCAGGTGATGTACGGCGCGAGTCCGCGCGCCTGCATGGGTATCGATCGCAGCGCCCGCGCACATGCCTGGTTGAAAGGCCAGGACTACGTGGGACCGGAAGACATCCAGGCGGTCGCGGCCGACGTGTTGCGGCACCGGCTGGTGCTCAGTTTCGAGGCGGAAGCCGATGGCGTCATCGCCGATACGATCATCGAAGGCGTACTCGACGGCGTCGGCGTTCCGTAGGATCGCGCCAGGGTCGCGCACTAACGATTGTGAGACACGACAAGTTACAAGCCGATGCATCGCCGGTCAGTGTCAGCCAACACGGCCTGATCCGACTGTCCGGACCCGCACGCGCGATCGCGCTGGACGTGTTGCGCGTCAATTCGCTGCAAGCCGGCGCTTACGTGTCGCACTTTCGCGGGCGCGGTATGGAGTTCGACGAATCGCGGCCGTACCAGCCCGGCGACGATCCGCGCAATATCGACTGGCGGGTCACGGCACGCAGCAGCGAGGCTTACACCAAACTGTTTCGCGAGGAACGCGAGCGCCCCGTACTCGTCGTCCTCGATCTGCGTTCCAACATGCACTTTGCAACGCAGGGCGCGTTCAAGTCCGTGCATGCGAGCAACGCCGCCGTATTGATCGCGTGGGCCGCGCACCATCGTGGCGATCGACTCGGCGGCCTGATTTTCGGCGATACCGTGCATCGCGAACTGAAACCCAAACTCGGCCGGCAGGCGGCGCTGCGCTATTTGCACGAACTGGTCGGGCATCCCGATTGGCATGTCGATGAACACGCACCGCCGCCACCCGTGGAGCCGGCGCTGACCCAGGCGATGGCCGCGCTGCGCCGCGTTGTGCGACCCGGCAGCCTGGTCGTCATCCTCAGCGACTTCACGGGCTTCTCGCGGGCGGCGCAGTCCTATCTCGCGGGGATTGCGCGACATAACGAAGTGCTTGCCGTATTCATCAGCGATCCGCTGGAGGAAGAATTGCCGCCGCCCGGCCACTATCGCCTGGTCAGTCACGATGCCGAGATGGCCATCGACACTTATGCATCGGCCGCGCGCCGCGACTATCACCGGGTGTTCGAGGAACGCCGTGAAATGCTGGAACAGTTCTGTCAACGCTACGGGGTGCACCTGATGCGCATGTCGACCCGCGACGATCCGGTGCAAAGCCTGCAGCAGTCACTCGGCCGGCGGGTCGCCTGAGCCCCATGGACCCTGCAGAGATTCCGTTGCGCGATCTGCACCTGCCCGAGGCGATCGGGTGTTGGCCGCTCGCGCCCGGCTGGTGGTTGCTCATGGCACTGGCGGTCGGCGGATTCCTCTACCTCATCTATCGCGGCTACGGTCGCTGGCGCGCCAACCGGCCACGTCGCGTCGCGCTTCGCGAATTGCGCAAGGTCATCGCAGAATACGAACGGGGTCGCGGCGCGATACCGGTCGCAAAACAGCTTTCGCAATTGTTGCGCCGGGCGATGATGGCGTTTGCATCGCGTGACGAGGTTGCGGGCCTGACAGGGCAGAGCTGGCTTGCCTGGCTCGATCGGGGTCTCGACGGACAGCCGTTCACGACCGGTGCGGGACGCCTTATCGAATCATTGCCCTATGTTCGCAATGAAGCTGCCGATGTCGGTATGCGCGTCGAAGGGCTCATCGACGCGGTGCGCATGCGATTGCGCACGCCATTGCCGGATGGTCGAAGCTGATGTGGTCGCTCGCCTGGCCCTGGATGTTGCTCTGGCTGCCACTGCCTTTCGTGTTGCGCAAGTTGCTGCCGCCGGTCGTAAGCACGCGGGAGGCCGGGCTCAAGGTACCCAGCTTCCGTGGTTTCGCGGTGTTGCAGGAACGCTCGGAAGTCGAGCAGTTGCTGAACTGGCGATTCTGGATCGCGGTCATCGCCTGGATTCTGCTGGTGATTGCTTCGGCAAGGCCGCAGCGCATCGGCGACGAACTCGATGTGCCCGTGTCGGGCCGCAACCTCATGCTCGCGGTCGACCTCTCGGGCAGCATGGATGCGAAGGATTTCGAACTGGGCAATCGCCGCGTAGATCGCCTGACTGCAACCAAAGCCGTTGCCAGTGACTTCATCGGCCGTCGCGAAGGCGATCGCATCGGACTCATCTTGTTTGGCGAACGCGCTTACCTGCAGGTGCCGCTGACACTCGATCGCGAAACCGTGAAAGTTCTGCTGCTCGAATCCTTCATCGGGCTTGCGGGTGAGAAGTCCGCGATCGGCGATGCGATAACGCTGGCCGTCAAACGCATACACGA
>CAYXKM010000155.1:0-6668 GCA_964465665.1 uncultured Woeseiaceae bacterium
CTCCTTTCCATACGCGGACCCCACATGATGCGGTTGGGCGCTCAGGCGGCGCAGCCACGCGTCCATCTCGTCGGCATCGAGCTTCTCGTCGAAACGGCGTTCGACTTCCTGCTGGAGTTCGGTTACTGACGATTCCGCCAAAGTAACTGTGCCGTAAAAGACAAGTACGACAACGACCGACAATGACAACACAGTACTGTGAACCCGCATGAGTTTCCCCCGGTCGATGTTTGTTCGGAAATGACTGACTTGCTATTGGCTTGCGACTTTGGCGCGCAATTCGCGCAAGGTTTCCTTGATGCTTGCGGCGTGCTCCGCGCCCATGCGCATCAGCAGCTTCTGCCCGCTGGAGCGGCTCTCCAGTTGCGGATCCGCATACAGGTACAGCACGTTCGGCCGCAGCAGCACAACCGACTCTTCGAGTTCCGGCGTCTCCAGAAGGTGATCGATGACTTCCACCAGCCGGTCATTGAAATAACCCTTCGGATAACCGAGGTTGACGTACGCATCCTGGAACAGCGGATAAAAGCGCCGGTAAATGTCCACAACCCGGTCCATGTTCGCCGAGGTCACCACCTGCACCAGGCCGTCATAGCGTGCGTAGTTGGCGGGATTCAGCGTGTATTCGCCACTGCCATCCTGCCCGTCCGCCGGGAGGTCCCCCGCCAGCCGGCCGACGGGACGGATTTTTTCCGCTATGTGCGAACGCGGCAGGCTGTCTACCGTTGCAACGATGCGTTCGATCAGGTCGCTCTGGACCAGCAGGTTGCCGATCGCCCCGCCATAGATTTCGACGATCTCCAGCCGGAAGTATTCGTCGCTTGCATCGAGCGGCGGCAGTGGCCGCAATTGCGCGTCAGCCACGGGTACGCTGACTTCGGGTATCGGGTACAGCGGCCCGGCCCGCTCCACGGCCGCGGGCCTTTGCGCTTCAAGCTGCAGGGATTCGACAGGTACGGCCACCGGCGCGCTGCCCTGTCTCGCAAAAAACCACAGGCCGGCAGCGATGGCGACAGCAAGAATTACGGGTACGAGCCACTGTGAGGTTTCTCTGTTCATGAACAGTACTCTTTAACGTCACTCTTTGCGGTCACGGATCCCGGGCATGAGCCTGTCGCAACCGATGCGCCACTATGCGCGGAGTTGGTTCTGCGCATAACCTCTGCCTGTTATCCTGTCTCATCCTTCAGGCCTAATCCAGCGGATTCGAGAGAAAAACCTATGATCAGAACGGGGATAGCGGGAATTTTTGTCGTGTTAGCCGTTGCCGCCTGTTCGGCGGATGTAGGCGCTCCGGAGACAAACGTTGATATGGACCAGGTCGCACGTGAATACCTTTTTCTCGAACTCTCCATGGGCCTGCACGACGAGGCTCACGTCGATGCCTGGTTCGGTCCGGAGGAAATCCGGTCCGAGGCAGCCAGCACGAAGCTCTCGCTCGCGGATATTGACCGACGGGCAGCGGATCTTGCGACATCGCTCGCGGGCGCTGCTGACGATCCCGGCCGCATTGCGGGCCTGCAGCAAAGACTGCAGGCGCTTAAGACCCGAATCCGCATCAACCAGGGCGAAACCCTGCCGTTTGACGAGGAATCACTGTTGCTGTTCGGTGCCGTCGCCCCGGACCACGATGCGGCGTATTTCTCGGCTATCCTCGAAGAGATCGGGGTGCTCCTGCCCGGAGAGGGCAGCCTGCCCGAGCGGGTTGATGCTTTCCGCTCTGAATTCGAAATTCCTGCCGGCCGGCTGCCTGCCGTTTTCGATGCCGCCATTGCCGAATGCCGCAAAAGAACCCTGGCGCACATCCGGTTGCCGGAGGGAGAGTCCTTCACCCTTGAATATGTCACCGACAAACCGTGGTCGGGCTACAACTGGTACAAGGGCAACAGCCGAAGTCTCATACAGATCAATACCGACTTGCCGACTTACATCGACCGCGCCGTCGACCTCGGGTGCCATGAAGGCTACCCGGGTCACCACACTTACAACGCGCTGCTCGAAAAGAATCTCGTTATAGACAGAGATTGGCTGGAGTACAGTCTCTATCCTCTTTTCAGCGCGCAATCGCTGATTGCCGAGGGCAGCGGCAACTACGGCATCGATCTCGCGTTTCCGGGAGACGAGCGCATAAATTTCGAGAAATCGGTACTGTTTCCCCTGGCCGGTCTCGATCCGTCAGATGCCGACCGCTATTACCAATTGCTGGCATTGCTCGACAAACTGGATTACGCCGGCAACGAAGCTGCTCGCGATTATTTGAATGGCAACATGACCCGTGAACAGTCAGCACAGTGGCTGGTCGACTATCAATTGTCATCTCCGGAGCGCGCCGCACAGCGTACACGCTTCTTCGATGCTTACCGGTCGTATGTAATCAACTACAACCTGGGCAAAGACATGGTGCAGCAATACATCGAACGCGGTGATGCGGATCAGACCGAGCGCTGGCGGCGATTCGAGCAGCTGCTCTCCTCGCCGATGACGACCGACGATCTGCTATAAACGTTATGCCCATTCGGCGAAAAACTCCGGCTCCCGCCAAATTGCGTGCAACCCGGAAAATTTCCGGGACCTCGATTGCCGCGCTTGCGCAAGCACTTTGCGAGACCTGTCACCGGTTCGGTGAAAGACAGTGGTGCCTTGCCACCAGTGGCAATTTTTCCGCACGGATCGACGGCCTGCATTTCCTCATTACGCAGTCGGGCAAGGACAAATCTGCGCTGACGATCGACGACCTGATGATCTGCGACCTGCAGGGAAAGCCGGACGACCCGAGCTTGGTCCCGTCGGCGGAGATTGCATTGCATGCCTGCCTGTACCGTCATGACGCCGCCATCGGCGCGGTGTTCCACACGCATACCGTGACTGCCACGACACTGTCACGCGCTGCCGGCGAAGCCGTCGCAATATCCGGGTACGAAATGCAAAAAGCCCTGACCGGCATCCGCAGTCATGGACAGAGTATCGCCGTACCGGTGTTCGACAACACGCAGGACATGCCGGCCCTCGCGAAAAGCCTGGCGAGCCATCTGGCCGGAAAATCGTCGGTCGCACCGGGTTTCCTGATCCGCGGCCACGGACTCTATGCCTGGGGCAAGGATGTAACCGAAGCACGCCGTCACCTGGAGGGTCTGGAATTCCTGCTATCCTGCGTGTGGCAGGAAGATTTCGCATTCCGTCGATGACTGTGCCGATACCAGTTGCCGCCATTGTTCTCGATATCGAGGGCACGACGAGTTCCATCGATTTCGTGCACAAGGTGCTTTTTCCCTATGCCGCGCGGGAACTCCCCGGATTCGTGCGGCTGCGGCACCAACAGCCGGAAATCCGCTCAATACTTTCAGACTTGCGCAGCGAAGCCGCCGAACCCGCGGCCGATATCGAGAGAATCGTGCAGATACTTGCGCAATGGATGAAGGACGACCGCAAAGCGACGTCGCTCAAAGCGCTGCAGGGCATGGTCTGGGAAAAGGGATACCGCAACGGTGATTTCAAAGGTCATGTCTATGCGGACGCGGCAAGTAACATGCGCAAATGGGCGGCACAGGGCATCGCGCTGTACATTTACTCGAGCGGGTCCGTGCAGGCGCAGAAACTGCTGTTCGCGCATACAGAAGCCGGCGACCTTCGACCACTGATACGCGGCTACTTCGATACGCGCATCGGGCACAAACTCGAGGTCGCGTCCTACCGGCTCATCGCAGAAACACTGCAGCTCGGCGCGGAGCACATCCTGTTCCTGTCCGATATCGCCGAGGAACTCGATGCCTCGGCGGCTGCCGGAATGAAGACCGTGCAACTGGTTCGGGACGCTCGCGTGGTGCGCGGCCGGCACGCCGTCGCGCCGGATTTCGATAATGTTCCGGTATCATTGGGTGTCCAATGAGCGAAAGGCACAACCGATGAGTCATTTGAGCGTCTACGCGGACAACAGGCCCGGCAAAGCTATCCTCAAAACTGCTAATTTTAGTGATATAAAACAATCGCTTGCGGACGCAGGCATCTTGCTCGAGCGCTGGTCCGCGCAGGCTGAAATCGGCGACGACACCGACAACGAATCGATCCTCGCTGCCTACCGGCACGAGATCGACCGGCTGATTACCGAACGCGGTTACCAGACGGTCGACGTCGTCAGCATGCATCCGCAGCACCCGGACAAGGACGCCTTCCGGCAGAAATTCCTCGCCGAGCACACGCACAGTGAAGACGAAGTCCGGTTTTTTGTGCGCGGCCAGGGACTGTTCGTCATCCACAAGGACGGCCACGTGTACTCGATATTGTGCGAAAAGGACGACCTCATATCCGTTCCCGCCAATACGAAACACTGGTTCGACATGGGGCCCAACCCGCGTTTCACGGCCATTCGCCTGTTCAATAATGCAGAGGGGTGGGTCGCCAGATTTACCGGCGACGAGATCGCAGGACGCTTTCCGCTCCTCGACAACTGAACCGTTTCAGTCAGCTCGCAAAGCCAAGCATCCCTCAGCCCGTTTACCGGGTTTCATGCGTCTTCTCCCTGGGCTCCGGCACATAAGCCTCGTGCAAAACGGCCGGTGGAACCCCACGTTTTCTCATCCGTATATTGAGCGTCTCGACCGCGACCGCGAATGCCATCGCAAAGTACACGTATCCCTTCGGCACGTGACTGCCGAACCCGTCCGCGACCAGAACGACGCCGATGACCAGGAGGAAAGCGAGGGCAAGCATCTTGATGGTCGGGTGCGCCGAGACCACCCGGCCAATGCGACGGGCAGAGACCATCAACAACATCACTGAAACGATGACAGCAGCGATCATGACTTCCACCTCGTCGACCATGCCGACGGCGATGATTATTGAATCCAGGGAGAACACCAGGTCGATAATCACTATCTGAAAGATAACGGCTGAAAAGGTGGCGCGAACTCCGGCCGACGCTGCGCCTTCTTCGCCCTCCAGCAACTGGTGGATCTCCTTTGTACTCTTCCACAGCAGGAAAAGACCGCCGCTGATGAGGATCAGGTCGCGTCCGGAGATTTCCTGCCCGAACACCGTGAACAGGGGCGCAACCAGTCCGATCACCCAGGTAATGAGAAACAACAGGCCGATGCGCATGAACATGGCAAGCAACAAGCCGATCCGGCGCGCGAATTCACGGCGCTTCTCTGGCAGTTTGTCGACCAGGATCGATATGAAAATGACGTTGTCGATTCCCAGCACCAGCTCGAGCGCAGTCAGCGTCAGAAACGCGATCCACATTTCCGGGTCAGACAACAGTTCGATCATAGATCCCGTTATGTCCTGATACTGTTTGCGCCATTCCGGTTTCTCGAGCGTCAGCGCACGTTGGTAACGACCGCCCTGCCATTTCGTCTTTCAATCTCTACTATGAGGGTGGTGCCGGCCTGTTTCTCCAGAATATAGGTTTGAGGCGTGTCGATGAATCGGGAATGATAGGTGGTACTGCCGCTGGCTACCGTACTGCCCGATGCATCCTTGCACCACACGATCAGCGCACCCACCTTGTCGAGCTGCACGGTGTACGGTCCGCTGCATTCATCGGCCTCTGCCGGCGTATGCTTAATGCTGTACTTTGCACCCTGCTCATGCCCCAGGTTATCCACATCGGCCTCGATATCGTATGCAAGGCGCGTGGCTGAATCGGTCAGTACGTCGCAGCCCGACATCGCAGCAAGCGCGATCATCAGCGTAAGGCCTTTCGAAGGATTTCCGTGCATGCGGTTCCCGGGTCGCAAGTCTCGAACCAGCGGATGTGCCGGTTCCTCATCGTCGAATAATCGCACAGATGTCACTGCTCCGCCTTGCCCGGTAACGACGGCAAATACTGTGCAAGGTTGTAGCCCGTCGCACAGGCCAGTGTCCAGCCCAGCATGCCGTGACCACAATTGAGATAGAGGCCGGGGATGGAAGCCGGCCCGACCATAGGCTGACTGTTCGCCGTCATCGGTCTGTAGCCACCCCACTCGTGCCGTACGGGCGCGTTGTAATCGGCCGCGTGCGGCGCGGTTTTCTTCGCAATGTCCAGCAGCAACTTGACACGACTCCCGTCCGCGCTGTCATCGAAGCCGACGAAATCGGCAAATCCGGCAATGCGAACATTGCCGTTCATGGGGCTGTACACGATGCGATGCTCTGCATCGGAGATGCTGACTTTCGGTGAATGCCGGCCTCTCGGCAACGTGACGCTGTAACCGCGTACCGGAACGAGCGGCTCACGACCGAGCAGCGAACCCAGGAAACCGCGGCTCCAGGCGCCAAGACATACAACGACAGCATCAGAGTCGAGCACTCTATCCGCGAGCCGCACTCCCGAAACCCGACCACTGGTTTTAACCAACTCCATTGCCTCCGAGCCCAGCCGAAACTGGACGCCGTAGCGATTGCGCAGCACATCCGCAAGGCCGATCGAGAACGATCTCGCATCGCCCAAGTGATCGTCCGCCGAATAGACCGCGCCGGCATATTGCTCGCACATGTTGTTGAGCGACGCTTCGACTTCGCCTGCCTCGCGCATCGTCAACACCGTTGTCCGGCAACCGAATCCACGTTTCAGATCCACGGATCGCGCTGCCGCCGCAAGTTCGTCGGCACTCCGGTACAGCACCAGTTTGCCCGCTTTGCGAAACGCAAAGTCGATCTCGCATTCGCTCCGAAGTTGCTCGAGGAGG
>CAYXKM010000156.1:0-11122 GCA_964465665.1 uncultured Woeseiaceae bacterium
GTCGCAAAGCCGACCGGCATGAGGATAGCCGACGTGGAGGTCCTGGCTTGCAACGAGACTGTGACCAGCAGGGGCATGATGGCGGCGACGACCGGGGTGTTGTTGAGAAACATGCTGAGCGTAGCGGCAGTCAGCAGTGTGGCAAGAAAGGCAATTTGCGGCCGGCTGCGCCAAAGCCTGGCAAGTACATGGCCGACAGGTTGCAGCGCTCCCGTGACCTCGAGTCCGCGAGCCAGAATCATCAGTGCGATGACAGCAATCAGGGCCTCATTGCCAAAGGCCGCCAGAAAATCGCCGGCATCGACGCGTTCACCCTCGAATTCGATCGCAAATACCTGGAACCAGACGAGCATCACCAGCAGGACCAGGAAACTCGAGGACTCCAGCGGAATTCTCTCCCGCGTGTACACAACGATCGCGAAGATTGCCAGCGCGATGGCAAAAAGGGCGTGCGGGTCCGGTGACGTCGGCATCGCTGGCATGGTAGCGGCAGCGAGTAACAGCTGCGGTTATGTACCGGTTATAAAGCGGTTACGTCAATAAAGTGGATTTCACCAAATCATTCGTAAATAATTAATAAATAAGAAGTTTCCTCCAATACTCCACCCGAGGTCAACGCGACGCAATGTGACTCGTGGTGACCTCTGCGATGGGTCGACCGTTCTCACCGGTTACGAGGGTCCGCACGACGCTGACCGATCGGCCGCGTTTCACGTACTCCGACCGTGCCTTAAAAACGCCATCATTCTGGTGTATCGGCATCTCCGCCACAACGCTGTCGTCCTTTTGCCCGGTAATAGTGAATTCGATTTGCCCGGAAACTTGCATGCCGAACACTCCTTCGCCCCACAAGGGCGAGCCTTCGAATTGGTTACCGCTGTGTTTCCAAAACGCACCGCGCAAATGCGGAGTGGTAGACAGTTAATCTTCGCTCAAGCGACATAAAATACAGACTTTGAGTGAATATTCAACGACATGTCTACGCCCATTGACCAAACAGCTCTGTCGCGCACCGTTGCCGGCACCGCCACCCTGAAACTGGCCAATCTGCATACGCTGGACGCATTCTATACGCCGCTTGAGGAACGATTCGAACGTATTACCCGCCTTGGCAAACGTGCTTTGGGCGTCCCCATCGTTGCTATCACCGTCATCCAGAACAAACGTCAGTGGTTCAAGTCGGTCGTGGGCTGGCAGGTCACTGAACTTCCTTTGTCTGACAGCCTTTGCAGCGAGGTCATTGCAGAAGGTAAAAAAAGAGTTGTCGAAAACACGCTTGACGATCTTGCGTTGATGAGCAATCGGCATGTGTGCCGCAAACCGAAAATACGCTTTTACGCCGGGCATCCGTTACAGGACTACGAAGGTAAGACCATTGGCTCGTTCTGTGTCATGGATCTGAAGCCGCGCAAGGTGGACGATACCTTCAGCCAGACCTTGGCTGATCTCGCTGATATGGCACAAAGGGAACTGTTCAGCGTCGAACTTAGCAATGCTCATTCTGCGCTTATCGCAAAGCTCGGAGAAGCCCGACGCCAGGCAATGTTCGATTCACTGACACGGCTATGGAATCGCCGCGGTGGGGAGAGCCTGCTGCAAGCCGCCCTCAAGGAGTCGGTTCAGTACAACCACTGGCTCGGTTTTGTTATGGCCGACATCGACAACTTCCAACTGGTCAACGATCAGTTCGGGCATGGCATGGGCGACCAGGTTCTGCGCAAGGTTGCCAGCACTATTGTGGCTGCGGTCCGGCCTCACGATATTGTTTGTCGCTATGGCGGCGACGAGTTCCTGATTATTGTGCGCGACGCGACCGAGCACGATTTCTCGGAGATTGCAAACCGGATTCGTGACCGCATACATGAACTACCGATACGCACACGTGACGGGACCGTACCGGCGTCCGTGAGCGTCGGGCTGGCGCTCCGGACCAGTGGCGGTCCCATCTCCGCCAGTAATCTCATCGAACGCGCCGATGAGGCGCTTTACGAGAGCAAACGCAAGGGCAGGAATTGCGTCACGTTGCGCCGCATGAAAACGCCCCCATCGGAGCGTTGACACTACTCCGATTTTGCACTTGTGCGGACCGTCAGGAATACTTTCCGGATCGGACTGCCGGCGTCGCTGCAGCGACATTCCTGCGCTGGCTCATGTCCACTGAGTCCGCATCCGTACCGGGCCACGAATCCAAAGATCCAACTGCGGCGAGTTCACGTTCGATGAAATTGACCAGCACTTTGACTTTGGCGGCGGCATTGCGATGCGGGTACACGGCGTAAATTCCGTAAGGGTTGGGATCCGAGATGTCGGGAAGTATGACCCGGAGGTCCTGGCGCACGAGTTCCGCATGAATGCATATCTCCGGAACGTAAAGGATTCCGCTTCCGAGGCAGGCCGCACTGATCAGTGGCGCGTAGCTGTTTGCCGAGATGATGTACTCGCACGCGATTTCGGCGGCCTTGCCGTTGTCCTGGAAATGCCAGGTGGAGGCGGTGTTCAGGACACTCCCCAGGCCGAGACAGCGATGTTTCGCGAGTTCAGGAATGTTGCCAGGTACGCCGTGCCGGTCGAGATAGCCGGGCGAGGCAGCGAGTACCCTGCGCGTGGAGCCCAGCCGCCGTGAAATAAGACTCGAATCGGTAAGTTTCTGGGCGATACGGATGGCGACGTCAAAGCTGCCGCCGATCAGATCAACCAGCCCGTCGTCGAAGTTGATGTTGAACTTCAGTTGCGGCCAGGTCGTTTGAAAATGCGTTATCAGGGTCGGCAACAAAGCGTTGCCAAGGCTGGACGGAATAGTGAATGCGACCGTGCCACTGGGTTCCAGGTCCGAGCCGCGAATAAATTCAGCGGCACGCTCGATTTTGGTATCGATCTCGGATGTGTGCAGGTGAAAAGTCCTGCCGGCCTCAGTCAGGCTCACGCTCCGGGTGCTGCGGTTGACAAGCATCACACCAAGGTCCTGCTCCAGTCGGCAAATACGCTTGCTCACAGCCGAGCGACTGGAACCAATCTGTCTCGCAGCCTTGGTAAAGCTCAAGGATTGGGCAACTTTCTTGAACACGTAGACGTCCGAAAAATTCATTGTCAGCACCCGATTCAAGCGGCGGTGGACGCAAATCTTTCTTTATGTCATTGTATTTTTTGAAAAATTTCGACCAAATGTCACTATGCAATCTGCAAAATTTAGACCAAGATCAGTAGGATAGGCTGGAATATTACCAAATCTGAGCTTCTCCTGACAGCCCTGAATTTGCATTGCAAGGAAACAGTGTGTTCCCGGAACCAATCACCCGGCAAACCGGCTCTGGTCGTTCGGGACGGCCGGAATCGGCGTCACTGGCCATTGCCGGTACCGGTCCGCGCCACAAGCAGCCGTTCGCTCTGGTCGACAAAGGTCACCTGTATGTCTGCGGGAGATTCCGGCGCCGCAAAAACCTCGATTTTCATCCACAGGACCTGGCCCGCGGCCGTGCGCACGGTCACCGACCGGTGCCGAATGGCCGCCAGGTCCCCTGCAACCGACTTCAACGAGTTCCAGTCCGCGGGAGGCTGCAGGACGTCCCGCCAAATGCATTTGCCGTGAAGCGCATTTCTGCCGGGATACTCGAGCAGACGCGCAAGATAAGCATTTGCATCGATGACCGTGCCATCGATGTCGCAGAGGATACTCCCCAGCATCCGGCTGTCCCGCCAGGGAAGGCCCAGGCACAATTGTCGCGAGCCCGTACCCGCATCGGCCGGCCGGCGGGCATCGCGAAGCCGCATCAACAGGTCGTGCAAGGTCGGGCGCTGCAAGTCGTTGCGAAGTATGACCGCGTCAGCCCCGCGTTTGAGCGTTTCCGCGGTGTTTGCGGCACCGGGAATTGATGTGATGGCGATTATCGGCATGTCCGGCAGGTAAGCACGCAACCTGACCAGCACGTCGCCATTGCTGCGATCCGGAAAGTCGTTGGCAATCAGTACAGCCGCCGGTGCCAGATGTCGGCACTGCGTAACGGCATCATTGATGGAGGTAGCAGTCACCAGTTTATGCGGCCACATCCAGAGCGCGTTCTGGATCTGATCGAGCGTCCAGGGACTGGGGTCCAGAACCACCAGCCGCAATTGATGGTCGGCATCGGCCGGGTCAGCCGCAACACACGCGCCTGCAGCATGTGCGTCGCCCGTCGCGAGTTTGCGCTGTTCACCTGCGTGTCGCCAACCTATCACTACTAACCCGCTCCTCAAACTTTCATGCCGACAATTTCTCGTGACGCATCGGCCGCTTGCATCGCTCTCGATGCGGGCGGCCGAATCAAAACGAGTGACATCTATGGCACAGATCCCTGCGTCCTGACTGTGCATTCGCTAACGAAATAACAGGTTCCTTCAGGAAAATGCGGAAACTCAGTGTTGCTAAAACAGCTCGTCCTGAAAGACGAACACTGAGTTTCCATTTGTGTGTGTCGTGGTTCATTGTTAAATCGCCTCGCTCTGGCAACCATCTAATCCCAAAAAATTTCAAAGGCCGGAGATGGAAACGATCGAACGTTGCCGCCGGAACTCCGTTTGATGAGCGCAGAGCTGACATTGCCGGACATCGAGTGTCTCTATGCCGCCTTGTTGATCGAGGATTGCAAGGATATCTCGTACCTGCTCAGACACATGTTGGAACGCGAAGGCTTTGCCGTGCATGAGCTGCATACGGGTCGGGAAGCGGCGTCATTCATCGCGTCGTCCAATCCGACGGACATTGTCATAACAGACCTCATGCTGCCGTACATCGATGGCTTCGAGTTGATAACTCAAATACGCGAGCACGCGCTCTGGCGCGATGTTCCGATTGTCGTGCTGTCCGGGAAAGTAACGGAGCGCGACATCGTTCGGGCTTTCGAGCTCGGCGCCAATGACTATGTATCGAAGCCCTATAAACCCCTCGAACTCCTCGCACGAATTCGGCGCCTCGCGAAAATGCCGGGGACGTTAGCTGCGCGATGAACTTCGAATTGAATTCGCCCGCACGCAGACCTCGATTGACCTGCATGCTGGTGGCGATCGGTCTGCCGGCCATGGCAGCAACTTCGGCGGTACCGGCAGCCGAGGTCGCCCGGAAAGCGGAGGATTGTGGCACATACCCGCCAATCCTGACGGCTGTCGAATCCGCGTTGGCGGACCGATTCGCTTGCGCGCAGCGGCTGCTCGTTTCCGGTAACCATGCCGCAGCACTGATCGTGTTCGAGGCACTAACGGCTGACCAACCTGACGACGTTGACTACTGGTTCGGCCTTGCCCAGGCGCAACACCGGTCAGGCAATGACACAAGTGCCCTGCTGGCGCTGCAGCGTGCTCGCGAGCTGGCCCCGGATTATGAGCAGATCTGGCAATTTGAACTCACGATACTGGCAACTCAGCAGGGCGACGCTGCGAAAACCAGAGAAGAAGAACTTCGCGCGGCAGCACGGAGCCGATTTCCAGATGCCGAGTGGATAGATGAGATCTTACGCGTACCGCAGTACAACTATCGATGGGAGGCGGGCGCCGATCTTGACTGGCTGGACAACGACTCCGGCGACTGGCGTCGCATGTACCTTTATGTCGACAGGGTCGCCCAAACCGGTGACATCATCCGGGCTTCGCTTGCCAGCGTCGAACGATTCGACCGCCGGGATACGGAACTGGGGCTCGGCGTCAGCTTGCAATTTTCCGAAAAATGGAACGGCGCAATCGACGGACAATTCAGTGCGGATCCCGCTTTTCTGCCGCGAATGTCGATCATTGCAAATCTTGCCTACCGGCTGGACCACGGTTGGGCGATCGGCAGCGGCTTGAGACACCGGGATTACCCGGATATCCGGGTCTTCGGCGGCGGCCTCTCCGTCGAGCGCTATTTCGGCCGTTATCGGGCATCGTATGTGCTCGAGTCTGCCTGGCTGGACAGCGAAACCGCCATAACACACCGTGCGACCGTCAATATCTACGCCGACAACGACGCGCAATTCGGCATAACAGTCGCCGCCGGCAAGGAAGTCGAGAATGTCGGCGTTGGGCAAATTCTGGAAACCGATATCAGTTCCATTGCTCTGACAGGCCGCCATCCCCTCGGCCAGTATCTCAGCATAATGTGGCGACTCGGCGCGCACCAACAGGGTGATCTCTACTCACGTTACACAACGGGCGTTTCCATTGCCGGCGGATTTTGATTCGGCCAGTCAGGCTGCCGCTGTCGCTGCCCTTGCAGCACTTGCTGCGACGGCACTGCTGTTCGTCTATGCGCTTGGGCTCCGCATCTCGCATATCCTGCACTCAAGATTGCGCCTGCGACTACAACTGATCTGGTGGCCGGTGCTTGCCGACGCGGCGGTGTCACTGGAGTATGCGCAATGTGCGACATTGCCCCGACTTGCAGATCGGCACCGGCCGGAAATTCTGCGTCAATGGTGCACCTTTCGAAACAGCGTGCGCGGCGCTTCGAGCGAGAGCCTGAATGCTCTGGCGAAGCGTGCAGGTCTGCTGACGCTTGCCAGACAAGGGCTCGACCAGCGCGCACTCGGCAGCAAGCTGATGGCCGTGCAGGCTATCGGCCTGCTGCAGGACCGGCACAGTTGGTCCGCGATCATGGCGCTCCTCGACCACCCAAGCGTTGCAATGTCCGTTACGGCAGCCACAGCGCTTGTCGATATCGACGCACCGCATGCCATTCCTGTCGTGTTGCCGTTTATCTGCCGTAACGATCGCTGGCCACGCACGCAGGTCGCGCGGCTTCTCGCGAACGCAGGAGCCGATGTCGTCTCGGGACCCCTTTGCGCCGTCATCATCAATGGATCTGACGATGTGGCCGCACGACTTTTGCGTTATTCGGACTGTATCGCCTCAGGTGACCTCAACAGGCTGGTTCAGCGGCTGCTTCACGAGCGTCGCGACCCGAACCTGCTGGCAGCAGCTCTGAAGGCGGCACGTGCGTTGAATTGTGCCGATACGGTTACTGCATTGACCCGGCACAAAGTGTGGTTTGTGCGCATGCAGGCAGCGTCCGTGCTCGGACAGTTCGGCACACAAGCCTGCATTCCGGCCCTGGAGCCGTTGATGAGCGACCCCGAGTGGTGGGTCCGCTACCGGGCAGCTCAGGCAATAGTCGCGTTGCCGTTCCTCGGCCCACACGCTTTGCGTCGATTGCGGGATCGCCAGCGCGACCGATTTGCGCGCGACATGCTGCAGCAAGCCCTCGCCGAACGCGGTGTTGCGTGACCGGCAAATACGTCGTGTTCGGTATGGAGTGGTTCATCTTCGGCTACTTCATCGTTTTGTACTTCGTTTACGCGTCCCTGAACGTATTTGCCGTCATCCAGATCCGTCGCTATTTGCAAATCGCCCGAACCGCTGACGGCGATAATGTCTTTTCCAGTCTGGATCTTCCGATCAGCGTTATCGTACCCGCATACAACGAATCTGCATCGATCATCACATCTATTCGCGCGATGCTGCAACTCGAGTATCCGCACTATGAAGTTATCGTCGTCAACGATGGTTCGAGCGACGATACCCTCGAAAAGATTCAGCGGGAGTTCGGCATGCAACCGTTTCCGGAGGCCTATCGGGCCCGCATCCACTGCGAGCACGTTCGGGGAGTGTACCGCTCACCGTTGTACCCGACATTGCGCGTTGTCGACAAAGTCAACGGAGGCTCAAAAGCAGACGCAATGAATGCCGGTATAAATGCCGCGCGATATCCGCTTTTCTGCGCAGTCGACGCCGACTCGATTCTGCAGCCTGACAGTCTGCGCCGTGCGGTTCGCCCGTTCCTCGAAGATCCGGATACCGTCGCGTCCGGCGGAACGGTCCGAATCGCCAACGGCTGCAGCGTCCGCGGCGGATTCCTGGAGGGAGTCGCATTGCCGCGGAACATTCTGGCGCTTATTCAGGTGGTCGAATACCTGCGCGCGTTTCTTTACGGAAGAATGGGTTGGACGCAATTGAATGCGGTGCTGATCATTTCCGGCGCATTCGGTGTATTCGACAAGGAAGTAGTCGTCCAGGCCGGCGGCTACCGATCGGACGCGCTCGGCGAGGACATGGAACTCATTGTCCGGATACATAAACTCATGCGATCTGCAGGACGACGCTACCGGATCACTTTTGTGCCCGATCCCATTTGCTGGACCGATGCGCCTGAAGACCTGCATACACTGCGAAAGCAACGTATCCGCTGGCATCACGGCCTTGCCCAATGCCTTTCCATACACCGGGGATTGATGTTCGACAGGAAAGGTGGCGCCGTCTCGTGGCTCGCGATGCCTTTCTACCTGGTTTTCGAATTGCTGGCACCGATTGTCGAACTGTTCGGGTACATCGTGCTCACCGTGGCCGCTCTTTTCGGCTGGATTCCGTGGCAAACCACGGCGATGTTCTTCTGCCTCGCAATTGGACTCGGCCTCCTGCTGTCCACAAGCGCACTGGTGCTCGAGGAACTGTCGTTCCACGTTTATCCGCGGCTGCGCGATTTGCTGTGGTTGTTCGTCGTGGCCTTGCTCGAGAACCTTGGTTATCGCCAGCTAACTGTGCTCTGGCGACTGCGCGGCCTGGCGAACTGGATGCGCGGTCGTGTTCCGGAATGGGGCGTCATGAAGCGCTCGGCCAGCCTCAGCCAGCAATGAAAGTGGAACGCGATTTGAACAACCAAAATACAGGTCGGCCGGTTATCGTTCGTGGGTCGGGCGCGCGAGTCCGCCGTTCCGGCGCGGCTGCAGGCGATTGCGCCGGATCCTGCAGGTTACGTTTTCTTGCGCCGATTGTGCTCGCGTTGAGCCAGCTCGCTGCATGCCCTGAAAATACAGAGCAACTTTCGTTGGCAGAGCAAACCGACGGAGCGGTCACTTTGACATCACTCGAGATCGCCGAACTCGTTTACGATCCCGAATACCGCGTGCCTGCCGACTTTTACCGCGATGAACGCGCGAACACACAGGAAAGTTATACACTGTATCATGTCAAGGACGAATCCGATTCTTACGAGCTCTGCAGCGATACATTTGCCGAAGCTCAAAGCTGGGAGGCAGCGGACAACGATTCTCGCAGTGTCCAGGGAGTATTTGTCGGTTCGCATGAGAACTCGCGTTACTTCGAGTTTGTTCGGGAACTTGCCTATCCCGGTGACATCGGCAACATTCCCGGGACGACCTCGCCCGGATTCTCTCGTGTATTCAAGTGCAGCTATGTCGATCGGACCGGTGTCGACCGCAACCTTCGCGATGGTTATGCCGGCCGGATGACCATCCGTCCCCTGAGCGTCGAGGCTACACGGGAGCTGGTGGAGTACCTTTGGCAGTTCGCATTCTTCTGGCCAGGCCAGGCCAAGGTCGTTGCTGCCCGATCCGGTGCTGCAGGAGCTGCTGACTGGCACAGCCTTTGGCTGGCAATTCGCACTGGCCAGGGATCCGGGCGATGCGATCGCATAGACGTTGTCGAATGGAGGTTCGCGACGGAGAGGAGTTCAGGCGAAATAATCAAGAAATTCGAGATCGTGCTCAGTTTCGAGGCACAGCTTTCAAATGGCGGTCCGCAGATTTGCGGAGCCGGATCGTAGGAGGCCGACCCAACTCCGGTTCCCAGATGCAGACAATTCGAAGCCTGGTCGCTTACTTGTCACAGGTTTTCGTTCGCCAGCACTTCGTGCACCGACTGTACAACGGTCGATCCCTCACCTACCGCCGATGCCACACGTTTGGTCGAACTCGCCCTGACATCGCCAACCGCGAAAATGCCAGGGCAACTGGTTTCGAGCGGGAACGGTGGTCTCGCCAGAGGCCACGGGCGAGCCGCCGACTGACCGAAGACTTCCGATCCTGTGCACACAAAGCCATTCCTGTCCGTGCTGACCGAGTCCGTGAGAAAATCCGTGTTCGGCGTCGCGCCGATGAACACGAAAAGGTGCCGGACCGGGCGCCGGGTTTCTGCAAGCGACTTTCGATGCCTCCAGCAAATGCCGTCCAGTTGCGTGGTGCCCTCGAGTTCGACGACTTCGGACCATGCGACCAGCTCGATGTTTTCCGTGGTTTCGATGCGGCGGATGAGATACTGCGACATGCTCGCCGCCAGGCCCTCCGATCGAACCAGCACGTAGACCTTGGCGGCACTTTCAGCCAGAAACACGGCCGCTTGTCCCGCCGAATTCCCCCCCCCGACAATGGCAATTTCGTGCCCCCGGCAGAACTGCGATTCGAGATAGGTGGCACCGTAGTAAATGCCGTTGCCCTCGAACGCTTCCAGATTCGCGAGCGCCGGCTTGCGATACTTCGCCCCGGATGCAATCACGACGCTTCGGCTGCGTATCCGTTCGCCGTTGTCGAGTTCGAGTTCATGGAAGGGGTTGCCGCAATGCAGGCGCGTCAGGCGCGCCGGTATTTCGATCTGTGCGCCGAATTTCTGCGCCTGCATGAACGCCCTGCCGGCAAGTGCCTGACCGGAGATGCCGGTCGGAAAACCCAGATAATTCTCGATCTTCGAGCTGGTTCCCGCCTGGCCGCCGGGTGCCACCGGATCGAGCACGATGACATCGAGTCCTTCGGATGCCGCGTACACCGCCGCCGCGAGGCCCGCAGGTCCCGCACCGACAACCGCCACATCGTGTACCGCCTGCAGGTCGAGCTGCAACGAAAGGCCGAGCCGGTCGGCGAGCGCGCGCAGCGACGGGTTGCGCAACGGCTCGCCCTTGCTGGTTATGACGATCGGCGTGTCTTCCGGCCCGATATCGCAACGGTTTAGCATGGTGCAGACGTCGCCCGCCACTTCGAGATCGACGAAAGTGTACGGGTGTGCATTGCGGGTGAGAAATTCCTGCAATCGCAGCGTATCCGCGGAATGCCGTGAGCCGACCAGCAGCAGGTCGCTCACCCCATCATTGATCATCCGCACGCGCCGCAATATGAAGCTTCGCATGATGATTTCGCCAAGCAAGGAGTGCGTCACCATGATTTCGCGCAAACGCTCGGCCGGAACAGTGAGGACTCTCAAATCTTTTCCGGCACGGGCGGCAACCATCGCCGCGCGGCCGGACAGGAGTGCCGTTTCTCCCGAATAGCTGCCACGCCGGTGAACGACCAGCACGGTGTCGTCACCGAAAGCGCCTCGCCGCAGGATTTCGATC
>CAYXKM010000157.1:0-3964 GCA_964465665.1 uncultured Woeseiaceae bacterium
CTCCTTGGTCTCGGCGAAGGGACCGTCGAAGACGGTCGTTTTTCCGCCGGAAAAGCGCACGCGCTTGCCCTTGCTGCTTGGGCGAAGGCCATCGCCCGCAAGCATGACACCCGCCTTCACCAGTTCTTCATTGAACTTGCCCATGTCTTCGAACAGGGTCGCATAGCCGGCCGGCGCCCTCGGATCGCCGGGCAGGATGCCCGCTTCGGAATTCTTTGTTGCCTTGACCATTACCATCACTCGCATTGCTGCCTCTCCTTGTCTTTTCCTTACAATGCTACTGCGCGAGCAGCCTTGATTTGCCTGTAGTCGTTTCGGCTGGGCGAATTTCGACAAAAGATGCGGAAAATGTCGATTGAGGGATCCCGTGGTCGACCAGATAGTGACGCAAGCCCAACACCGGATCTAAGGAGAACCGCATGAAATTCATATGCCTCGGCTATTACGACCCAATAAAATACCAGCACCTCACTGAGGAGGAACGCAACGCATTTATGGACGAATGCTTTACCTACGATGACGAACTGCGCAGGAAAGGCCATTTCGCCGGCGGTGAGGCGCTCGATCAGCCTTCGACCGCCAAAACCCTGCGCTACAGCAACAAGCGCCTGTCGGCCACCGACGGTCCCTACGCCGAGACCAAAGAGCAACTCGGCGGGATACTCATACTCGAAGCCGACAATCTCGAGCACGCCGTCGAGCTGATGTCGAAGCATCCCGGCGTAAAGAGCGGTGCCTTCGAGATCCGGCCGGCTGCGAGCATGGACCAGATGATGTCCGAAAGCGAAGAGCGGCGGCGCCTGCGCGCCTGAGACGCGCCGCCATCAAGCGTCGTGCGGATGCCGGAAACAAAAAAGAGCGGGTCGGTCGGACCCGATCCGGTCGAATTCGGACCGGTCCGTCCGACTAGTCAGTAATGAGGGCCCCGCTCGGGGAACTTTGGAGCAGACGATGAAATACCTGTGCCTTGTATACGCTGAGGAAACAAAGCTGGAAGGGTTCGCCGACGAGGAATGCATCGCGTACGACGAGGGCTTGCGGCAAAGCGGGCATTGCGTTGCATCCGAAGCACTGCAGCCTGTCGCTACCGCGACGACCGTGCGCTTGCGCAATGGCCAGGTCTCCGTAACGGACGGCCCGTTTGCCGAGACCAAAGAGCAGCTCGCCGGCTTCTACCTGATTGAGGCCAGGGACTTGAACGAGGCAATCCAGCTTGCCGGCCGGATCCCGCCCGTGCGTATCGGCAGCATCGAAGTCCGGCCGATCCGCGAACTCGAAGGCCGGCGGCGCGATCCGGGCGCGCATCGAAACGGGCGGGCGTAGTATTGCCATTGTACTGGCAGCGTGAGCCGCCTGGCCGTGTCGCCATTGCGCCGGCATCGCAAATCAGGTCCACGACATGATCGGCCACACCATTGCAAAAACCATCGAGCGTATTTACCGCGACGAATCGCGACGAGTGCTGGCGACGTTGATCCGCCTGCTCGGCGACTTCGACCTCGCGGAGGAAGCGTTGCACGAAGCTTTCGCCGCGGCGATGGCGCAATGGCCGGTGGACGGCGTGCCGGACAACCCGCGCGCCTGGCTGGTGTCGGCGGGCCGCTTCAAGGCCATCGACGTCATTCGCCGTCGCGCACGTTTTGACGACACACTCGTGGAGATTGCCTACGAGCTCGAAACCGCCGCCGATGACCAGGCCCTCGTTGACGACCAGCACGTCGAGGATGACCACCTGCGCCTGATTTTCACCTGCTGTCACCCGGCACTGGCGCCTGATGCGCAAGTAGCATTGACACTGCGTGAAGTGTGCGGCCTTACGACCGAGGAAATCGCCCGCGCATTTGTGACCAGCCCTCCGACCCTGGCCCAGCGTATCGTGCGCGCCAAAACGAAGATTCGCGACGCGGCTATTCCGTACGAGATTCCGGCGCCGGCCGAATTGCCGGAACGCTTGGACAGCGTCCTGCGCGTCATCTACCTCGTCTTTAATGAAGGCTATTCCCCTTCGTCCGGTGACGCCGTCACGCGGCCCGACCTGTCGGGAGAAGCCATTCGCCTGGGACGACTGCTGGTCACGCTGCTGCCGGAGCCGGAAGCGATCGGTTTGCTGGCGCTGATGCTATTGCACGAATCCCGCCGGACGGCGCGAAGTACCGAAGACGGTGACATCGTGCTGCTTGACGACCAGGACCGCTCGACGTGGGATCGCAAGCTGATCGAGGAAGGGACGGCGCTGGTCGAAACAGCGCTTGCATCCCGCCGCGTAGGACCGTATGCGTTGCAGGCGGCGATTTCGGCGGTGCATGCCGAGACAGGCGGCGCGTCCGCCACCGACTGGGACCAGATCGTGGGGCTCTATGACGTCCTGATGCGGGTCGCGCCCTCACCCATCGTCGAACTGAATCGCGCCGTGGCCATCGCGATGCG
This sequence comes from uncultured Woeseiaceae bacterium, assembly GCA_964465665.1. Lineage (GTDB taxonomy): Bacteria > Pseudomonadota > Gammaproteobacteria > Steroidobacterales > Woeseiaceae > JAKEGN01. The sequence continues at coordinate 2,428 of CAYXKM010000157.1, forward strand.
CGACGGACCCGCCGAAGGATTGCTGCTCATAAATGGCTTGCTCGCGCGCGGCGACCTGGACGATTATCACCTGGCGCACGCGGCACGCGCGGACCTGTGCCGGCGGCTGAAGAAATTCGAGGAAGCCCGTGCCGCGTATGAACGCGCGCTGGCGCTGGTCCGGCTCGAGCCTGAGCGGCGCTTTCTCGAGAGTCGCCTGGCGAAGTTGCCCGACTGACCAATTGTTCGTAGCACGGTCCGATGGTGCTGCATCGGCTCAGAGCGATACGAGCTCCTTGAATCCGCCCCAGAACATCCGCTGGCCATCGAATGGCATGTTCTTGGGGTCCATGTTGGCGAATCGGGGATCCTTCATGACCTGCTCGTTGATGCGATCGCGTGCCTCACGGGATTCGTAAACAATGTAAGAAAACACCACCGTTTCGTCATCCTTGAGCTTGACGCTTTGCGGGAATGACGTCACTTTGCCGGGCTTGACGTCATCCGCCACACACTCGACGAATTCGAGCGCGCCGTACTCTTTCCACACCTGGCCGGCGTCCTGCGCCATCTTTCGATACGCGTCCAGGTTTTTCCTGGGAACCGGCAGCACATAACCATCGACATATCTGCTCATTTTCTTGCTCCTTGGTTGTCGGACGAGGTTGTTGGACTGGTTGTCAGACGATATTTCGGTCAAAAGGCGGCCCAGGCGATCAGCGCAAGCCAACCCGCTGCGTAGGCGACGGCCAAGGCGATCACGCCTGCTTCGAGTTCTTCAATTCGTTCATCACGCACCATATTACTCCTGCAAATCAGCGGGCCTTGCCCGCCGCGAGACCGCTTTGGTAACTAGTCGAACCAGCCCGGCCCGATTCGACAGCACCAGCGCTTGCGGCTGGCTGATGCGGGAGCACCTGTCCGATAATATTGGGTGGCAGTCGAAAGTCCGCCTGTCGAATCGATCACTTCCCAGGGAGCAGATGGCAGCGACGACCAATCGGAGATACCCATGAAATACCTGTGCCTGGCTTATGAAGAAGAATCCAAGTTCCACGCGATGTCCCGAAGCGAATGGGACCAACTGAGGGAGGAGACCCTGACCTATGTCGACTCTCTGCGAGAGCGCGGTCAGCTGATCGCGGCGGAACCGCTCAAAAGTTCGCGAACCGCATCCACGGTCAGGATCAGAAACGGCAAGGAGAGCATCACCGACGGGCCATTTGCTGAAACGAAAGAACAGCTGGGCGGCTTCTTCCTCATCGATGCAGCAAGCATGGACGAAGCGATCGAGCTGGCGCTGAAATGGCCGTCGGCACGCATCGGCAGCATCGAAGTACGCCCGGTCGAGCCGGCGCTGCGCGAGGAACGGCGGTACGGCTGAATTGACTGCGGCCTACACCGGTCGCAAGCCGATGGAGGTCACGCCGGATCCGAAGCCAATCGGCGAATAAGTACTACCGCGATCGCCAACGAGGCCATACGGCCGCTTTTTTCGCGCGGCGTACAGTGCGGTCGCCCACCAGTGCAACTGGTCGAGCATCGCGGCCATGGCTTT
>CAYXKM010000158.1:0-12749 GCA_964465665.1 uncultured Woeseiaceae bacterium
CAGCCACAGCTTGAACAGCAAGGGAATGCCATTAAACAGGCTGTCCTCGACGATTGAAATCACGATGACGCCCGCGACCAGAACCAGCAGGTTTGCCGCCGCCGCATACACGGCAGCATTCACCGCCGCGCGATCCGCAGCCGGCAGTGCCCGTATGACTGTGCGCTGGTACCAGCGCCGCAGTACAACGGCAAGCAGAACCAGCACCGAGAACCCGAGCAGCGCGAAGTTAAAGCTCGGAGTTGCATGCGTCGGCAATTTGCGCAGTGACATGAACGGCAGGCCGTCGAGCACGAAGCCGGTGATGTCGCCGTCGTCATTTTCCTGGAATGCCAGCAGGCGCGGGATGAATCCGGCTATAAGTGCGACATTGGGGTTCAGTTCGCGAAACAGGTTGTCTTCGATTTCGACGTACTGCTTGGCATTTCCGGAGAAGCTGATGACCAATGTATTGTCTTCGGTGGGTGCGACCTGCAGAACGCTTGCCAGGCCGAACGCTTTCTCGATCTTCGAGAAATTGCTGCGCCAGAAACCGTAAGTGCCGGCGTATTTGCCGGCCCTTTCGGCGAAGCCTTCCGGCGGTACCGGCGGCGTCTCATTGCGAGGGAAGTACTCATCGTACAGCGCCGGCGCGAATGAGGTCCGGACGGCGCTGCCGCCGGAGCCGCTGAAAGAGACGAAGTAGGCCAGCCCGTTTTCCCGGTCGATGCCCAGGAACGAATGAAAGTATTGCGTGTCGCCGCCGTGGCCCAGGACACGATATCCGTTGTAGTCGCCTTCGTAGAAACCGAGTCCCATACCCATCAGGCGATCGTCGTGCGAAAACTGCCGTTTCAGCATTTCGTCGACGGTCTCTGCCTTGAGGATGCGGTTGCCGTCGAGCTCGCCGCCATTGAGGATCGCTTGCGCAAACCGCAGCATGTCCGTTGCGGTTGCCGACTGCGCGCCGGCGGGCGAAAAACTCGTGATAATTTCAAAGGGCTTCTCGACAAACGCGCCGGCCTTGAGCGTATAACTCTTCGCCATCTGATCGATGAGCGGCTCCGGCAAGGGTTCGACGAAGCTCGAGTTCTTCATGCCCAGAGGATCGAATACGTTCTGCTGGATATAGTCTTCGAAGGACAATCCGGAAATATTGGCAACGATCAGCCCGGCCAGTGCTGTGGCGTAATTCGAATAAGCCGTCTGTGCGCCCGGCGTATTCACCCGCAAGGGTTGATAACGTTCCATGGCCTCCCCAAGAGGCACGGCCCGCGCCGGGTCATCGATGATCAGGTAACCCAGGCCCCCGTCTTCGAAGCCGGCGGTATGGGTCATGATGTGGCGCAGTGTGATTGGTTCCCCAAATGCTTCCCTGATCTTGAATGTCTCGAGGTAAATGTTGACGTCGGCATCCAGATCCAGCTTGCCCTGCTCGACGAGTTGCATGGCGGCGACCCAGGTGAACAGTTTCGATACCGAGCCCGGACGGAACAACGTCGTATACGGATCGACCGCTTTTTGCTCCTCGATGTCCTCGAATCCGTAGCCTTTGGCCAGGATCAGTTCGCCATTTCTTGCGATAGCGACAGTACCTGACGGACTGCTGTTGTTCTTCATCAACGGCCTGACGATACCGTCGACGTACGCTTCGAATTCAGCCGGGTTGTCCAGTCCCGCCGCAATCGCGCCGGAACCCACAGTGATTAATAGAGTGAGAAAGCTCCCACGCAGCCAGCCAATAAACGTACTCATGTGAATTTTTCCCCGTCCCTGCGGTGGGTTGAAGTGCCCTGATCATATCCGCGCCGGGCAAATCCCGGTTATGCCAATACGCCAACATAATGTGCAGAGTCGGCAGAATTCCCTATAATGCCGGTGCCGTTAATGGCGCAGCCGGCAGTATGGCATCTCGGGATACTCTGCATGATCTACGGCGATGAATTCTGTGTTGAAATTGCCGGTCAATTCGATCCGGACGAGCTGTCGCCGGCCGCACTCAGCGCATTGTTCAAGAACGCGATGCGCGTTACCAAATTCAATTCCACTCCTGATCACAATTTCATTCACGATCTGGCAATTGCCGGATTCGAAGGCCCGCTGTGCTACAGGATCGACCAGGACTGCATGATCGAAATCAACGACGCGTTCCTGAAGACGCCGATCGCCATCAGCAACCAGGTCGCCGACATCATCAGCTTCCAGTTTGTCTCCACCGTCAAGCGTTCGGAATTTCTCGGCAAGCGCAAGAATGTTCACGATCTCGGCCCGGCACTGATTGTTTCCGCGGTGCCGAGAAAGGAAACGACCTACAGAATGCCGAAGAGCAACGTGCAGATTCAGCATGTCGCCGTGCACACGACCTTGTCGAACCTGCTGAACAGGATGGGGGAATCGAGGGAAGCGTATCCCGGTTGGCTGCTCGAGATTCTCGATGGGGCGCAGAAAAAGCCCATGCAACGGGTATTCTTTCTCGAGGACGTGCACCGCGATGCGATCTGGTCCTGCTTCCATCTGCCGGTATCCGGAACACTGCTTGGAAACTGGATGTCCGCCAAGTTCGACGAACTGTTGTGCATCGGTCTGCAGATACTCAAGAACAGCCAGAACCTGAAAGATCATGATCCGCTGGATCTCGATTTGCCGCATGGCGAGAAAATCCGGCGCGCCCGTGCGATTCTCAGCATGGAGTACGCCAAGCCGCCGCCGCTGACTGCTCTTGCTCAGCAACTCGGGATTTCCGAGACACGGCTGAAGAGCGGATTCAAATCCATGAACGGAATCACGGTAATGCAGTACTGCATAAACAAGCGCATTGAAGCGGCCCGGCTGCTCCTGAAGGAGAACCGCCATTCGATATCGGAGATCGGCGATATCGTCGGTTACGAGGACCACTCCGCTTTCTCCCGGGCGTTTCGCCGCCATTGCGGGTACACGCCGAAGGAGTGGCGTCGCTCCCGCGGCAATTGATGCCGTTGTTGCCCGGTATCGCCGGAGTGCAGCACGTACGCCGGGCCGCCCCGACGCCAGTCGCTCCCGCCACTGGCCCCACCGTATCTGCACACTAAATGGCCGAATCAGACTAATAGGTTTTCCGCCGGTCCTTTTACCATTGGCTACGCTGATTGAGCGCGGGGGGTCTGTGCCAAACAGGGTTGGGTCAACAGAAAACAGGTAAAGGTCAGCCATGCATTATTCGAAAGCGTGTATAGCAGCAACTGTGAGCCTCATCTTTGCAACAACCGGCGGTGTCTCGGCGCAAGAGACGACACCGGCCGCTGCAGCAGACGCCGTTGCTATCGAAGAGATCATCGTCACCGCACAGAAGCGCGAGCAGGCTTTGGCGGAAATTCCAATGTCGATCACGGTTCTCGATGGCGAAATGCTCGCGACACAGCAAGCCGACAATTTTCAGGACCTGGTAGCACTGGTGCCGGGCCTGAATATCAGCAGTGCAACGGCCGGGGTAACGCGGCTTACGCTGCGGGGCATCAACACCGGCGGTGTCGCATCGACCGTCGGCGTGTACGTCGGTGACGTGCCATTCGGATCGAGCACCGGCCTCGCCAATGGCGCCATCCTTTCCGGTGACTTCGATATGTTCGACCTGCAGAGAGTTGAGGTGCTGCGAGGCCCGCAGGGAACCCTGTACGGCGCAAGTTCTCTCGGCGGCGTATTGAAGTACGTACCCACACCTGCCAATACGGAGAAGTTTGAGGGGAAGTTACTGGCGTCTGCAGAGAGCGCTGAGAACGCTGACACGGGATACGCAATCACCGGCGCGGTCAATATTCCGCTCGGTGACCAGTTCGCCATCCGCGCCAGCGGTTTTTATCGCGAAGACCAGGGCTACATCGATTCAATCGGCAACAACCCGATACCCACGCTGACGGACCCGAATGTCAATGTGCTCGAAGGCACGCTGGTCGAGGACGGCATCAACTGGCTGGACACCTACGGCGGGCGCTTCCAGGCCCTGTACCAACCGAGTGACAGGTTTTCGATCAACCTGATGGCACTGATGCAGGACATCAACAGCGGAGCGCCCAACACCGTCGACGCGGACCCGGCCACTCTCGAATCCGTGAACAGCAAACCTGTTCAGTCGCGGTACCAGGAGCAGTTCACCGACATCGCGTATCGGGTCTACAGCGCTACTCTGGATTGGGATTTCGGTGGGGCCAGCCTGCAATCCGTGACCGGCTATGGCACGTTTGAACAGGATTTCCAGGTCGACGCCGCCATCGCGGCCAGCCTGACCGGAGGACTTCCGTTGTCGTCGTTGCTGACGTTCCTGTTTGACGACCCCAATACACCGGAAATCGCCCCGCTCCTCAGCTCGATCCTGCCGCAAATAACCAGTACCGACAAATGGACGCAGGAGTTTCGCCTGTTGTCGCCCGACAGCGATACCTTCGAGTGGCTGATCGGTGCCTATTACACAGACGAGGACTCTCTGATCGACCAGACCATACTGGCGGTTGAGCCGGGTACGCAAAACCTGGTTGCGGGCTTTCCGGCGCTGGCCATCGCCAATGTCTCGTCGAACTACGAAGAGATCGCAGTCTTTGCCAACGCCACATGGTACGTCACGGATAAATTTGAATTGTCCTTTGGTGCGCGCCAGAGCGAGAACGACCAGTCGGCGGTACAGAATACCGACGGCCCGCTGGCCGGCGGTTCACTGCTTACGATCAACGGGTCCTCGTCCGAGTCTCCGTTTACCTGGTCCTTCTCACCGCGCTATGAGTTCACTGACAACACTTCGGCTTACCTGCGCGTCGCGACCGGCTTTCGCCCGGGTGGTCCGAACATACTGCCGCCGGGCGCACCGCCTGGCACGCCCTCGTCCTATGATTCGGACAGCCTGACCAGTTACGAACTCGGATTGAAAACCGAGAGCTCCGGCGGCCTCTTTGCTGTAGATGTCGCAACCTATTATCTCGACTGGGACGATATTCAGTTGTTCGCAACCGTGAATGGTTTCGGCGTCAACGCAAACGGCGGCACGGCGGTGAGCAAGGGTTTTGAATTTACAGCGAGTCTGTTTCCGGCCGACGGCTTTACGGTGTCTTTCAACGGCGCATACACGGATGCTTACCTTACAGAGGACACCGAAATCGGCGGGCTGGACGGCGATCCGCTGACCGCTGTTCCGGAATGGGGTTTTGGACTTTCCGCGGACTACGAATGGGCGGTCAGGGGAGATTCAACGGCTTATGTCGGCGGCACTCTCGGTTACACCGGTGACCGGCCGTATGATTTTGACGCAAGGGAGTCCGACGGCAGCCTTAGCGATGTCGACAATTATACGACCCTGAACCTTCGTCTGGGCCTCATGACCGGGCGATGGCATTTCGAAGCCTACGGCAAGAATGTGACCGATGAGACGGGCATCACGTCCGTGGGTACAGCGAATACGCCGGCCACCGGCCTTGTCGATCTCGGCATCATCCGGCCGAGGATCTACGGTCTGTCCGTCGGCGCGAGTTTCTGAGCTGGCACCAACAGAGGGTCAGACCAACTTTTCCAGCCAGGTAGAGAAAAATCGGTCTGATCCCTCTTGCTGCAATTCGGCGGCAAATGTGACTATGCATTAGCCATGTCACTCATAAGTTCAGATCAGACCTTTGCATTGAGCGCGGTAATCATGGTCATCGTGGCTTTCGGATTGTGGGCGGAAGGCCGTTCATGGGGGCAGAAGCTCGGCGGGCCATTGCTGTTGCTGGCCATTTCCATGGCCGCTGCAAATGCTGGACTGATTCCGCACAAAGCAGCCGTGTACGACGGTGTCGCAGGCCTCCTCGTGCCCATGGCCATTCCGTTGCTGTTGATGCGCGCGGATTTCAGGACCATTTTCGCCGAATCCGGCCCGATGTTACTCGCGTTCGTTCTGGCCGCCGGGGCAACTGTTGCGGGCTGCCTGGTGGGTGCATGGGTAATCGACATGGGACCGCTGGAAGCCGAGATTGCGGGTACCGTGACCGCAAGCTACATCGGCGGTTCGATGAACTTCGTTGCGACGGCCGAAGCCGTCGGAATCAGGGATTCGTCCATCTATGTCGCCGGACTGTCGGCCGATGCGGTCGGTGCCGTCTTTTTCCTGATCGTGTTGATGCTGATGCCGGCCGTCCGCTTCGTGCGCAATGCCTTGCCATCGAGGTTCATCGGCCAGGAAGTAGGCACAGCGCCGGCCGCTGCGGCTGAACCGTTCTCGCGGGAGAGCAAAGCGTTCAATCTTTCTCAGGTTGCCAACGGGCTGGCCGTGAGTCTTGTTGTCTGTGCGATCAGTGCTGCGCTCACGACCCTGCTGAACCTCGATTCGCTTTTCATTCTGCTGGTGACAGTCCTGTCCCTGGTCGTCGCCAATTTCGCGAAAACAGTTGTGGCCCATGTTTCCTCGGAATTCGGTCTTGGCACCTTGTTCATGTACATATTCTTTGCCTGCATTGGTGCTGGTGCCGATCTCGGTGTAGTGCTCGGCGCGGCCTTGCCGATCCTTCTTTTCATCATCGTGATGGTGCTGGTGCATCTGTGCGTGCTGGTCGTTGTCGGCAGGCTGTTGAAGCTGGATCTGGCCGAAGTCATGATCGCTTCGAATGCCTGCATACTTGGCCCTGCGACAGCCGCGGCCCTGGCGGCCAGCAAAGGCTGGCAACCCCTGATCGCGCCGGGAATCCTGGTCGGCCTGTTCGGCTATGCCGTTGCGACTTTCATCGGTGTCGCACTGACCGCATTGCTCAAAATGTAGGATTGGCGATGGCACCTTGCTGGGCCATGTTTCATGCGGTCCGGGGCTAACCTTGTGTTATTGGAATGGAAGGCATGAAATGCGCGTCGCCCTGATAGGTGGAACCGGATTCGTTGGCCGATACCTGGTCGATGCCTTGCGCGCCAGCGGTCGGGAGCTTTCCTTGTTGGTACGGCCCGGCAGCGAAGCGAAGCTGATGTCGCCGGGTGATTGCAGCATCGTTAATGGCGATCTCGGTTCGCGCGATGCAATCGCTCGCACGCTCGATGGCTGCGATGCAGTGGTCTATAATGTTGGAATTCTGCGCGAGTTCCCGCGACGCGGTATCACGTTTGAAGCGCTGCAATATGACGGGCTGGTTCAAGTCGTCAACGCTGCACGCAAGTGCCAGCTCTCGCGACTTCTGTTGATGAGTGCCAACGGTGTATTTGCAAACGGTACCCCCTACCAACAAAGCAAGTACCGTGCCGATCAATTCGCTAGGAACAGCGGGCTTGACGTAACCGTATTTCGTCCGTCGGTGATTTTCGGCGACCCGCGCGGAGCCATGGAATTTACGACGCAACTTTAACGCGAGATGATCAAGCCACCCCTTCCGGCGCTCGGCTTCTTTTCCGGATGGAATCCCGGACGAGGGAAGGTCCTAATGTCACCGGTGCACGTCGAGGACGTTGCCTTGGCTTTCGACAGAGCACTCGATGATGCATCGACGATCAGCAAAACGCTTTCCCTCGGTGGTCCGGAAACACTGTCCTGGACGGAGATGCTGACGCGCATTGCCGCGAGTGTAGGGCGGCGGAAATGGATTATCCCCATGCCGCTGGGCGTCATGCAGCTGGTGGCGGCAACGCTCGACTGGCTGCCGTTCTTTCCGGTGACGCGCGATCAGTTGACCATGCTCGCAACCGGAAACACGTGCGATGCATCCGAGCTCGAAGCCCTGATCGGCGCACGGCCGCGCAGCTTTACCAATGAGAACCTCGCATATCTCGGACGGAAGCAATAACTTCGATAGCTCGCGCACAGACGTGGGATCATGGAGCGTTATGCAACGGCCGCCATCAGCTACGTCATGACCATCACGACTTGTGCATTACCCGATGATGCACTGCTGCAGAAGTACAGGCTAGCGCCCTCCAGCGCCATGGGTACCACGTACACGGACTGCTATCAGACTCGTATCTTGGGGGCTGTAGCGCTCGGCGACTATGTTTTTGCGTTCTATACAACCTGGTTGTTTGGTCTCGAGCGATGGATCCTGCGCCATCTTGTGCACAAACCGTCGACAGATGCCGCTGCCCGCGAGCTTGCTGAAGGCCTGACAACTGAATTTGCTGCGTGGCACGTGGAGGCCCGCACGTCGACGCAACTCCTGATGTGTGACTTCCAGGGCAGGACGCGGTCCTGGTTTATGGTCAAGCCGGTATCCGTGAACGGCGGGTCATTCACGGAGTTGCGATTCGGCTCGGCGGTTGTGCCTGCTGTGAGCGGAGACAGGGGCGAGGCGCGGACCGGGCGCGCTTACCGCATGCTGCTGCCCATGCACCGCGTGTATTCCAGGCTGCTCCTGCGTGCGGCGTTAACGCGCCTGCATCGCACGGCAAAGTGAGTTCGCCGCCAGGAAATGCCTGTCGACTTACTGTTTTTACTGCGACTTTCGCGCGTCGATGAAGTCATCGAACGCTCCTGGTTTCGACAGCATTGCCTCGACCTCGTCGATCTCTATCGGCACGCCGCGGCTTAGCCACTCGTAACCGTCTTCGGTCACCAGCACGTCATCTTCGAAGGCAATGCGCGCTTCGCCAGGCTTCATCACGCCTTGCTCTATGGACAAGACCATACCTGCTTGCAGAGGCACGATGTAGTCGCCCTCGTCATGAACTTCCATTCCTATGAAGTGCCCAATACCGTAATAATAGTCCTCGTCGTAGCCGCCGGCCTCGCGCAACATTTCGATTGCTTTATCGTGTAGCTCCCACCAGGTGACTCCGGGCCGCACCATGCTGATCACGGTCTTTTGCACATCCAGCGCAATCGTGTAAAGGCGCCGCTGTTCGGCCGTGAACTTGCCGTCGACCGGTGCGGCACGCTGAAGATCGGCGGAGTAATGATTGAACTCGGCTCCGGTGTCGGTCCATACCATGTCGCCTGCCTGAATCACCGCACCACCCGAACGTGGCACGAATTCGATCCAGCCCTCCGGTATGTGCGGTCCAGCCTCTACGCCGATACTCGGCTGGCGTTGCACTGACGTCGGAAATCCGAGCGCCGCACCGTGATAGCGATAAACAAAATCCATGATCTCCATGACTTCGGTCTCGGTCATGCCGGCACGCGCCGCGCGCAGTGCCTCGACGATTCCGTCACCGGTGATTTCGACGGCACGACGCAGATTGACCAGTGACCACGAGTCCTGAAGCATTCGAATGCGGTCAAGAATATCGGCCGAATCCCGCGCGTCTATCTCGGGTGAGAAACGTTGAATGCGCTCGAAAGTTTCGAGGCGTGCCGGTTCGGGCTCACCGAGTCGAAAGAACCTGGGATAGTTCAGGTACAGGATCTTCTCGTCATCGCCCCAGGCACGAGACAAAGCAGCGGCCAGCGGCCAGCGGCGAACCTGCGTGATACGCCAGTCGCGAAAATCCGTCATCGCGACCGACAGCTCTTTTTCCAGCTCTTCGAATGGCCGGACGTCGGTTATTCCTGTGCGCCGTGCCAGCGCCGCCAGGTCACCCGAAGTGAAAAGTATGGATCGGGCCTGCGGCGCTTCGTCCAGGCGCCCCGCCGAATTCTCTGCGGCGGGTACCAGTAACAGCGCAGAATTAAGGCTGTCGAGGCCTTCGAGACCGGTCAGATAGATAAAATCGTGATTGTCGGAATGTGGAACCTGGAACTCGAGACGCCGTTCCTGGGCGCGGTCCACTGAAAAAATCAGCATTGCGCCATCTGGAATCGCCTCCAGGACTCGCGCCCGCCGCTTTGAAAATATTGTTCGAAGTTGCTCGGGGTCCGGATTCTTGACATCGATACTCCGCGCGATCGCCGCTTCTTCTGCATAGTCATATGAAAACAGGCCGGACTTGTCGTCGGCAAATACCGCAGAGAGCGCCATGAAAACGACAAAACCGGTTAGCATTCGACTGTTCGACGGAGCCTTCATAGTATGTCCTTGATTGATCAATTGACTTTCCGATCCCGACCTTCCCAGAACGGTGCGCGTAATTCACGCTTCAAAATCTTTCCGGGTCCGGATTTTGGCAGCTCCTTCGTGGAGAAGCTTATGTCCTTGGGTATCTTGTATCCGGCAATATGCAATCGACAGAAGGCGATCAGCTCAGTGGCAGCCACTTCCACTCGCGGTACGATGACAGCATGTACGGCCTCTCCCCACTGGTCGTCCGGAACACCGAAGACCGCTGCCTCGAGCACGGCAGTGTGTTTGTACAACACCTCTTCGACCTCGGAGCAGTAGACGTTTTCGCCACCCGTGATAATCATGTCCCTGGCACGATCGACAAGGAACACAAATCCCTCCTCATCCATGTAGCCCATATCGCCGGAACGATACCAGCCATCCTTCAATACCTCAGCTGTCTGCTCCGGTTTGTTCCAGTACCCCTGCATGATGTTCGGACCGCAAGCCATGAGTTCGCCAACTTCACCGTGCGGCACATCTCTCCCATTGGGGTCGACGATCCTGACTTGAACGCCGATCAAGGGTTGGCCGCAGGATCGCCCGCGATCGACATCCAGTAACTGTTCCTCAGCTCGCAGACCGGTAAGCAGCGGTGAGGCCTCGGTCATGCCATAGACGTGCAAAAATTCTGCCGAGGGGAAAGCCGCATGGGCGCGGCGCACCACTTGGGTGGCGATCGGCGAGCCGCCATGTGCGACGAGGCGCAGCGAGCTTACGTTCCGCGGATCCTTGTGCTGCAACTCGGAAATTGCGGCGATCATTGCAGGCACACCGAGTGTATGCGTGACGCGATACTTTTCGATCAGGTTCAGCGCCACCGAAGGATCGAAAATCTTGAGTGGAATCTGGCAGCTTGCAGACCAAACGCCGCCCAGCACTCCATTCGAGCCAGCGGCGTGGAAAAGCGGGGCCATGATGAGAAAGACGTTGTCCTGCATTGGTGGCGACACCGTCATGAATTGAAAGGCGTTCGCGATCAGGTTGCGGTGCGACAGCATCACACCTTTGGATGCACCCGTCGTTCCGCCGGTGTAGAAAAGTCCGGCAAGAGAGTTTTCCGTTACACCGGCGCCAAGTTCCGTTTCCTCGGCGGCATCGACCAGCGCGTCATACTCGTCCGGCATCATGATGACTGTATCGACGAGTTCCCGCAGCGCGCCCGGCTCGCGGTCAGTCAGCAGGACTTTGGCGGCTGCGTCCTTCAGCGCGTACCTCAGTTCGGGTTCGGCGTGGCGGGTATTCAGCGGTACGATGACTAGCCCCGCCGCAGGTACCGTGAGATAGGTTTCGATGTACTGCGCCGAATTCGCCGCGAGTATTGCCACCCGGTCACCCGGCAACGCCCCGGCATCCTGCAGCACGCCTGCGAGGCGACGACAGCGTGACCAGAGGTCACGGTAAGTGAGTGGCCGATCGTCAAAAAGAACGGCGATGCTGTCGGGTGCAACACAAAGGGCACGTCGCAACGGATCCACAAAGGTATGCATGGATGTCCCCCACATCGATTGCCTGATCGTCTGGTTTCTGGTGATTCGATCGATCAGTTCTGTAGTCTACTTGATTACGGCCGTTGTGCTCGAGCGACCAAGCAAGCCTGCCTGGGCCAGTCCGGTAACGGCTGTCACGCGGCCGCTGGAGATATTGCCTACGTGAAGATGACAAACAGCGCAAGAATCCTGAACACGGCACCGTTGTCATTCACCGGGCTTGATCACGCGGCCTGGGCGGGCAGCGGTAACCGCGCCGTTGTCGTAGACTTTTTCGCCCGCGACCCAGACGCCGGCGATGCCGGTGGACAGCAGGTCTGGATTGTCCGCTGTCGCCCTGTCGCCGACCGTCGCCGGATCGAAAAGAACGAGGTCAGCGATCGCGCCTTCGCGAATGACGCCGCGTTCAGTAAGTCCCATGTGGTGCGCAGACAGGCCGGTCATCTTGTGCACCGCCTGTTCCAGGCTCAGCAGGCCTTCCTCGCGCACATATCGTGCAAGGATGCGCGTGAACGCGCCGTGCGACCGCGGGTGCAGATCAACGAGGCCGCCATCCGTGCAGACATTGGTTTCGGGCCAACGCAGCAATTGCCGGATGTCGTCCTCGATCATGCTGGTGCCGATAATGGAGTTCGCACCCTTGCCGGTCGATTGCTCCAGGGCGTCGGACTCCGCGGCAAGCTGCATGAAAGCAGTAACGGCATCCACATGCCGGGCCTCGGCAATCTCTCTCAGCGTCATGCCGACGTATTCCGGCTGTGGATCGAACTGTGTCATCCACAGGCCATCGGGTGGCGCGATCTGCTCTAATGCAAAAGCGACCGCGTCCCGGTCGTTGTAGTCGCGTTCGGGCAGCAACACCATCAGGTCCGATTGCCAGTATTCATAAGGGTAGATGTCGGCCGAGATATCGATGCCGTCTTTGCGTGCCGCATCCAGCATCGCCAGGATGCGCGGCGCCTGGCCCCACAGCCTTTTCATCGCAAGCTTGATGTGCGAGACCTGCACCGGCATCCCGGTAACGCGCCCGACGTTGATGATTTCGGCGATCGCATCCTCGAACCAGCGATCCTCGCTGCGAACGTGAGCGATATAGCGAGTACCCGCATCCGCAGCAACTTGCGCCAGCGCCAGCACTTCGGCCGGGTCGGAATATATGCCCGGATCGTACTCGAGACCCGCCGCGAATCCGATCGCACCGCCGGCAAGTTCCTGTCGCAGCAGTTCCTGCATGCGCGCGATTTCATCGGCCGTTGCGTGCCGTCGGAAGTCATCGCCCATGACCTCACGGCGCAGGGTGTTGTGGCCGGCGTAGGAAGCGATATTCACCGTAGCC
>CAYXKM010000159.1:0-2292 GCA_964465665.1 uncultured Woeseiaceae bacterium
CCTGCGGCGCAATTCTTGTCTTAAGGGGACGGCCTAGCATAGCAAAATTCCCCGCCGCGCTTGACTGAGGCGGGCGATGCGGCTTGGCTGGCAGGGGTAAATAGTACTAAAATGGTCCCCTTTTCGTTTGGTGGAGAATTGTCGTGCTGCGTATCAGCAAGCTGACTGACTATGGAACCGTGGTTCTGGCGCAACTCGCCAGTGGCCCGGGCAGCGTTGCAAGCGCGGCCGAAGTGGCTGCGGCCACCGGGATCGGCCTGCCGACGGTCAGTAAACTATTGAAATTATTGGCGAAATCCAAGCTGGTCATATCCACCAGGGGATCCCATGGCGGCTACCGCTTGTCGCGTGATGCCACCTCGATCAGCGCCGCGACCATCATCGACGCACTCGAGGGCCCGGTGTCGATCACAGAATGCAGCGGCAGCGACAGCCATTGCAACTACGAGGCATTCTGTTGCGTCGGCGGGGCCTGGCAACGGATCAACGTCGCCATACGCGGAGCGCTGGAGGACATCAGCCTGCACGACCTGCTGCGAAGCAACAGCCCGGTACCGCGATTCGAGTTTGCCGGCATGCCGATCCATGTCGAGAAGAAGGGCTGACCGTGTCCGGCAATCCCACTGATATCGAAACCCTCGTCAATCGCCGCTACCAGCATGGCTTCGTCACCGACATCGAGTCGGACAGCCTGCCGCCGGGCCTCGACGAAGGCGTCATCGAGGCGCTTTCTGCCATCAAGGGCGAGCCCGACTTCATGTTGCAATGGCGCCTCAAGGCATACCGTCACTGGCTGACCATGCCCGAGCCGACATGGGCGCACGTGCACTACCCGCCGATCGACTACCAGGGCATTTCGTACTTTTCCGCACCCAAATCGGATGCCGACAAGCCAAAAAGCCTGGACGAAGTCGACCCGAAACTGCTGGAGACCTACGACAAACTCGGCATACCGCTGCACGAACGTGCGAGGCTAGCCGGCGTTGCGGTCGACGCCGTATTCGACAGCGTCTCGGTAGCCACGACCTTCAAAGCCAAATTGAAAGAAGCCGGCGTCATTTTCTGTCCGTTTTCCGAAGCGGTTCGGGACCATGCCCCTCTGGTACAGAAATACCTGGGGTCGGTCGTCCCCTATCGCGACAATTTTTTTGCGACGCTCAATTCGGCGGTCTTCAGCGACGGATCGTTCGTCTACATACCAAAAGGCGTGCGATGCCCGATGGAGCTGTCCACGTATTTCCGCATCAATGCGGCCAACACCGGACAGTTCGAACGGACGCTGATCATCGCCGACGAGGGCAGCCACGTCAGTTACCTGGAAGGCTGCACGGCGCCGATGCGCGATGAAAACCAGTTGCATGCGGCGGTAGTCGAACTCATTGCGCTGAAAGACGCACAGATCAAGTACTCGACGGTGCAGAACTGGTATCCCGGCGACGAAAACGGCAAGGGTGGAATCTACAACTTCGTCACCAAACGTGGCGACTGCCGCGGCGCGAACTCGAAGATTTCCTGGACCCAGGTCGAAACCGGCTCGGCAATCACCTGGAAGTATCCGAGCTGCGTGCTGCGCGGAGAGAACTCGGTCGGCGAATTCTATTCGGTCGCCGTTGTCAACAACATGCAGCAGGCCGACACCGGAACCAAGATGATCCACATCGGCAAAAATACGCGCAGCACCATAGTCTCCAAGGGAATTTCGGCGGGGCGTGCGCAAAACGCTTATCGCGGACTCGTGCGCATCATGCCGCAAGCGTCGCACGCACGGAACCATACACAATGCGACTCGCTGCTGCTCGGCAAGAACTGCGGCGCGCACACGTTTCCTTACATGGAGATCCGTAACCCGACGGCGCGTGTCGAACACGAAGCAACAACGTCGAAAATATCCGAGGACCAGCTCTTCTACTGCCGGCAACGCGGCATTTCCGAGGAAGACGCTGTCAACATGATCGTGAACGGCTTCTGCAAGGAGGTTTTCCGCGAGCTGCCGATGGAATTTGCCGTCGAGGCTCAGAACCTGCTGAATGTGAGTCTCGAAGGCGCAGTGGGATAACAGGATTGACTATGACGGCCATGCTCGAAATCAGGGAATTGCGTACGACGATCGGCGATACGCCGATCCTCGACGGCCTTTCGCTCACTGTGGGAAGCGGCGAAGTGCACGCCATCATGGGACCGAACGGCTCAGGCAAAAGCACTCTCGCGCAGGTAATTGCCGGTCACCATAGTCACGTTGTAACGGCCGGTACAGTGACGTTCTTCGGCAGGAACTTGCTCGAACTGTCGCCC
>CAYXKM010000160.1:0-35329 GCA_964465665.1 uncultured Woeseiaceae bacterium
GACCGTGACCAGGCCACCGACCAGCAGACCTCTCATGATTCCGCCAGACACATGGCCCAGAATGATCGTGACATTCGACATCGGGGAAATGAGCATCTCCTCTATATGACGGCCGAACTTGGCACCGAAAAATGATGAGACGACGTTTCCGTAGGAATTCGTGATCACCGACATCATGATCAGGCCAGGCGCGATGTACTGCATGTAGTCAAAACCATCCATGCTGCCGATTCGGCCCCCGATGAGATTGCCGAATATGATGAAGTACAACGTCATGGTAATCGCCGGCGGCACGATCGTTTGTACCCAGATGCGGATGACGCGGATGATTTCCTTGCGCACGATCGTCACAAAACCGATCCAGTTCAGGTGCAAGCTCATATCAGCCAGCCGACCCTGTCGCGCTGCTTCGCGGTGCGTTTTCGACAAGACCAATGAAAAGTTCTTCGAGCCGATTGGTCTTGTTTCGCAAACTTGAAACCGAGATGCCCTTGCTGCTCAGCAGTACGAACAGTTCATTGAGGTCGCGCGTAGACTCGATCGAGACTTCCAGGTCGCCATCGTCGCGCAGCAAGGTGTCGAAACCCTCCAGTTCTGGCCGTTGCGCGACCGGGGTCCGGAGCGTTAGAACAAAAATTTCCTTTTTCAGCTTGCGCAGCACGGCGTTCATCGATGCGTTCTCGATGACTTTTCCCTTGTCAATAATGGCCACGTGCCGGCACAGGCTTTCCGCTTCCTCGAGGTAATGCGTGGTAAGGATGATTGTCGTGCCGGCCTCATTTGTCCGTTTCAGGAAATCCCACATCGAACGGCGAATTTCGATATCGACTCCGGCTGTCGGCTCATCAAGGATCAGGAGCTTCGGTTCGTGGATCAGGGCGCGAGCGATCATCAGCCTTCGTTTCAGGCCCCCGGAGAGGGTTCTCGACTGTTCGCGTCGCCGGTCCCACAGTCGCAGTTCGCTGAGATATTTCTCGGCACGGTGCATCGCTTCGCGGCGTTCTATGCCGTAGTAGCCTGCCTGGTGCACGACGATGTTCAGGACGGTTTCGAAGGGGTTCAGGTTGATTTCCTGGGGCACCAGGCCGATACACGCTTTGGCGGCTGCGAGGTCCCTGTCTATGTTATGACCGAAAATTTCGACTTCGCCGGCCGACTTGTTGACCAGCGAACAGACGATACCGATTGCCGTGGTTTTGCCGGCACCGTTCGGGCCCAGCAGCGCGTAGAAATCGCCTGATTCGACTTCGAAATCGATACCCTTCAGTGCCTCGGCACCGTTGGGGTAGGTTTTTGTCAGGTTCCGGATCGACAGTGCTTGCATATCGCCGCGTATTGTATACGCGGCGATATTCAAATGTGGGCTTTCATCCCTCGTCGGACTCTTCTGCGACGTGCAAGCCCGTGCGGTCCATCTTGCGCGCGGCTGTTGCCCATGTTTGCCGGATATTGCTGCGATCGTGAGTCAGCATTGCTTGCAGCGCGCTGATGTGCGCGCACTGGCGAACCCTGTCTTGCCGCACTACACCGGCATCAAGGAGTTTCAGCCAAAAATCTCCGGCGCCGCCCGATCGAAGCTGCAGCAGATCCTCGCGGATACGGGTAACGGCCAGCAGCTGGAAAAAAGTCCTTTCGGAGATCTGCTCGCACCAGTGCAGGGTCGCTCCGGCAAGCACCCGTGCTGCGTAAGGATTTCGTTGTGCAAGTTGCCATACGAATCCAAGTCCTGCAGCCGTCAGCCTGGCGAGTTCGTCGCTGGCGGCAGACGATGCAGCAAACAGGTCCGGATTGCCGGCAGCCTTGAACAGTTGCTCCCACAACCGGGCATCGCGTTCGCGAAACGAGAACAACAGGAACGGAGCGCAAGCGAGACGCCTGGCCTGGACATCACTCAGGCCTTGCAGGCGGTTCGCGAGCCTTTCGTCCAGTCCGTTCAGGCAGGCCCGGGACAGCCGGCGTCTGCGGGCAAGCTCCAGAAAAGCGCTGTTCAAGGCGCAGACGTTGGCGAAGTCCGCGGCCTCAGGCCCGGCGAATTCCATATTTCCCCCTTAGGTTTCCGGCGTTTCTTGGTGGTTTTGCCGGATACAAAAATATCAATTGAAATACCAGAAAAGGATCGTATACCCTCTTATAGCACTGTATATGGTCTGTTTCTAGCAAAAGGAGGCATTTATGCGTCTGACCGACAATCGTTATGCTACCGAGCGCAGCCAGTTCGAGTTGGCCCTGCGCATGATCCGTCACGAAGCACGAACCCACACCATCAAGGAGTGCACGGGTTTGAGCGATGACCGGATTCGAAAGCTCTATACAACCTATTTTCGGGACAGCGGCGACCAACGGGTACGACGACGGCGCGGCAAGTCACCGCAGCAGGTCGGGCTGTTCGTCAAGAATCCGGTGAACCAGCTGGAAGCAACAACCCTGGTTGCGCTGTTCTGCGCCAGCCTCCTGCTTCGTATCGACAGCAGCAACAAAGTGCATGCCTGTTGGCCGAGACCGGACGTGGAATACGGCCATCGCGTGTGCCGCGCATTCGAAACTTACCTGCAGCTACACCGTAACGCCCGGCTTAGCTTCGAGTGGGCATGGAGACTGTTGAAAAGCATCAGCTGCAATGATGAGCTATACCTTGCCTCATGTCGGGAATGTCGGACGATATATGTGCAGGATGCCTATGCTCTGGATCGTCATAAGTGTCCGACCTGCGAGATCGGCCGGCAGAGTCAGTCACAGGCCTCAGTGACGGAGACCTCCTGTCACTGATTCGTGATCCATGGGTGTCGCGCATTTCCGGTAGACTTTGCGGCATTCCGACTTTCGGCTGACATGCCGTAGCGCAAACCGGGGATCTATGATGTTCGTCAATGCATTTCTTGGCCTGCCTCTGCGCTCGGCACGGTCCGCCAGGAATTGAACGGTCACAATACATTTGCCGGTGCTTTCGTCGACCGGTCCGGTCACCGGCGCGCCGATTCGAAATGGCTTGAAGCCGCACAATGGCTGCCGGAAAGCCGCTTTGTTCCGGTGTGGGGCGACAAGTGCCTCGCGTCGGCGGACTCTTCGCGTGCCGTACTGCTCTGCCGGCAGGATGCAGCAGCCTATATCACAGACGAAGAGCTGATTTTTCTCGGCTTTTTCCGCGAGCAGCCGGCGTTTGCATTTCGCATCGACCCGGCCGTCGACAGTCCGTTCAAAGGCTGCGGCGAGTTTCATGACTTGCGTTATCTGGGCAGCGTGCTGCCGCCGGACGAGGCCAATCTCGCAGCACAGGCCCGCGCACTGGTCATCTGGCACGGCATGCAGAAATTCTGCGGCCTCTGCGGCTCTCCGTCGCGAGCGGAATCCGGTGGCAATACGCGGAAGTGCACCAACAGTAAATGCCAGCATACGATTTTCCCGCGCGTCGATCCCGCCATCATCGTACTGGTTTCCAATGGACCGCAGTGTTTGCTTGGCAGGCAGTTGTCCTGGCCGGAAGGACGTTACTCGACGATCGCCGGATTCGTCGAACCCGGTGAAAGTCTTGAAGATGCCGTGCGCCGGGAGGTTCTGGAAGAGACCAATATCGAGGTGCATGATGTTCGTTACCACAGCTCGCAGCCCTGGCCGTTCCCGGCGTCACTGATGCTGGGATTTACGGCAGCCGCCGCCTCGGCCGACATCGCGTTCAATGACGGCGAGCTCGAGGATGCCCAGTGGTTTACTCGAAAAGAACTGCAGTCCGGATTTCCGAAGCTTCCGTACCGTTTGTCCATCGCAAGACGACTGGTCGATGACTGGCTGAACCTGCAGGAACCGTGAGTTTGACAGCGTGTGTCTGATCGTTTTTTCCTGGCATGCGCATCCGGTGTATCGCCTGATACTTGCCGCCAACCGGGATGAGTATCACTCACGGCCTGCGCGAAACGCGCATTGGTGGCCCGACCGGCAGCACGTTCTGGCCGGCAGGGATTTGCAGGCTGGCGGTACCTGGCTCGGCGTCAGTCGCAAAGGAAGATTTGCCAGCGTAACCAATTATCGCGAGATGCAGCGTGCAACCGGCCGGCTTCGATCACGCGGCGAGATCGTCAGCCGCTTCATTGACAATGACACGAGCCCGAACGACTTTGCGTCATCGATCGATGGCGTGAGCTATGCCGGGTACAGCCTGCTTGCCGCCGACCGCGGGCAGCTGGTTTATTCGTCGAACCGCGCCCGGGCGCCATCGGTACTCGGACCCGGCGTGTACGGTCTCAGCAACGCGGATCTCGATACCCCATGGCCAAAATTGTTGCGCAGCCGCGAGGAACTGGGGCGCCTCATCGGCAACAATACCGTCGATGAAACGTCTCTGATGCGATTGCTTGCCGATCGCTCGCCGGCACCACTGGACACGATTGACAATCCGCAATTGCCGTTCCCGCTGGCCCGCGCTCTCTCGGCGCCGTTCATTGTCTCCGGCGAATTCGGCACGCGTTGCTCGACAACGCTGCTGTGGTCCTACGATGACGATGTGGAATTTTGCGAGCGCGTCTTCGATTCGTCCGGAGAGCCGTCCGGCACCCGGCGTTTTCGTTTCAAGATCGACGATGCAATGTCTCCCGCGACCCGGGCAGATTGAAGCATCAACCGGGTGACCGGTCGAAGACTGACATCAGCCAGTCGCGTATGGCCACGATCTCCTCCGCGCAGACCGCGTGCGCCATCGGGTATTCGTGCCATTCCACCCGGTAACCCGCACTTTCCAATGCCGCACGGGACTGCAGCCCCATGCTCAACGGCAGCATCGGATCGAATGTACCGTGCGCCATGAAAACCGGCAGGTCCCGAGATTGCGCGCGAGGATTGCTGAGGACCTCCGCAGCAAAGGCGTCGCCAAGCGGCAACCAGGTCGACAGAGCCAGCAACCCGGCAAGTTTTTGCGCATGGCGCAATGCCGTGTGCATTGCGATGGCACCGCCTTGCGAGAATCCGGCAAGCACCACCCGGTTGTTGGCGATGCCCCGGCCAAGCTCACGTTCAATGAGAGCCGTAAGGATCGAAGCGCTGTGGCGTATACCCTGCTCATCCTGTGGTCCGGAGCGATCGAGGCTGATGATGTCGTACCACGCACGCATGCGCGTGCCTCCATTCAGGGTTACCGGGCGTATCGGCGCATGCGGAAAAACAAAGCGGAGGCCGAACCCCTGCGGCAACCTGAGCTCATCCACGATCGGCTCGAAATCGTGACCATCGGCACCGAGGCCGTGCAGCCAGATAACACTTCCGGTGGCCGGGTTTGCCGGTTCGATCTCGACTGTCTCGGTCGCGCACATGGGCACCCCACCTCTGTCAGGATCGCGCATACTAACAACGAAAGCGCGGCGGTCGGCAATAAATACTTGACAGGCTATGCGCATTTGACTAGATATATGCGCATATTTATGCGAAGCCCCTCATGCCGAATTCCACCGAAGTTCAACTCGACCGCCGTGAAGCCATCCGGCGACTGCTACAGAAAGGTCCCGCTGCAACGCAGAAATTCCTTGTCGATGCTCTCATCGAGCGGGGGTTTGTCGCGACCCAGTCCAGTGTCAGCCGCGACCTGCGGGAGATCGGCGCTATCAAGACCGCGCGCGGTTATACGCTGGCCGGCGGCATGGCCGCAGGTGACGAGGAGCTCGCACAGGTAGCCGATTTGATGGTCGACCTCAAAGCAGCCGGGCCGAACCTGCTGGTGATTCGCACCGTAACCGGCGCCGCCCAGCGGGTGGCACTGGCACTCGATCGATGCGAATGGCCGGAAATCGTGGGCAACGTCGGCGGTGACGATACTGTCTTCACCGCGACGCCGGGCGCAGCCGCGCAACGAAATCTCATCACCAGGATCGGGCGCGCAACGTCCCGGCACTGATAGTTCAAGACCGCAGACCGGAGCAGCCAGTGAGCATCGACCGAAGCCCTATCATCCTTGCTTTTTCAGGCGGACTGGATACGTCTTTCTGTGTGCCGTGGCTCAAACAGCAATACGGCCGCGACGTCATTACCGTAACCGTGAACACCGGAGGCATCGACAAGGTAGCGGCAGAGCGGCTGAACCTGCAATCGGCGGCGCTGGGGGCCATCGAGCACCTGCTGCTCGACGGACGACAGGCCTACTTCGATACCGTCTTGCGTTACCTCATCGCGGGCAACGTGCGGCGCGGACAGTTTTATCCGCTGTGCGTCGGTGCCGAGCGCGGATTGCAGGCAACGGAGCTGGCAAAACTTGCCTTGGCGCGCAAAGCGTCAACAGTGGCGCACGGCTGTACCGCCGCGGGCAACGATCAGGTTCGTTTCGAAGTGGCATTACGCACGCTGAATCCGCAACTGCAGGTGCTTGCGCCCGTCCGCGACAACAACTGGGCGCGCGCGGAACAGTTGAAGTACCTGCAGAAACATGGATTGCCGCTGCCCGCGCAGGGCTCGGCATACTCGATCAACCGGGGTCTGTGGGGCATAACCATAGGCGGCAGGGAAACCTTGACCTCGACCGGATCGATACCGGAGGAAGCCTGGGTGTTGTCCAGCGGCGCGTTTGCGAAACCGCTCGCTGCTACATCGCACAGCCTGGGTTTCCATCGCGGCATACCGGTCTCCCTCGACGGGGAGACCCTGGAGCCGGTCGTAATGATCGAAAAACTGGAGGCGTTGGCCGGCGCTTACGGCATTGGTCGCGGCATACACCTCGGCGACACGGTGCTGGGGACGAAAGGGCGTGTGGCTTTCGAGGCACCTGCCGCCGTCACATTGATAACAGCGCATCGGGAACTCGAGAAACTGGTACTGAGCGCGCATCAGACGCGCATCAAAGACAGTGTCGCCGCAATTTATGGCGATCTCGTGCACGAAGGCAAACAGCTCGATCTCGCGGCCCGTGACATCGAGGCCCTGTTCGAGTCCTCGCAGCAACGGGTAACAGGCCAGGTGTCTTTTACCCTGCGACCCGGAAACCTGTTCATTACAGGTACCGCATCGCCGCATTCGCTGCTCGCGGCAACTCGCGGGGTCTATGGCGAATCGGCCGGGGAATGGACTGCAGCGGACGCGCTCGGTTTTGCACGGGTCCTCGCCCTGCCCGGCATACTGCAGTCGCGCGCCGCTGCAACCGAACAAGGAAACTGAGTCGTGCGCAGCGTCATAGTCGACAAGGTTGCATCCGTCGCGCAGCACAGCAAGCTGGGTCACGAACTTCGCGTATCGGACGAAATCCCGTGCGAGGAAGGCGTACTCATCGCCGTTCGGGTGCTGAACAACAAGAATCGATACAACCAGCTCGAGCTCACCAGCGGGCGCATGGCGACCGTCAACCAGGGCGATATAGTGGTTGGCGCCCTAGGTCACCGGAAAGCGCTGCTAGGATATTCGGGACACCTGCCGCAGTCGCTTGACGTCGGGTCGACCATCCAGATCCTGAACATCGGCGGTGTAATGGGCATCTGCGATTCGGCAAACCCGGACGTCGGCCCGCCCTTCGACTGCGAAGTCCTGGGCGGCGTATTGCAATTCCCCTATCTCGGAGAACGCATCGGCATTCCCGCACGTGTCGGCTCGAAAATGCTGGATCCCGATGCAGAACTGGATGTGCGTGGCGTGCCTGTCGTTGCGCTCGCGGGCACCTGCATGGACTCAGGAAAGACAGCAGCCGCGTGTGCCATTGTCAGTCGCCTGCGACATCTGGGCCTGCATGTTGCAGCGTGCAAGGCAACTGGTGTTTCGTTGCGTCGCGACATACTTGCCATGCAGGACGCCGGAGCCGAGGAGACGATGATTTTTTCGGATCTCGGCATCGTTGCAACGACCGCTGCGAACGGCCCCGCACTGACGCGCTCCTTGCTGTCCAGTCTCGCGGAATACCGTCCGGACGTCATTGTTCTGGAACTGGGAGACGGCTTGCTCGGTGCTTACGGAGTCGAGGCGATACTCTCGGACGAAAAGATACGCTCGGCTTTCACTGCCGTGATTCTCTGTGCCAACGACCCGGTCGCAGCCTGGGGCGGTGCAAAAATCCTGCGCGAACAGTTCGGCATCGAACCGGCGGTGGTCACCGGACCCGCCACGGACAATGCCGTGGGCGTAGACCAGATCAATGCGCGCATGAATTTGCCGGCCATCAATGCGATGACCCATGGCGCAGCGCTCGGTGACCTGATTGCCGGCTGCGTTCGGACAAAGGAATCGGTGCAATCGCCATGAAACGAATCGATGCGGTTGTGCTCGGAGCCACCGGATATGTGGGCGGCGAATTCCTGAGGCTCATTAGTGCGCATCCGGTCTTCCGGCTTTCCGCAGCGGTATCCGGCAGCCGCAGCGGCGAACAAATTGCCAGAATATTCCCTCATCTTTCCGCCGCATATCCGCAGGAAGTGTTTGCGAACCCGTATTCCTGGCTCGACGAAGTTGACCGGGGCATCAACCTTGCGCTGTTCTCAGCGGCTCCACACGGTGCTTCGGCGGAAAGCATTGCGGCAGTGCTCGAGCTGGCCGAAAAGCGCGACCTGACAGTTCACGTTGTCGATACATCTGCCGATTTCCGATTCGCGCGCGTTGACGATTTCGAATCGATATACGGCGTGCCGCATCCCAAGCCGCGATTGCTCGAAGAATTTCTTTGCGCGGTCCCGGAGCACCAGGAGGCTCCTGTGGTGCGGCATGTTGCACATCCCGGCTGCTTTGCCACGGCGATTGCTTTGGCTGCGATGCCCCTTGCAAAGGCAGGTGTCGCCGCTGACACCCTGTATGTAACCGGCACTACCGGCAGCACCGGCTCGGGCAAAAACCCGCAGGAAAGCACGCATCATCCGGAAAGGCACGCCAACCTTTATGCCTACAAGCCCCTGCTTCACCGCCATATTCCGGAAGTGCAAACACTCATCGAACGCGCGACGTCGCGAAAGTTCAGGATCAACTTCGTGCCGCAATCCGGTCCATTCGCTCGCGGCATCTATGTCGTCGCGCAGGCCAGACTCGAATCAGCGAAAGGGGCCGATGAGATCAGAGAATTGTTCAGAAAACAGTACGCGAACAGCGAGTTCGTACGAATAATCGACGACATTCCGCGACTCAAGGATGTGGTTGCCAGCAACTACGCTCACATAGGCGTCTCGGTGCATGACAACAATGTCGTTGTCATGTGCGCCATCGACAATCTCGTCAAGGGTGCTGCCGGCGGCGCAGTTCAATGGATGAACCGTTTGTGGTCGTTGCCGGAGAACAGCGGCCTGCAAATGACATCGCCGGCATGGACCTGAAACAGTGAGCAGCGTGCCGGAAGAAAGTCGAATCCGCGATGCAGGGCAACGCGAAAAAGCCGCAACCATACCGGTCTATGCGCAATTTCCATTCGTCGCGGATTACGCCACGGGTTGCGAGATCGTCAGCACTGACGGGCGTCGCATCCTCGATTTTTACGGCGGACATGCGGTCGCTGCCCTCGGTTACGGTCATCCGCGGCTTACACAGGCCATCCGGGAGCAAAGCGAGCGTCTCCTGTTTCAGAGCAACGCAGTCGCAGTCGGCGTGCGCGCCGACGCAGCCGAAGCCCTGTTGTCGATTGCACCAACCAACCTTGCTCGCGTCTTCTTCGTCAACAGCGGTGCCGAAGCGAATGAAAACGCCCTGCGTGTCGCCTGCATGGCGAGTGGCAGAAAAAAGGTTCTCGCGGTCACCCACGGATTCC
Organism: uncultured Woeseiaceae bacterium; assembly: GCA_964465665.1. Taxonomy (GTDB): domain Bacteria; phylum Pseudomonadota; class Gammaproteobacteria; order Steroidobacterales; family Woeseiaceae; genus JAKEGN01. Next base: position 9,680 of record CAYXKM010000160.1, read on the forward strand.
ACGGCCGGACCGCCGCGGCGGCAGCGATTACATGGAACTCGGCATCGCGCTGGTATGGATTTCCCCGCCTGCCATTCGACGTGGATTTTATTCCGCGAAACGATGTGGACGCTGCGAATACCATGATCGATGCGGAAGTTGCCGCGGTGATTTTCGAGCCGGTGCAGGGCGTTGCCGGAGCTTTCGATCTGTCGGTGGAATTCGTCACTGCGCTGAGGCAAGCCACGCTTGCATGCGGTGCAGCACTCATAGTCGACGAAGTGCAAAGCGGCATGGGGCGTTCGGGGCATTTTTTCGCCGTGCAGGCGTATCAGGTTCAGCCGGACATGCTCACTGCCGCCAAAGCCCTCGGCGGCGGGATACCCTGTTCTGCATTGCTCGTCGAAGAGAAAATTTGTGCCTCGATCCGACCCGGTGACCTGGGAACAACGTTTGGCGGCGGCCCGCTCGCTTCGGCCGCGACTGTCGCGGTTATCGAAACCCTGCACAAGGAAAAACTCCTGGAGAACGTACGCCGGCGGGAGGCTGAGATACGCAAACTCTGTGCCGGCGGCCCGGTAAAGTCGATCCAGGGAATGGGTTTGATGCTCGGACTCGTTTGCGATCGGCCGGCGAGCGAAATCCAGGCAAAGCTGCTCGACCACAATATCCTCACGGGCACGAGTTCGGACCCGCAGGTACTGCGCTTGCTGCCGCCACTGGTATTGCAGTCCGAGCATGTAAAAAGACTGGCGAGAAGCCTGGCCGCGATCGCGCCTCTTGCCTGATGTTTGTGCTGTAACAAGGAACCTGTAATGAAGGTATTCAACGACCTTGCCGACTTCCCCGTCGATGAGATCTCGGCACTGCTCACACTGGCCAACCGGCTTGACGAGTATCCCGAGCCGGAAGCACTCCGTGGCAAGGTGCTGTCACTGCTGTTCCTGTCACCGTCGCTACGAACCCTGGCTTCGTTCCAGGCTGCGATGGTGCGACTTGGCGGCGGTTCCTTTGTAATCTCGCCGGACATGTCCATACACGGCCTCGAAACGCGGCCCGGCATCGTGATGGATGGCGCTGCAGCGGAACACATACGCGAGGCAGTGCCGGTCATTGCGTCATACGGTGATGCCATGGGCATTCGCGCATTTGCGGAACGCAGGAGCATCGAGTACGACCTCGATGAAACCGAGTTCAAATCGATGACAGGCCTCATCGACAAACCCTGGATCAACATGGAATCGGCAATGAATCATCCCTGCCAGAGCCTCGCCGACTGGAAAACCATGGACGACCTCGGCGTTCCGGCGAACGGCGGAAAGTTCGTGCTGAGCTGGGCCTACCATCCGAAGGCATTGCCACTGGCGGTTCCCTGCGCGGCTTTGCACATGGCGGCTTATCGCGGCATGGACGTGACCGTGTTGCGGCCTGCCGGATTCGAACTGCCGGAGCCGATCATGCAAAAAGCGCGCGCCGCCGCTGCGGCCTCGGGCGGCTCCATTCGCGAGACTGACGATCGCAGGCAAGCCATGGAAGGCGCACAGGTCATTTATGCCAAGTCGTGGTCTTCGACCCGATACTACGGAGACCGCAATAGCGACCGCGATCTGCGCAATACGCTGGATCACTGGTGTGTGGACGAGCCGTGGTTCGACAATGCTGCGCCGGGATGTCGCTTCATGCATTGTCTGCCCGTGCGTCGGGGCGTCGTCGTCAGCGACCGGGTTCTGGACGGGCCGCGCAGCGTCGTCATTCACGAAGCTCGCAATCGCATGCTGGCGCAAATGGCCGTGTTGCATCAAATGCTCGGGAGAAAATCGTGAGAACAGTCCAGGACCGGACGGCGATAGTTTCTGCATTGCGGCATGCGGCGCCGTACATCCGACTGTTCAAACACAAGACCTTCGTTCTGAAAGCCGGCGGTGAGGTTTTCGCGACCATCGACAGCACCCGCCTGCTCATGGAACAGGTCGGCATTCTTCACCAGGTTGGAATCCGTGTGGTGCTGGTGCACGGTGGCGGGCCGCAATCGACAGCGCTGGCCGACGCACTGGGCCTCGATACCCGCTTCGTAGAGGGGCGGCGGGTGACCGATGGCCCCTCGCTGGATGTCGCAACAATGGTGCTGAATGGCCAGATCAATACCCGCATCCTCGCCGTGTGCCGGGACCTGCAGATACCGGCAGTCGGCATCAGCGGCGTCGACGCCGGACTGATCCGGGCCCACCGCCGGCCACCGGTCGAGAAATCCGGCGGGTTGCCGGTCGATTACGGATTCGTCGGTGACATCGATGGCGTCGATGCCAGCGTCCTGCACAAGCAGCTCGACAACGGCCTGATGCCGGTGGTCAGCCCGCTCTCCTGTGATGCGAACGGCACCATCCTCAATATCAATGCCGACACGGTTGCCGCCTCCATCGCGGCGGCTCTGAAAGCAGAGAAACTGATCCTCGCCACCGGCGCTCCCGGCATCCTGACTGACGTCAACGACCCCCGCTCACTGATCTCGTACATCGACAGGTCGGCGCTGAAAAAACTCCGTGACGCAGGCAAACTCTCGGCCGGCATGCTGCCGAAAGCCGCTGCCATAGATGCGGCGCTCGCCAACGGAGTGAGCCGCGTGCACGTCATTTCCTGCAAACTGGCAGACAGTCTGTTGCTGGAAATATTCACGAACGAGGGCACCGGAACGCTGATCGTCAACGATATCGCCGCGCTGACGTCGGCGGAGCAGGCGTCTGCAGGAGTTGCCACGTGACTCGTCTCTGGGAAAAAGGCCTGCTGCTGGATGAAAGGATTCTGCGTTACACGGCAGGCGAAGACCATGTGCTCGATCATCGACTGGTCAGTTACGACGTACTCGGCTCGATAGCCCATGCCGAGATGCTGGCTGCACAGGGCTTGCTCGGCAACGACGACTGCCGGCTGATTTGCGACGGATTGCAGCAGCTTCAAACGGAATACGCTGCCGGTAACTGGCACATCGAACTTCAGGACGAGGACGTGCATACGGCGATCGAGTCGCGACTCGGCGATCTCATCGGCGCGGCGGCCGGCAAGCTGCACCTCGGCCGCTCACGTAACGATCAGGTATTGACGGCGCTGCGACTTTATTTGCGGGACGCGTGCGACGAGATTGCATTGCACGTCAAGGGACTGTGCAGCTCACTGCAGCAACTGGCGCGACGGCAGGGTGAGATTCCGTTGCCCGGCACTACTCACATGCAGCATGCGATGCCGTCGTCGGTTGGGCTTTGGAGCGAGGGATTTCACGAGGCGTTTGCGGATGCCGTCGAAGGGCTGCAGGCAGCACGGCGCCGCATCAACAAGAACCCGCTCGGCAGCGCCGCCGGTTACGGAACTCCCGGACTCGACCTGGATCGCGAATTCACGACCCGGAAACTCGAGTTTGCCGAGACACAGAATCCGGTGACTGCCGTCCAGTTGTCGCGAGGCAAAGCCGAAAGCGGTCTGCTGTTCGAGATCTCGCTCGTCATGCTGGACCTTTCCCGTCTCGCCAGCGATCTGTTGCTGTTTTATACACAGGAGTTCTCTTATGTCCGGCTGGCGGACGAAGTCACGACCGGATCGTCGATAATGCCGCAGAAGCGTAATCCTGACGTGCTCGAGCTGGTGCGTGGTGGTTCGGCGACGGCGATCGCCTGCCTCAATGAGTGCCTGATGCTTGCGTCAAAATTGCCATCTGGCTACCAGCGAGACCTGCAGCGTATGAAACCACCGATATTCCGCGCCATCGATCTCGTCAATGACAGCCTCGATGTCATGGCTTACGTCGTCGACACGTTGAAATTCGAGCCGCAGAATATTGTGCTGGACGAAAGCCTGGGAGCTACCGAGGAAGCCTACCGGCTGGTAAAGAGCGAGCGCATTCCGTTTCGCGAGGCCTACCGCCGCATTGCCGCGAAGTACGTGAAATAGGCAGTCTTCGTGCAAGGCGGGACAGCATCCGCCTGCTTCTGGTATATCATCCGAAACGTTCACAAGACTACGGTCCGACCCCATGAGCAATTCCCCCATTCGACCATCCGCACTGCCGCTGGCCGTTTTGTCCGTCCTGACCCCCTTGCTCCTCCTCGGCGGTTGCGGCCAGAAAGGCCCGTTGTTTCTGCCGGGAAACCCCAGCGAGATCCGCACGGAAGTACCGGCGCAGAATGCGCCGGCTGTCGAACAGCAAATCGAAGACCAGACAGACGAAGATGATGACGAGGATTCCGAAGTCCAGCCGGAATAGCCGTCGCCTGTTCGTGCCAAACAAACCCGCGCCAACATGAGCAAGCCGAAACTCGTGCTGGTGGACGGTTCCTCGTATCTTTACAGGGCCTTCCACGCGCTGCCCCCGCTGACATCCTCGAAAGGCGAACCGACCGGAGCCGTGCACGGGGTCCTTAGCATGCTGAACAAGCTGCTCAGAGAGGAATCCGGTAATCACATCGCCATAATATTCGACGCACCGGGACGAACATTTCGCGACGAGATGTTCGATGAGTACAAGGCGAATCGCCCGCCCATGCCGGACGATCTGCGCGCACAGATCCAGCCTGTACTCGATGCCGTACCGGCGATGGGGCTGCCATTGTTGCGGATAGACGGCGTCGAGGCCGACGATGTCATAGGTACATTGTGCCGGCGTGCCGTGGAACAGGGCTTCGAGGTTGTGATCTCGACGGGCGACAAGGACATGGCTCAGCTCGTCGACGATCACGTGAGCATCGTCAACACGATGACCGGCTCCGTACTCGACCGCGATGCCGTAAAGGAAAAGTTCGATGTCTTCCCGGAACAAATCATCGATTACCTGGCTCTCGTCGGCGACAGTTCCGACAACATTCCGGGCGTACCGCGGGTTGGCGCGAAAACGGCCGCAAAATGGCTGAATCAATACGGGACGGCTGACGCCATCATCGAAAATGCCGCGGAGATTTCCGGCAAAGTCGGTGAAAGCCTCAGGGAGCATCTCGATCAACTGCGATTGTCGCGCCAGCTTGCAACCATCGTCCAGGATGTCGAACTGCCCGTTGAGCCCAAGGCTCTCAAAGTCGGCAAGGCTGACCTTGCGGCATTGAAATCCCTTTATACGCACTTCGAACTCAGGTCATTGCTGCGGCAGTTACCCGGCCTGGCAGAGACGCCTGCAGAAGCTCCGCCCGTTCCGGCCAGTGGCGAGAAAGGCCAGTTCGATACGGTATTGACGCAATCCGCGTTCGACGGCTGGCAGGCCCGGATTCGCAAGGCCGACCTGGTCGCCATTGATACGGAAACCAACAGCCTGAATTACATGCAGGCGGAACTCGTCGGGATTTCACTGGCCGTGACACCGGGCGAAGCCGCCTATATCCCGCTTGCGCACGACTACCCGGGCGCACCGGAACAGCTCAATCGGGCGGCCGTCCTCGAGTCCCTGCGGGATTTTCTCGAGGATCCGAAGCACAGGAAGGTTGGACATCACCTCAAGTACGACGCACACATCTTTGCCCGTTACGGAATCAGGCTGCAAGGCATGCAGTTTGATTCAATGCTCGAATCCTACGTCTTGAACAGCGTCGCAACCAGGCATGACATGGACTCCACCGCTGCGCATTACCTTGGCATCGAGACCATTCACTACGAGGACGTCGCGGGCAAGGGCGCGAAACAGATAACGTTCAACCAGGTCGCACTGGAGGATGCCGCGCCGTACGCGGCCGAAGATGCCGACGTGACACTGAGACTTCATCAGCACCTGTGGTCACAACTCGAGAAGACTCCCGCATTGAAGGAACTCTACGAGACCGTCGAGCAGCCGCTGGTTCCGGTACTGCTTGCCATGGAGGAAACAGGCGTCCTCATCGACCGCAAAATGCTGAAAACGCAAAGTGGCGAACTCGCCGAAAAAATGCTGGAACTCGAGGGCAAGGCTCACGACATGGCCGGCGGTCCTTTCAATCTTGGCTCGCCGAAACAATTGCAGGAGATCCTGTTCGACAAACTGGGCTTGCCCGTCTTGCGGAAAACACCAACGGGACAACCCTCCACTGCCGAAGACGTTCTGCAGGACCTCGCGGCCGACTATGAACTCCCGGCCGTCATCCTGGACTACAGAGGTGTCGCGAAACTCAAGAGCACTTATACCGACAAACTGCCATTGCAGATCGACCCGGACACAGGCCGTGTGCACACCTCGTACCACCAGGCGGTTGCCGCCACAGGGCGATTGTCATCGACTGACCCGAACCTGCAAAACATTCCCATTCGAACTCCGGAGGGCCGGCGCATTCGCCAGGCATTTGTCGCGCCGGCGGGCCATGTGATTCTTGCTGCGGATTATTCACAGATCGAATTGCGGATCATGGCGCACCTGTCCGGGGATGCGGGATTGCTGAAGGCATTTGCCGACGAACAGGATGTGCACCGCGCGACGGCCGCCGAGGTTTTCAGCATCGCACCGGGCCAGGTAACGGCAGACCAGCGTCGCTCGGCCAAAGCCATCAACTTCGGACTGATGTACGGCATGTCCGCATTCGGCCTGTCGAAGCAGCTCGGAATCAGCCGTGGCGAAGCACAGGAGTACGTCGACCTGTATTTCGAACGCTATCCCGGCGTGAAGAATTTCATGGATGGCATACGCGCAACTGCCCGCGAGATGGGATTTGTAGAGACCGTTTTCGGCCGCCGCCTCTATCTCCCCGAGATCAATGACCGCAACATGCAAAGACGACAATACGCGGAACGCAGCGCCATCAATGCGCCGATGCAGGGTACGGCCGCGGATATCATCAAGAAAGCGATGATCGCGGTTCACGACTGGTTGCAGAAAGACCTGCCTCCGGCACGAATGATCATGCAGGTACACGACGAGCTGGTGTTCGAGGTGGAGGCCGGCGCAGTCGCTTCCGTCAGGGCCCAGGTCGTGGACCTCATGAGCCGCGCTGCGTCGTTGCGCGTGCCATTGCAGGTCGACACCGGTACCGGCCTCAACTGGGACGAGGCGCACTAGCTATTTTTCTATATTTTTCAGTAAGTTAGTTTTTCTCGGAACTAAGAATGCTCATTCTGTTCAAAGCTTTCGAGTGCATTAGTCACTTGCCCGTTTACCTCCCTAGACGGGCGAGCAACCCGGCAACCCCAAGCCGGTTGCGTTCCTGGCCCCGGACCGTCATGGTCCGGGGCTTTTTGTTTTAACGGCCGAAGCCAGGGCCAGACCGCCTTTCAGCCCGCAAGGAACCGTTGCAGCACGAAGCGTGCCTCGTCCAGGCCCTGGCGGTCCAGCGCCGAAAACAACTGGGCACTGGCCGCAACACCGAGTTCCTTGCGCGCGGCGAGCAATGTGCTGGCGGCCTTGCCGCGACTGAGCTTGTCTGCCTTGGTCAGCAGGACATGGACCGGGATCGCAACCTGCCCCGCAAAACCGAGCATGAGGCGATCGAAATCGGTAAGGCCACGGCGACTGTCAGCGACCAGCAGCAGTCCGCACAGACTCTCGCGAGTCTCGAAGTAGTGCTGCAACAACTCGCCCCAGTGTCGGCGCATGGGCTCAGGCACGCTGGCAAATCCGTAACCCGGCAGATCAACGAGTCGTTGTCCTTCGGCAAGATGAAAGAAATTGACGAGCTGCGTCCGGCCCGGCGTCTTGCTGGTTCGGGCGAATTGCCGGCGGTTCACGATGACATTGATGGCGCTGGACTTGCCGGCGTTGGAGCGCCCGGCTACCGCCACCTCGCGGCCCTCGTCCGGGACGAATTGCCCGGGCGAATTGGCGCTCAGCAGGAATTGTGCATCTGGGTATAGCGACATGGGATAAGGCCCCGGTTTGTGTATAATTTGGGGCTGCTGTGCGGCCGGAAAGGTTGCTTATGGTGACGGCTCCGACCCCCTGCAGCAAGGCCGCCCGCCGGATCCTGCCGCCGGTGATGTGGCCAATGACCCAGATCCGGGACTCGACTCCGCGGGCTGACCCGGCAGAAAACTCACTTGAAATTGTCACGACGGTGGCGCTGCCACCGGGTCACTGCAACGGTTGATGAATATGACACAAAAGCTCACCGCGTTCGGACTGCTCATCCTGCTGGCTGGAGGCGCCGCACAATCCTCGAATCTCGTCGAGGGATCGGCCGAGGTCGGCAAATCCAAGGCCCTGACCTGCGGTGCCTGCCACGGAACCGATGGCAACAGCGTCAACCCCATGTGGCCGAGCGTTGCCGGCCAGCACTCGACCTATACTTACGAACAATTGCAGGCGTTCAAGACCGGCACACGCTCGGACATGCTGATGTCCGCGCAAACGCTTGCCCTCAACGAACAGGACATGCGTGATCTGGCCGTCTATTTCGAGTCTCAGGCGCCGGCCGCAAAACCGGTAGCCGACGTCGCTACCCTTACCAGCGGCGAACAGTTGTATCGAGGTGGCGACGACGAAGCAGGTATTCCGGCGTGTCTCGCCTGCCACGGTCCGACCGGCAGCGGCAATCCGGCAGCGTCGTACCCGTCGCTTCGCGGGCAATATGCCGTCTACACCGCGAAACAGCTCCGGGATTACGCCAGCGGGGCCCGCAAGTCGGATGGCCCAACCAAGGTCATGCGAGACATTGCACAACGCCTGAGCGACAAAGACATTGCCGACCTGGCGTCCTACATCCAGGGCCTCAAGTAGCCCTGTATTGTGGCCGGCACGTCCAAAAAGCCACTAAACCATTTTTCGACCAGCCTGTCAGATCCTGTGTTCAAACCTGGAATGGAAAGTATGAAATTCATGACGAGTATTGCGCTTGCCCTCTGCCTTGCGCTCACAGCTTGTTCGGCCGACGAGCCGGAACCGACCACCGTCGACACCGCTCCTGTCGAAGAAGAGGCGGTCGCCGAGGAAAGCCCGGAAGCGCGGCCGGAGCAAACAGCCGATGACGAACCTGTTGAAATCGTTGAAGAGTCTTCGGCAGAAGTCATCGAGGAGAGCTCCGACGAACCTCTGGTTCTCGCTGCAGCCGATACGCAGCCGGTCAACCGGGAGTGGCAGTTTACCGAGAATAAGCAATATTTCCGCATGGTGCCGACGCAACCCACCGTAGGTGGCGCAGACAAAATCGAAGTGGCGGAGTTCTTCTGGTACGGATGCGGACACTGTTACGACTTTGAACCGCATATCAATCGATGGTCGGAGAACAAGCCGTCCAGCGTGCGCTTCGTGCGAATTCCGGCCACCTGGAATCCGCTGGTAATGCTGCACGCGCAACTTTATTACACCGAAGAAGTCCTGGTTAAGAACGGCAAGATTGCAGACCCCGAGCAGTTCCGAAATACCGTGTTCGAGGAGTATCACAAACGCGGCAATCGCATGACAACCGAGGCGGCGATTCAGAGCGTGTTCACGCGACAGGGCGTAAGCGCCGACGATTTCACCAATACCTGGAAATCCTTTGAAGTTGCCCAGAAATTGCGGGTTGCGCAGGACCTTGCGCGACGATATTCCATCAGCGGTGTTCCAGCTATCGTGGTCAATGGGAAATATCGCACCGGAGCGGCGGAGGCCGGTGGATATCCGAAATTACTGGAAGTGATCAACGAACTGGTCGAGCGGGAAACGATTCGCTGAGCTGCCCCGGCCTTCAGCCATTGTCCTCGGAAACGATGCGCCACTGCGCATCCGAATAACGCTTCCAGTATAGGCGCTTTGTGGTTGTGACCGACCCGCTTGTGTCTGTCAGCACCTGGGTGAACCTGCTGATGTAGAGATCCGGTTCCTCCGGGTCCGCCAGCAGCAAGACATTGCTGACATCGACTGCCGTCAGGGGACGCGCGGTGAAAGCGCCGAGGCGAAACGCGGACCATGCCGCCTTGTCCAATCCTCGGTGTCTGAACCCATCGTCATAGAGCGAAAGGTACGCGACCAGGTCCTCTTGTTGCATGCTCTGGCGCCACAGGTCCAGCACGATGCGCAACTCGAGGCGAATGCGTTCGATTTCGGCCGGATCCAGCCAGTGCAGCTCGCGCGCCACGATGACCGGTGTCTCCATCGGTCGCAAGTGAGGGCCAAGCGAGAGCAATTCATCGTTCGGCAGTGCAAGGCAGCCGTCCGTGTCCAGGGCAGGCCGTCGCGGCAGATTCCGGTCAACACCGTGCAGCCAGATGCCGTTGCCCGTCCTTTCCCTGTACTGATCCCACGCATTTGGATAATCCAGCGAGAACGCGGCAACTCCGTATTTTGCGTCCAGCTTGCTCGTATCGAGCCTGCTGGTGATGAAATAAACGCCCAGCGGCGTCTTCCGGTCCCAGGCACGTTGCTTGCCGACACCGTTCTGGCCGATCGACATGTAGCGCTCATCCTGGGCGACAATTCGATTCTCTGAAACCGTAAAGCGATAGAGTGTCGCCGCGTTGGTGTCTGCGACCAGCACATCCGTCACCGATTCCGGCACTTCGAGCAGGTATGCGGGCATGCGCTCCACAGGGTCCATCGGAACGATGGAATCGGCTGCCGCCGTCGCAACCGACAGGCACATCAGTGCAACCAACGTGCGCGTGCAGTAACCGGCAGAAATCCTCTGTAGCCTGTGCATTGTTCCCGTCGCTCCTGGCCAACGGCGAATATTACAGCTGCCCGGTAACCACCTCCATGATAAGGTTCGCAAAAATCCGGATCCCTGTTCTGAGGAGTGCTTCATGCTGACCAAGGACTCAGTGCGACAGCAGTGTCGATTCATGAGCGTCCCGGCCATGCTGATGTTGTTTGTGAGCAGTACTACCGCTCTGGCCGAGACGTCTGCGGATGCGGCTTTCGACAAGCTTGCGACAGACTACCTGGAGTCCCTGCCGGGGCTGTCACCGGTGAACGCGACACTGATCGGCGATCATCGGCATGACGATCAACTGGACCAGGTGAATCTTGCTGCGCGAGAGCGCCGTGCCAAAACCTACAAGGATTTCCGCCGCCAACTTGCCGACATTGACTGGAACGAACTGTCCCGCGCCAAACAGGTGGACGCAGACCTGCTCCTGCTCGATATCGATTCGAACCTGTGGAACCTGGAGAAGTTTGCCGAATGGGCATGGAACCCCATGATTTACGTAAATCTCTCCGGCAGTGCAATTTACGGACTCATGGCGCGTGACTTCGCGCCGCTGGCAACGCGTCTCGAAAACGCTGCGTCGCGCCTGGAACAGTTGCCGCGGTTCCTGCAGCAATCTCGCAGTGCGATCGAGCCTGCGCGCGTGCCGAAGATTCATGCTGAAACGGCCATACAACAAAATCCCGGGCTGAATTCCATCATCGATACGATGGTGGCACCGAATCTTGATGCGCTTGCGCCGCCGTCCCGTGCGCGGCTTGAGGCCGCTATCGAGACCGCGAGGAATGCCGTCGCGGAACATCAGAACTGGCTCGAAGAAGAGCTGCTTCCGGCAGCTACCGGTGAATTCCGTATTGGTGCAAACCTTTTTGACCAGAAGCTGAAGTTGACACTGAATTCACCGCTGACCCGGCGTGAGATCCGGCTTCGAGCCGAGAATGAGTACGACGCGGTCAGAAACGAGATGTATGCGATTGCGAAGGCCGTATACGCTGCACAACATCCCTATTCGAGTTTCCCCGATCAGCCGGACGAATCTTACAAACAGGTCATCATTCGTGCCGCGCTTGAGCAGGCCTATCAACAGCTTCCCGATCGCGACGGGATAGTCGAGATCGCCAGGCAGAACCTGCAGCAGGCCACCGACTTCGTCAGGGAAAGAAACATCGTTACGGTGCCAGATGATCCGATCGACATCATCATAATGCCGGAATTCCAGCGCGGCGTATCCGTGGCTTACCTGGACCCGCCTGGCCCACTCGATCGCGGCCAGAAAACCTTCTACGCTGTCGCACCGCTGCCGGACGACTGGACCGACGAGCAGGTCCGGTCTTTTCTTCGCGAATACAACCTGCTGTCGATTCAGGACTTGACCATCCACGAGGCGATGCCCGGTCATTATCTGCAGTTGGCGCTGAGCAATCGCTATCCTTCGACACTGAGATCAGTGCTGTGGTCGGGACCGTTCGTCGAAGGCTGGGCAGTTTATGCCGAAAGGGTGATGATCGACGAAGGCTATCTCGACGGCAACCTGCTGATGCGTCTCATCAACCTGAAGTGGTATCTGCGTTCCATTACCAACGCCATCATTGACCAGGCTATCCACGTCGACGGCATGACTCGTGAAGCGGCGATGAAGCTGATGATCGAGGGCGGCTTCCAGGAAGAACGTGAAGCGGCCGGAAAATGGATTCGGGCACAGCTTTCCTCAACACAGCTGTCGACCTATTTCGTCGGCTATCAGGAGCACATTGACATGCGCCGCGAAATCGAGAGTGCCTGGGGCGATGAATTCACCTTGCGCCGTTATCATGACCAGGCGCTGTCCTACGGATCACCGTCGGTCAAATACGTGCGGGCATTGATGCTGGACGAGGAAATCCCGCGCAGCGTTCGTTAAATCGTCGGTCGCCTGCGATGCAGGCTCCTACAAACTCTTTCGACGCCCGCGTCGCCCGAAGCGCGGTTGTAGGAGCCTGCATTGCAGGCGACCCGGTGTGAATCTCATCCGGACCGACGCAGGTTTCGCGCAAGTCCGTAAAGACTGATCAGCAGCCATGCTGCTTCGACAATAAACGCGGACAGGTTGAACTGCTGGATCAGTGACACGAGGATTAGCCCGGCGCCTATGGCGTTGCCCAGCGAGAATGCCGGCGACGTGGCCAGTACGCGTTCCGACTGCAGCAAAAAGTAAAGTAGCAGCACCATCGCCACGCCGATGATGCCGAGCACGTCATGCCACTCATAACTCATTGGTTTTATTACCTTTTAATTGAGACAGTCCCGGCGCATTATGCGCCTTGCGGTCAACGTTGCAAAACGATGGCGCGTACAAGTGGCTGAATTACAGCCATAGACTCATTCCAATCTCAACCCCGGCTGCGACTCTGCATGAACTCGCAGGCATCCCCTTAGTCTCAAGGATTCACTCGGGGGAGCCGGACAAGAACATGAATCTCACGGATCTCAGTACGCGGCACTGGCCGTCCGTTGCTGTCGTCGTCGCTCTGATTGTCCTGTTCGGCGCAATTTCGATAGGCCGGCTGCCGATACAGTTGCTGCCCGTCATCGAGGAACCCCAGATCAGTGTGGCCAACTTCTGGCGCGCTGCAGCGCCCGAAGAAATGGAAGCAAGCATCATCGAGCCGCAGGAGAACGTGCTGAAAAACACGCCGGGGCTCACCAACATCAACTCGTTCGTTACCCGCGGGGCAGGCTTCATCAACCTGACCTTCGCCGTAGGCACCGACATCCAGACGGCCAAGCTCGACGTCATCAACAATCTCAACCAGGCGCCACCGCGACCGGCGGATGCCATAGAACCGCAGGTATTTGCCGGTGGCGGCGGCCAGACACCGGGCGCGGCTTCGTTGCTCGTCAGGGTGTTGCCTGACAATCCCGACAAGGAACTCGCCAATTACCAGCAATTGATAGAAGACGCCGTCGAGCCGCGCCTTGCCCGGATTCCCGGCGTGTCGCGGGTCGAACTGCAGGGCGAGCAGCCGCGTGAAGTACATATCGTGTTTGATTCCTATCGCGCTGCGGCGCTCGGCATCCAGGTCAGCGACATCATTTCGATCATTTCCCGCGCGACTGATTCGTCTGGCGGCTTTGCGGATGTCGGGCGCCGCCAGTACACGGTGCGATTCGTCGGGCAGTTCGAACCGGACGATCTCAGTCAGTTGATCGTAGGCTGGAGCGGAGAGCGGCCGATCAGCCTGAGCGAAGTGGCAGACGTCGAAATCGTGCCGCGAAAACAGGACGGTTTCACGTTGAGAAACGGGTTTCCTGCCTACTACATTACGGTGCAGCGGGAATACGACGCCAACACGGTATCGATCCTCGATGGCGTAAACGAAGCCATCGTCGAACTGAACGCCGGCCCGCTTGCCGAGGCCGGGCTCGAGATCGACCTTAGTTTCGACGCTTCAGTGCATATCCGCCGGGCAATTACATTGGTCCGCAGCAATCTCGGCCTTGGCCTGGTGCTGGCCGTCGGCATACTTTACTTTCTCATGCGCAACCGGCGCGCGACCCTGCTGGTCGCTGCAACCGTGCCGTTGTCGCTGCTGGTTGCATTCGTCGCGTTGTCGGTCTTCGACAAGTCGCTCAACGTCATCTCGCTCGCCGGACTTGCGTTCGCGGTGGGCCTGGTCATGGATGCAGCCATCATCACGTTGGAGAACATCGTTCGCTGTCGCCAGGACGGCATGCCCATCCATGAGGCCGTGAGCAAAGGGACGCGGCAGATCACCGGTGCTCTTTTCGCGTCCACAGTGACGAGCGTCGCCATCTTCCTGCCGGTGTTGTTCATGGAAGGCATGGAAGGGCAGTTGTTCGAGGACCTTGCACTGACGCTGGCCGTTGCCGTGATGGCATCTTTCCTCGTTGCCATAACCGCCTTGCCGGTTGCTGCAGTCTATTTCCTCAGGGATGCGCACGTCGATCCGTGCAAGCGCTGGTGGGGCTGGACGACTGAAACGGCAATGCGCCTTACACGAACACCCATGCTTTGCCGTACCTGGATTGGTGCAATACTCGGTGGATCACTGCTCGCCATTTTCCTGCTGATGCCGAAAGCCAACCTGCTGCCACAGGCGCCGGCCGATTCGCTGAATGCATTTTTCAACATGCCCCCCGGCGGCACCGTGGATATGTTGAAAACCGAGATTGCCGGGGAGATCGTGCAGCGGCTGAAGCCCTACATGGATCACGAAAAACAGCCGTACATCCGCGGCTACAACCTGTCGGCTTTCGGCACGTTCAATGCACTTTTCATTTATCCGCAGGATCCCGCCCGCATCGAAGAAATGATCGATATCGTGCGCGATGAAGTCCTGATCGACCTGCCCGATACGCAGGCTTTCGTGCAGCGCTCGTCGCTCCTGAACTTCGGGTTCGACGGCGGCCGCAGCATCAATGTCGATATACAGGGACCGGACATCGAGGCCCTGGCGGAGGTCGCCGTTCAGGGCATGGGGATAATCAACGAAGCCATTGCCGGGGCCCAGGTGAGGCCGATACCGGGACTGGAGGTTGCCGAGCCGGAACTGCAGCTTGTTCCCATAGATCGCCGTATAACCGCAGCCGGGCTCGATCGCGCGGCCGTGGCAAACATCATTCGCGCAACGACCAGTGGTACGTTTGTAGGCGAATATTTTGACGGCAACGACCGCCTCGACATGATACTGCGGGGCCCGACGTGGCGATCTCCGGAAGAGCTCGCCGACATTCCCATCGCGACGCCGCTGGCGGGGATACAGACACTCGGCGAACTGACGGAGATTCGCCGCACGGTCGGTCCGTCACAGCTCCTTCGGGTCGACGGACAGCGAACGCTGACTTTGAGTGTCACACCGCCTGAAGAGATGACGGTGCAGGAAGCACTGGACACCCTGCAGGACGTCGTCGGGCCGAGGATCAGGGAGATCCTGCCGGCCGGTGTCAGCCTGCAGTATCGCGGAACTGCGGATCGTCTCGAAGAAGCATTCGCGCAGACGGGTACCAACCTCATACTCGCAACGACGATACTGTTTTTCATACTCGCGGCGATGTTCCGTTCGCTGCGCGACAGCCTGCTGGTGCTGATGGTCATGCCGCTCGCCGTTGCCGGCGGCGTTATGGCTTTGAGAACAATGAACCTGTTCACGCCGCAGTCGATGGACCTCCTGACCATGATCGGATTCATCATCCTGCTCGGGCTCGTCGTCAACAATGCCATCCTGTTGGTCATGCAAATGCGTGATGGGCAACGGGCAGGCCTTGAAAGAAGCGAGGCAGTCGCAGAAGCGATACGATTGCGCGCCCGGCCGATTTACATGAGCACGCTGACCAGTATTTTCGGCATGCTGCCGCTGATGCTGATCCCGGGCGTCGGATCGCAGATCTACCGCGGCCTTGCGACCGTCATCATCGGCGGCATGGTCCTGTCAGGAATTTTCACGTTGTTGCTCATACCCAGTTTCCTGCGATTGCCGCCGATTGCGGACTGGTGGACCCAAAGATCCCGGCGCAGGGGATTTGTCGAAAACCAAGGAGTTCCAGCCGATGCCTAGGATATTCCGCATGGCTCGCGTCGCAGCGACCATCACTGCGACAACTTTGATTCCCTGGGCGGCAACGGCGCAGCAACCACCCGCGAGGATAGTTCAGGTGGCGGAGGTCGTTCGCGCCGAGGTTACGCCGACAGTTTCGGTACCTGGAACCATTTACAGTCGCAACGAAGTGCAGATTACGGCCGGCGTTGCCGGCCGGTTGAGCATGGTGGCCGAACCCGGAACGATCATCGAGAAAGGAGATGTAGTCGCTCGCATCGACCAGGCAACGTTGCTGTTGCTGCGCGCCGAACAGGAAGCATTACTGCAGCGGGCGGAGATCAGTCTGCGCCAGCTCGAGAGCCAGTTGCGCCGACAACGTGAGTTGGGCGGATCGAACCTGGTCTCGGAGTTCGAACTCGAACAAACCGAAGCAAATCGTGACCTGGCGCTGAGCGATGCCAATATTACTCGCGTGCGCATCAGGCAGATCGATGAGCAGATACAGCGATCGGAGACGCGCGCTAATTTTTCCGGCGTCGTCGTCGAACGAGTGCGCCGCGAAGGCGAGGAAGTTGCCCGAGGTGAAATGCTGGCTCGTCTGACGGATCTGCGTAACCTTGAGGTCCGCGCTTTCGTCCCGTTGAAACATCTCTCGCGCACCGTCGTGGGTGATGCCATACGCGTCAACACATCGGATGACAGTTACGATGGTCGTGTCCGGGCACTGGTGCCTACCGGTGATATTCGCTCGCAGACCTTCGAGGCCATTATCGATCTGCCGGAGCATGCGACGGGCGCCTGGACGGTCGGCCAGCTGGTCAGCGTCGATGTGCCCATTCGTTCCAGTGAACTTTCACTGGCCGTGCCACGCGATGCGCTGGTTCTCAGGCAGGGCGGACAGTTTGTGTACCGCATAAATGACGAAAATCGTGCGGAGCGGATCCTCGTCGAAGTCGGCGACAGTCACGGTGAATTGATTGCAGTTGCCGGGGCGTTGGACGAAGGCGATCGCATTGCGATACGCGGCGCAGAAACCCTGAGCGACGGCGCAGAGGTCCGGATCCTGATGCCGGAGACGGCTTCGATTGCTCCAGCCGGGGATGACGACGCCTAGCCGGCATTCATATAGGGATACCCTGCGCCCCGAGGTAGGCTTTCAGCGGCTCAAGCTGTCGCTCGAAATGCCGCCAGCGATTGACTGACCGGGTATGAGCCCTTTCACGCACCTGGACGGCGCTTGCCGTGGATGACGCCGCCGTGTTCTTCTCAAACTCGAGGCAGGCATTCTCGAATTCCAGCCCCAGGCGATCAAGCAGCTTGCGTGTCTCCTGTTCCTGGTTCGACACCAGGTCTTCATATGTCACTTCGATCAGCCGGTCGCCGAGCAACGATCGCCAGTGCTCCATGAGCCGATTGTACGCGACGTAGTACCGGCCGACATCGTCCAGCGTGTACGCATACCGGAAATAGGACTGCTTGAACATCGCAAAACAGGCATCCAGAGGATGTCGCCTGAGATGCACCATGCGTGCGTCCGGCATGCCCTTTGCGATGAAGCCGAGGTAGAGATAATTTTCTGGCAGCTTCTCGATGAACATCGGCTCGTCGCCAAATTTGTACCGCACCGCATCGAAGTAGCGGTCGGCGATGTTCGCAGGGGGCCGTTGCGCAGCTGCATTGACGATTTCCGGGCTCATGTTAACGCCGGTTTTCACGCCACTCTCATGGCGCACCGCCATTTGCATGAAAAATGTTTCAGCAATGCTCCGTACTTGCGAGTGGCTGCCGATGATCCGTTCCGTCAGTGTCGTGCCAGTGCGTGGCAAACCGACGATGAATATCGGTATCTTCCCCGCGCTTCGCGAGCCCGGCCCGGCAGGTGCCGAATGCATCCAGCGTTCATCGCAAGCGCTCATGACGGTTTCGATAAGAACGAGGTCGGTACTGACGTCGTAGGGTGACACGCTTTTTGCTGCGTTCCCTGCCATTTCGTAGTAACGGAATGCTTCCTCCCAGCGCTCGAGGTCTTCGAGTTCCTTGCCCAGTGCGTAATACAGAAAAATGTTCTTTGGCGGCGGCAGCACCGACGAATTGAGAACCGACTCCATTTGTTCGACGTGCCGAGAGTCCTCAGCTTTCGCCAATTTGCTCAACTGATAGTGATACCGCTGGTGCTCCGGGTGTTTCCGCAGCAGTGCCTCGTAAATTTCCTTTGCCTCCCCGGTTTTCCCAAGAAATACGCCGCTTTCGGCAAGACCGGACTGGAACCGTTCGATCTCCGGTTGCAGGTTGCAAGCTGCCCTGTACAGCGGCCACGCCCTCTCATGCAGGTCCAGCCGGGCAAGCGTCTGCGCCGCCATATCGAGATACAGAGGGCTGTTGCCAAGCAGCGGCACAAACTTGTCGAGGAGCGCCACTGCATCGACGTTGCGGTGTACCCTGGAATGCATATCGGCTAGTTCCATTGCCGCGTCATAACGGCGCGGATCCTTTCTCAAAACCCGGAGAAACGATTTTTCCGCGGCCTCGCGACGAGATCGTGCCTTGGCAGCAAGGCCGGACAGGAAATGACCCTCGGCGCAGTCCTTGTCCAGCTTCAGGATCTGCCGCGCGCAGGCTTCGACGGCCGCCCAGTCGGCTGCCCGGGCCAGGGTCCTGGCCCTGATGCTGAGTTCATCCTTGCGGTTGGTCGGCTTCACTGGTATCTCGCAGTCGACTGGTTTTGTACAGAGGCAAGTGCCCGTTACGCAATGCTGATTCCATTTTGTTCGAGGTATGACCTGAGCGGCTGCAGTTCCTCCGCAAAGTGCGTCCAGCGATCAACCGAGCGGCTGTGCATCCTTTCACGAACCTGTACCGAACTTGCCGTGGTACTGGCTGCCTTGTTTTGTTCGAAATCGAGGCAAGCTTCCTCGAATTCCAGTCCCATCCGATCAAGCAGGATCCGGGTTTGCTTCTCCTGATCCTTGACCAGATTCTCGTATTGCACTTCGATGACCCTGTCCCCGAGGGTTTCCAGCCAGTGCTGGCGCAGTCTCTCGTGCGCCACGTAGTACCGGCCGAGATTCTCCAGTGAATAGGAGAACTTGTATGCCCAGGTGAAGACCTGCTTGTACATGGAGAAGCAGCTGTCCATGGGGTTTCGTCGCAGGTGAACGATGCGCGCATGCGGATAGGCTTTCGCGATGAATCCGAGGAACAGAAAATTGTAGGGCAGCTTGTCGATGAACATCGGTTTATCGCCGAGCCGGTATTGCACTGTTTGCAGATAGTCGCGGCCAATCTGTTCAATGTCTTTGGCTGCAGCACCCTCGATCATCGCAGCATTCATGCTCTCCACACTCGACACGCCACTGATCTGGCGCAGCACCATTTGCATGAACTGCGTCTCCCCGAGACTTTCGACCTTTGAGTGACTTGAGAGTATGCGATCGGTCAGCGTCGTGCCCGTGCGCGGCAATCCCACAATAAACATCGGCGTTTTCGCCGCGTAGAGCTCCGGAGTTTCTATGCTTCCGTCATTCAGCCATTGCCTGCTGCAGGTATCGATGATCGTGTCGATCAGCTTCAGGTCTTCGCCGATGTCATACTTGGCAACACTCATGACCGCATCGCCGGCTTTCCGATAATACTCGAAAGCTTCGGACCAGCGTCCGAGGTCCTCGAGTTCCTTGCCTATGGCATAGTAAACAAAGACATTTTTGTCCTGTGGCAACCTTGTCTTTTGCAGCAAGTCCTTCATCTGGTTGATGTGCAGGTCATCGGCCGCTTTCGCGAGCCGCGACAAGTAGTAATTGTTGCGCTGATGGTGCGGAAACCGGATAAGGAGTTTCAGATAAACTTCCCTGGCTTCGTCGATCTTGCCGAGATGCACAGCGCACGACGCCATATTGGCCATGAACAGGTCCACGCCAGGCTGGAGCTGGTTTGCGCGCTGGTACAAGGGCCAGGCCTTCTCGGCAAGGCCGATCTCCGTGTAAACGGTACCTGCCATGTCCAGGTATCTCGGGCTGTTAGCCAACATGTTTTCGTAGCGAGCGATCAGCTCGGCAGCCTGTGCATTGCGTCGGCCGATCGAGTGCTGGCCGGCAAGTTCGATTGCAGCGTCATAACGCGTGGGGTCCAGCTGCAGGGCTTTCTCGAAAGCCTGGGTAGCATTGATCGGCCGGGTGGCTGCCTTTTCGACCAGCCCGATAAGGAAATGGCCTTCCGCGCTGTCCGTGTTCAGGCGAAGTATGTTGGCCGCACAGGCCTCGACCGTTGCCCAGTCCTGCGCAGGCCATGCACGCCGGGCGAGTGCGCTGAGCTTCTCTATTTGACTGGTCATCTTCCCGGGTTCACGTCGTTGCCACTGCCGTACGGCTCGGGGTGAGCGCCGGACACGCGCGGCCGGACGACGCGTTGGCGCCAAAAATTCGCCCGGTTGTTATACTTCCTGTCGATGTTTTCATCGTGAATTGGCCATGCGCGAAGAGTCAGCAAGCTTAGCAGGATGCGGCGGTCGTGCCTGAATCCACGGATAGCGTATCCAGCGATCTTGTCTCCTGGAGCCGCGAGCGGCTGAACCAGGCTGTCGGTGAATTGATCCGGGCCGGCCAATTCGACGGGATCCTTCTCGAAGCAAGACCTGCGTGGGCACATCCGCGAAGCACTGTCATCGGCAAGGTTCGGGAGCAGGGCGAAAATCATCGTTTTTTCTGGGTTATCTGCGGTGATCCGCCTGTCGACTGCATCAGTTCGACGGTGGCAGCAACGCCACGAGAAGCCGCCCGGCATTTTGCCATGAAATGGCAACTGGAAGCAGCCCGACATCGTGAGCCGCAGCTTCAAAAAAAGCTGGACCCGGACGGCAAACGCGACTGGGATGCGATGTGCAATGCACTCGAATCCAGGGCATCGTTACTGTTCGAGCTGATCAACACAGATAGTCTTTGGTTACCGGCAGTCACTCGTTAGCGCGCTTTTCGAACCGGGACTACTGCGCACGAACAAGCTGGCACTGACCATGCAAACTACGGACAATTCGATCATGCGCGCAGAAAATGGTGAATATCCCTTCGATCGACCAGTGATTTTACTCTCTGCACCACGGTCTGGCAGTACGCTGCTTTTCGAAACGCTGGCCAACAGTGCGGATTTCTGGACTATAGGCGGTGAGAGTCACGGCGTCTTCGAGGGTATTCGGCAATTCAATCCGAATTCCGGCTCCTGCGACTCCAATGCTCTTTTCGCTGCAGATGCCACAGAGGAAATTGTGGCAAAAATTCGTGCCGCTTTTCTCAGTCAATTGCGAAGTTCGCAAGGTGTCCGGTACCGTGCACTCCCGGGATCAGAGAGTGTCCTTCCACGTCTCCTCGAGAAAACACCGAAAAATGCCTTAAGGGTTTCGCTGCTCAACGAGATATTCCCCGACTCGATGTTCATTTATCTCTACCGCAATCCCCGTGAGAGTATCAGCAGCATGATCGAGGCCTGGCATTCGGGCCGTTTTGTTACCTACAGGAATCTTCCCGGGAGGCGCGCGCCATGGTCACTGCTCTTGCCGCCGGGCTGGCAACAGCATCACGCCTCGTCGGTCGCCACAATCGCGGCATTTCAGTGGAAGGCAGCCAATACAGCGATCTTGCGGGAACTGGGCCGGTTGGACAGGGATCGGTGGACCGCAGTGAGTTACGGCCAGCAGGTACTCAGTCCCAGCGAGACGGCGCGGCGTTTGTGTGCATTCTGCGATGTGTCACCGAACGGCATCATCTCCAGCCTGTCGGAGAATAAACTAAAGCCATCCCGTTACACAGTGACGATGCCGGAACCGGGCAAATGGCACAAAAATGCGCGCGCCCTTGCCGAGGTCCTGCCGGATGTTGTCGAAACCGTGCAATTCATACGGGAGGCGGTGCCTGACTTGCCTGATGAGGAATTCGACCTGAACATAGATCCGGCGCTGACGAGAGTTAATGGGGGTGCAGACGTAACAGATCCCGCATCCGCTGCCGATTCGTCGCGTCGCAATGCCCGTTGTCATTGCGGGTCCGGAAAACGATTCAAGCATTGCCACGGGGACCGGCGGCAGTCGGGTGCAAGCCTGTGAGACTCCCGACCGAGTTCGTGCGGCTGGCTCGCCGGTTCGATCACGAACAGCTAAAACAGGAGGTACTCGCTTTTGACCCGGCGGAATGGCTGCCCCACGTGCAGGGCTATGAGGGCAATACCGCGATACCGTTGATCTCCGTTCGCGGCGAGATGAACGATGACTTCAACGGACCCATGAAAGTCACCGAAAAACTGGATAGATCGCCGTATATCAGGCAGGTCATTGCGTCGTTCAACGAAGTTTTCGGCCGTTCGCGCCTCATGGGACTTGGGGCACATTGCTCGGTCCCCGAGCACCGGGACGTCAATTACCACTGGTACACCCGGGTGAGAATTCACATACCCGTCATTACCAATCCGCAAGTGAAATTCAATTGTGGTTCAAGACATGTGCACATGGCCGCAGGCGAAGCCTGGATTTTCGATTCATGGAAGAAGCACAGTGTCGACAACCGGTCGGACCTGCACCGGGTGCACCTGGTCATCGATACCGCCGGGTCCGCGAATTTCTGGAATCTTGTTGGTGCATCAGAATGGCGCTGTTCGGAACGGCAAATTAAGCCGGCGAGCATTGACGATACGTTCGTCCCCTTCGAGGAAGGCAAGCAGGTGTCCATCCTCACGGAGCAGTTTAACGCCCCGCTGGTCATGCACCCCGGCGAAGTCGATGCGCTTGTCAGCGACATTGTCTTTGACATGCGGGCACATCCAGCCAACAGCGGTCCGGTTCAGTCCAATTTCGAGAAAACCATGCTCGAGTTTCGTTCCGAATGGCGCCGTCTCTGGTTACTGCACGGACAAGGCGAGGCCGGATGGCCATACTTCGAGAAACTCATTCGGGATCTGCGTATCCCGCAGGTCCACATACCGCTCGCCAGTAATGAAGGGTCGGCAACGCATACTTTCAGGGCGCGCGTGCTCGCAGCCGCACTGAATACGTCTCTGGCCCAGCAATATCGATCCTGAAGTCCGTGCTTCGGGCACCGCCCGCAACACGGAATCAAGCGGACAAAAAAAGAGGCCACCTCATTCGAGGTGGCCTCCGGGTCTTCAAATCACCACTTGCGTGGCTTCTGAAACTGCCTATTCGAAGGTCTGCGTCAGGCGGACATAGTACCCGCGTCCGAACATCCGGTACGTCGAGGGGTCCGTCGAAGCATTGAAGCCGACTTCGATGAATGGCGGTTCCTCATCGGTCAGGTTGGTGACGCCTGCTGCAATTGAAGTACCGGTCTCTGTGAACGTGTAGTTCGCAACCAGGTCATGGTACAGCATCGAATCGATATCCTGGATGTAGCTGCCGTCGGGCTGGTTGCCTGCGCCGCAATTACAGAAGGTATCGGCATCCAGGCCACTGATGTACTGACCGAGGTAGCCCACCGAAAAGTTGCTACGCATCCACTGCAAGGAATAATTGAGCTTGTCCGTGGCATACGCCCCGCCGTCTTCTGCAGTCGGATCGGTATAGCGTCCCGACAAATCGTCCTCAGGATCGCCTGGCTTCGGGGTCTTGGTGCGTTCCAGCAGGTGCGACCAAAGCAGCGCTGCCTCCCACTGGCCAATGCCCGAATCCATGTTCCAGCGCACTTCGGTGTCTATGCCTCTCGCTCCCTGATCCGCCACGTTGATATCGCCGTCCAAAATCTGAGAGATGCTGTAGTCAGCAGCACGCGTGATCTTGGCACAGGATTCTGCGTCCTGGTTCAGGTAACACTGGTCCAGGGTGAACTGAACGCCGAGTGAGCTGATGCCGTCCTCAATGTCCACCTGCCAGTAGTCGACTGTGAACGACAAATCGCTTTCACCGAATTCCGGCGTCCAGACGACGCCTGCAGTGAAGGTCTCGCCGGTTTCCGGTTGCAGGTCGGGGTTGCCACCGACTCGCGAGCGGACCTGGCTGTCGATCTGCACGCCTAGTTGTGCGCACCCCGGTGGCAAAGGGTCGCCCACCGGCGGAATGCACGGATCCGAGTAGGTTGGGAAGCTATCCACCTGGCCGCCGAACAAATTGCTGATAGTCGGGGCGCGGAACACAGAACTCGCGGTTGCGCGCAACTTCACGCTTTCCAGCACCCGGAACTCGACCCCGCCCATGTAGGTTGCTTCTGAGTCGAACGCATTCCAGTCGTCGTAGCGGCCACCGGCCTTGACATCGAGAGACTGCGTGCCATTGTCGAACAGCGGCAGCAGGACCTCGACGAACACGCTGTTGTTGTACAGTGAACCGTCGGTACCAGCACCCACGTTACCCGTTACAGCACCAGTTTGCTTGCCGGAGTCCGGCGCGTAAACAAAGTTTTGCGACCAGTAGCCATAGCCGGCTGCCCAGCCCATCTGCCCGCCCGGCAACTCAAATGCCGATCCGGAAATACTGAACCCGGCCGTTTCCATTTTGTTGGTGTAAGTATCTACAAGGTCAGCCGAAACATAGTCGAGCATGTCCTGGGTCACAGTCGTGATCGCAGGTTGGCTAGTCACCGGGTCCACCGTGCCACCGCCGAACATATTGAACGGCACACAGCCCGGTATAATGGTGTTTGGATCGTTGATGTCGCCATAACATTCGGGCTGGCCGTCACCGTTCAGATCCGCCGATGGGCCGAGGGCATTGAACAATCGCGCACCGGAGAACTGCCCGAGGTCGTTGTCCGTACGGCTGCGGTAGCCTGTGTTATAAAACACTTCCCAGTCGAGCTCGTTGAAAGTGCCCTCGAAACCGGCAAAAACCTGGTACTGCGTAATGGACTGTTCGAACCGGCGATTGGTCTCGATCATGCGACGTCGCGCATCGATTACCGGCTCATATGCCAGCGCGGTTCCGTTCGCGGCGTTGTAATCGTCGATCGCCTGCCGCAGGTAGTAGTTGTCCTCCGAGATTCCCGAGTAAGCGGTCGTTGCTCCGGTTACAGGGTTGGTGAAGAAACCGTTGTAGAACGGATCACCCGGGGTGTACGGCAACGGCGCCAGCTCCTGCGAAGACTCACGGAAGTTACCGCGAACCGACGTGTTGAATCGCACGGTTTCCGTTACATCGAAATGTGCTTCCGCAAAGATGTTGGTCCGCTCGTATGGCGTCTGTATGTAATTCACCGGCGCGTAGTTGTACGCCCCTGGGAATCCTGGGGTCAGCGTACCTGCCTCGTAGGGCGCTCCTGCCGGCGTGCCAATGTGGAACAGGCCGTGGCCCGGATAATCGCCCGGCTGCGGAACGCCGTTAGCGTCCGTAACGCGAGCCCTGAAAAACTGCAGGTAGCTTTGCGGGATACGGGATGAACCAATTGGGTAACAGCCGCTGGTGGTGCCGTCGCCGCTGCCATCATAGGGTGCCGTTACCTGATTCTCACAGCCTTCCGGATAGATGTAATACGAGTTCTGAAAAAAGGCCCAGGGAGCGTCACTCTGGTAAGCCTCTTCCTGGTTCACATACTCGGCGCCGAAACTGACATTGCCACCGTCGAAAGTCTTGCCTGTAACGATTCCGATAGTGT